>JAPLTE010000093.1 GCA_026398235.1 Verrucomicrobiota bacterium
CTGCACCACCCGGTATTCGGTTCGCTCTTCACGGCCATCGAAGATTTCCCGCCGCTGCTCACGTTTAATTTCGCTGGTTCCGTCGCCCCCAATGCGGAAGTGCTGGTTGAAACGAGCGTCAACGGCAAAGCCTCGCCGGCCATCGCCTCGATGCGCTACGGCCAGGGGCGCGTGATCGTCATCCTCAGTGACACCCTCTGGCGCTGGCGGCTCGCCGCAAAGGGCTGGTCGGCCAACCGCTCCCCCTACGACACCTTTTGGGCGCAGCTCATGGATTGGCTCATCCCGAAAGAGCAGCAAAAGCAGGACAGCAACCGCCTGGAACTTTTCTCCGAACGCACCAATTATCTTTCCGGTGAACAACCCGAGATTCGCGCGATCCTGCGGACCGCCTCTCCCGAGGCCAAATCCCCCGCAACCCTCCCGCTGCAAGTCCGCACTCCCGACGACAAGACGTTTGAATACACCCTGCGCCCGGCCCAATTGATGGGGCGCGATGGGAAGAAAGTCGCCGGGTATCGCGTTGCGGTGGAGCCGAATGTCCCCGGCGTGTTCCGCGCCAAAGCCACCGCATCCGTAAACGGCGCAACCGTGGAAGGCGAGACCCGATTCATCGTCACCCAGCCCGCGACCGAACTCACAGGCAAACCGATCGACCGCACCGCGCTGCGACGCATTGCCCACTCCAATGGCGGCGAATATTATCCCATGGGACAGTGGAACAACTGGCGCCGCGACCTGCACATCACCGAACAGCACACCTCGCGTATCGAACTCCTCGATCTTTGGAACCACCCGCTCCTGCTCGGGCTTCTCTTAATGATGCTCGCAGCCGACTGGGCCACCCGCAAATTCTGGAATCTGCCATGAGACCCTTCCTTTTCCTCTCCACCCTTCTCGCGCTTTCCCTTTCCGCAAGCGCCCAGACTAATCTGGTCCCCAACAGCAATTTCACGGCCGCCGACCCGCTCTCGACCTGGCGGATCGATTTCCCGTATGCGGGACCTTACGTCAAAAACAAAACCTACATATCGGTCACTTCGGAGCACGCGCCCAAGGGAGGCAAATGCGTCCAGTTCGATCTCCCCCCCCACGTGGCGGGCAGCGAAGGGTGCAAGATCGAGAGCGCGTTCATCAAAGCTGAACCGGGAGCCACTTACCGCGTGGAAATCGATTGTTTAACGTGGGATTTCACCGCTAAAACCTTTGTGGAAGCTTGGATCGTGGATCCAAAGCCGATCCCTCAGCCCGACAAATTCCGCATCCCGGCAATGGACGGACACCCCCCCCTCTTGACGGTGTACCGCGCGCAGGTTCCCGACCCCAAGGGGAGGTCCAAAACCTGGCAAACCGTCTCCCGCGAATTCACGCTGCCGAAAACCACCAAGGTCGGAGGCAAGGATGTCCCGCCCGAGTATCTCACCCTCAAGGCGTTCACCTACCAAGCCACCCAAGACGCCGGGAAATCTTATTTCACCAATTTCCGGCTCTATAAAATAAAGGAGGCGCCATGCCCTTAGATCCCCAACACGTTCACGAGCGGCTGCGCGAGGCGGCCCGGCGTTTCCGCTGGTCGCGCTGCACCCGCTATTTATTGTCGGGAAGCGCGCTCGGGTTGGCGTTGCTCACCGCACTCCTTTTAGCCGATGCGCAGTTCCATTTCGGCTCCGCCACACGCTGGGTCGCTTTTCTTTTGGTCATCTCTCCATTCCTTGCCGGCATCGCGCTCACCATTCGCGCCGCCCTGCCCAGTATTTCCGAAGCAAGCATTGCCCGCCGTATCGAAACCGCCGCAGACGGCTCCCGCAATACCTTGATCAGCGCAGTGCAATTCGACCGCGAACTCGCTCCCAACTCCGGGTTCCGCACGGCGCTCTTTCAAGAAATGAACGACCCGTTCCCTCAGGTGGATTGGTCGCGCGTTTTCGATTTCGAACTCCTCAAGCGCCTCGCAATCGGGCTCGGCACGGTGGTGCTCCTCATGGGGACTTTCGCCGCGATCCGCCCGCTCTATTTTGTAAACTCGGCGGCGCGCATTCTTCTGCCGGGCCGCGCCATCGCCCCGCTCACGCGCACCCAGATCGCCTCGCTCACTCCGGGCTCCACCCGGGTCATCAACGGCCGCGACCTGCTCGTGAGCGTGCGCCTGGCAGGCCAGATCCCCAAAGGCGTCTGGCTGCTTTCCCGAGAGCCCGGAGGCAATTGGCAAAAGGTGCTCATGGATCACGAGATCGGCTCGCCGGAGTTCACTTGCGCCTGGAAAGAAGTGCGCGAACCGTTCGCTTACCGCATTGAAGCAGGCGACGCCTTATCGCCCGTTTACGAAATCGCCGTGCGCCCCCGGACAGCCATCGTTGCCCGCACCGCGTCGATCGAGCCACCCGCCTACACCCGACTCGGCAAGGAAACGCGCCGCGAATTCGCCGCCTTGCAAGGGCTCCTGCCCGGCAGCAACGTCTCGCTCGCGCTAACTTTCAATGCCCCGCTCCAAGAATTGCGCTGCAACTCCGGCATGACCGCTCAGAAAACGAGCGACACCACCTGGAACGTGAGCGGCGTGGTCAAAGGGAACATCTCCCTGCGCGTGGATTACCGCGACACCGACGACATTACCGATAGCGAAACACTGCAAATCGCCACCACTCCCGATGAGCCGCCTCGGATTGCCGTCACTGCGCCGCCGGAAGGCAAGGAGATCTTTGCCACCCGGGATGATTTGCTCTCCATCACTTACAGCGCGACCGATAACTACGGCTTGGAATCCGTTGCCCTCTACCGGACCACCGATGAGACGCAGGAAGCCGAGTTGATCCAGGTTTGGAATAAGATCGCTGGGAAAAAATCGTTTTCCGCCACGCTCAAAGTGCCTCTCGCCAAATACGCCAAAGACGACCGCGTCACGCTGGCTCTCGTGGCGAAAGACCAGAACGACGTGAGCGGACCGGGTGTCACATGGTCGCGGCCCATCATCGTCACCTTGCGCTCGCAAAACGAGGTCAAGGAGCAGGAGGAAAGCGCTGCGAAAAAAGCGATGAACAGTTTTGAAGCGCTCATCAAGCTCCAAGCCACCAATCTCGAACGCACGCAAGCCGCCCTGGGCACCATCAACGAACCCGCCACGAAATCCCAGCTCCCGCCGCTGCTGGAACGCCAGTCGCAGATCGCCGAGATGTCGCGCGCCCTGGCCGCCTCCACCGAAGCGATCGCCCCGGAAGCCCGCACCAACTTGCAGGCGCTCGTTGCCAAGGAAATGCCTGAAGCGATTCTCGCATTGCGAGCCGCTGTGACCGGTGCCGACGCCACCCGGCAAACCGCCGCGCTCGCGCAAGCCATTCCGCTGGAAGCCGCCATTCTGGCCCGGCTTCAGGGAACATTGAAAACCGCCGAGAACGATGCCGCGAAGGGCAAAATCCAGGACCTCATCTCCGGGGTGGAAGAATTGCTGCGCAATCAACGCGAACTGTACCGGGACACCAACAAAGCAAATGGCCCCGATGCCAAAGCCCTGGCCGAGCGCCAGGACGCCCTTTCCGAAAAATCGGTCCGGGTGCGCAAAGGTTTGGAGAAAGCGGCGCAGGACGGTTCCATTGGCGATCAGGATTTCCGCAACCGGCTCACAAAAGTGGCGGCAATGTTTGGAGAAATGGCCATCTACGAGCAGATGCTCTCCGCTTCGGAACAACTCTTAAACCGGGCGTTCCCGGCAGCCGCGACAATCCAGAAAGAGGTGATCGACAACTTGGCGAAGCTCGTCGAATTGCTCAACCAATGGCAACTCGCCGCCGCCCAGCGCGAAGCCGATAGCATGAAAAAAGTGGCGAAAGCGATGGTCGACAAACTGGAAAAACTTGCCCAAATCCAGCGCGAGGTGGTGGAAAAAAGCAAGGAGATCGCCCGCAAAGCCGATATGCGGCCCGAGGATGTCGCCACCGCCGACGAAATGAAAAAGGGCAAGGACCTCATGGCCGAAGTCGTGGAGCAAATGCTCACCGATGCCCATGTCTTTCCAGATATGAAGCCGTCCAACGAATTGCGCGGCGAGCTGACGCAGATTTACGAGGACGTGATTCAGGCCGACAAAGCCGATGCCGCGGCAGGCAACCTCACCGCCAAGGAGGTCGCCGTTCAAAAGGAGGACTCGCTGCTCCAGGCCATTGAGCAGGCGAAAAAAGTCGCCGAAGATTTGGAGATGTGGCTTCCCAACAAACTCGATACCGCGAAGTTTCTCATGGAAAACTTCGACAAAACGGAGATGCCCGAAATCCCGAACCTGCCGTTGCCGGATGCGTTTGAAGATCTCGTGGGGGATCTTCTGCAGGAACAGGAAGGTCTCGCGGAAAAAGCCCAGGACGCCGCCTCCAACCAGGCGCTTGCGATGGCGCAGCAAGGCTGGAGCGTCGCCGACGGACCGATGCCCGGCTTCAGCGCGCAAGGCAAATCCGGCAACACCCGACCCAATCACAACGAACAGATGGGCCGGTCCAGCGGAGGACGCGAAGGGATGAGCAACGGCGAGATGGTTGGCGACACCGCCAGCAATCTCCAAGGCGATACCCCGGAAACGCGCCGCAGCAACGACCCGATGCAGCAAGGGCAGGTCAAAGATGATGGCGGCATTCAGGAAGCACGCGCAACCGGCGGCGGCAAGGCGGGCGGATTCAGCGATCGCAACGGCATGGATGGCAATGCGCCCTTGCGCGCCAGCAATGCCCCTCGCATGGCCGCCAGCGACGCCCTCGCCGTCCAGCAAGCGCTCCTTGCGGAGAAGACCTCCAAAACCTACAGTCAAGCCAGCCTGCTCTACCTTCGCGCCAAGGGACTTCCGGGCGTGGCTCGTCTCATGGACCAATCCCAGGCCGCTTTAAAGGAAGGCCGCATGGACGACTTCCGAAACCTGCACCAGAAAATTGTCACACAGCTCAACGAAGCCAAAGGCAACATCCTGCCCGGTGATGTCGTGAGCCTCACCACGGGCGACACGGCCCGTGCGCAGGACAAACAACTCCTCGGCGGCGATGAAGGCCAGGCTCCACCCGCCTACAAAAAAGCCGTCGCAGATTATTATCGCGCTCTCCAGGAATGAACACGCGTCTTCCCATTTTCCTGCTCCTCCTGCTGGCCTCCACGCTTTTCGCAGGTCCCCCAAAAAGCAAAAGCTCCCAGCCTTTGTGGGCGGTTGCCGATGCTCCTTATCGCGTAATACTTAAACTCGCCGCCGCGCCCGAAATCCCCGAAGCAGGCATTGAGATCAATCTCCCGGAATTCGGCCAAACGCGACCCGACTTGGGCGATCTGCTCCTCACGGATAAGGATGGCAACCCGCAGCCCCTGGCACGGATCGGACGCCTTACCGGTGGACGCATCGTGCTCCTCGCCCAAAAAATGGAGCCCGATGCGCTTTATTTCCTCTACTTCGGCGGGGACAAAACCCGCGCGCTGCCGGATTGGACCCCAAAAATCAGCCTCCTGATGGAAACCCGGCCTGCGCCGCCCAACCTCAACTTCGATTCGCTCCAAAGCTTGAAATACGCTTGGGCGCAATCGCAGGAACCTCCCGGGGCAGGATTCTTCCCAACCATCTACCGCGGCGGAAACCCGTTCGGGCCGAATGTAAATTTCCTTTCCCATTACTCCGGTTATCTGCGCCTGCCCAAAGCGCGTGACATTACCTTTTACACCCTCTCTTCGGACTGCTCGTTTGTCGTCGTCAACGACCAGGAGCAATTCGGCTGGCCGGGAAGGCATACCCCGGAAACGACTCCCGCAAGGTTAGCCAAAAAGACCATCTCATGCCCCGAAGGGCTTGTGAAAATCGATTACTACGCCGCCAAAGGGGATCTTGGACCCGAGGGTCGCCTCGAAGCGGCCACCGTCCTCGGATGGCAAACCGATACCGGCTTTGAAGCCATCCCTGCCGAATCCTGGGTGCATCCCGGCTCCAGCAAAATTGTGGCGATTCAAAGAGTGGACAAAATCTCCATTCCGATGATTCGGGCCAGTGTCGATACATTTGCCGCCTATTCCGGCCAATGGTTTTATGAAACCCGGTTCGAGGTGCGCCCGCCGCTCCTTGCCAAGGAGTGGGAGGCGACCTGGCAATTTGAAGACGGCGCGACCGTCACGGGCTCCTCGGGCGCACGACTGCTCACGGGAAGCAACTCGCAGCTACTCAAATGCACATTCACCCGCACCGGCACCACCATCAACGAAGTCTTTCGCATCGACATCCCCGACCGGCTCCAGCGCGCCTCCATCAACGACCCCGGTGAAGTGCAGCGCTACCTCGGGATGATTCTGGCAGAAGACTGCTCGAAACTGACTCCCGAGACGATTCGCCCGCGTCTCACCCTCCTGTGCGAATACGGCGCCGACCGGGACATCGCCCGGTTCGCTGAATACTGGCGCGATCCAACCCAAACGGACGGACTCTGGATGCCGACGCGCCTGGCGGCCCTCCGCGCCCTTGCTCAAACCGATCCCGTGCGTGCGAAACAAGCATTCTACGAACTCACCGTCTCCCTGCAGCCGACCACGCGAAAAATTTATCTGGCGGACCTCACCACGGCGGAGCTGGACCTGCTCGTTTATTTTCAGCGCGACGCGGATGCGTTCGGACGCCTCACTCAACTCTCCTTTCTTAATCCCGATTTGAGCCGGCTGATCAAAATCCGCACCGCCGATCTGCACCGCCTCCTGGGGCACTACAAGGAAGCCGCCGAGATGTATAAAAACCTCGGCGAGAAGAAGAATGATTTGGCGCTTCCGGTCAAAGACAGCGCCGCCTCGATCGCCATTCGCGACCTGCTCGACAGAGGTTTTTCCAAAGAGGCCCAATACAAGCTCGTCGAATGGGAACTGAGGCGGCCCATGGTAAAATTCGACAGCGACTACCTCTTGCTGCGCGCCCGCGCGTTCATGTGCTTTGGGCGATGGAGCGAAGCCCTTGCGGAACTGGAGTCGTTCCAAAAAGTGCAACCCGACAGCCCATTCCAGATCGACGCTCAATATTACTTGGCGCGCATTCGTTACGAGAAGGGCAGCAAAGAGGAAGCGCGCAAAATGTGGACCGATTTCGCCAAAGATTACCCCCGACACCCCCTCACCCCCCAGGCCAAGGAGTGGGCTAAAAAGCCATGAACCGGAAATTTTCTCACGCAAAGAGGCAAAGACGCGAAGCACGGGGTTTCCAAACCTTTGCGCCTCTGCGCTTTTGCGTGATATTTCTCCTGGCTCTCTATTCCACGCCGCTTTTCGCCCAGGCAGGCCGCATCTACACCAAAACCGACTACTTGGACCCCGGAGCGATCACCGGTCACATCGCCCAGGAGCTGACCCACGCGATGGCTGTGAACCATGACCGCGTCCACGTCTTTCTGGCGAACCTCACCGAGGGGGGACACGGCTTTCGTTTCGAGCACCTGCCGGTCGGGAAATATGATTTGGTGCTCATCGCCAAATCCGGCCTCGCTTGTGAAGGGCTTGCATTGGGCGAGTCGCCAACCCTTTCGGAAACATCCGCCAAGAATCTCGATAAACGCATTTCCGTCGCGGACAGCTTTTTCAACCGATACAAAGTGCACCGCACCGGCATCAGCCCCGACGGCGAGATGCTCCTCGCCTTTGTCGAGCGTTTCCGCGCCAACGACGTCCTCAAGGGGTCCGGCGAAGCGCTTGGTCAAATGATCCGCCGCTTTGAAATCATCGAGCTCGCGCGTGCCACCGACGATTGGCAGATGACCTCCACCCGCCACATTTACCGCGAGGGCGAACCCATCGTCCCCAAACCGCAATTTCTAAAAACCATCCACCTCCCCGCCTTGAGCAATCTGCTCGTCGTAAAAACCCCAAAAGATCTGGGCGAGATCGCCCTGCCAGCCGAGTTTTCCACTAATCCATTCACGTTCCCAAAGCCATAACCCATATGCCACAAATCCGAATCCACGCCGGTTTCCTGAGCGGCACAACCTATCCGCTCCTCGACAAAAAAATGACCATTGGCCGCGCGCCCGATTGCGAACTGCGCGTGGACATCGACGGCCCGGCCTCCAGGTATCACGCCGAGATCTACCAGGACGGGCAGGCCTGGCGCGTCAAGGACCTCGGGAGCCTGAACGGCACACTCGTTAACAAACAGAAAGTCGAGGATGCCGTGCTCAACCCGGGCGACCGGATCATCATCGGCGAATCCATTTTTGAATTCGAGGCGGCGGCCACGATCGGCACCGGAAAGGGGTTCGTGCCTCGCGACGAGATCACGCCCGAGCACGAAGCCATCCGCGATTTGATCGACCAGATGAGCGTCAAAACCCGCCTCATCGAAACGGAAATCTCCAAGGCGATCATCGGGCAGAAAGAGATCATCCGCGAACTGCTCACTGCCCTTATCTCCAACGGCCACGTCCTCATGATCGGCCTGCCTGGCCTCGCCAAAACCCTCATGATCAGCACCGTCGCCAAAGTGCTCGACCTGAAATTCCGGCGCATCCAATTCACGCCCGACTTGATGCCATCGGATATTACCGGCACAGACATCCTGGAGAGCGACGAGACCACCGGGCGCAAGGAATACCGGTTCATCAAAGGCCCGATCTTCACCAACATCCTCCTCGCTGACGAAATCAACCGCACCCCGCCCAAGACGCAAGCCGCCTTGCTCGAAGCGATGCAGGAACACAGCGTCACCGCCGCGGGCGAGACCTACCCCCTCGATCCGCCCTTCTTCGTGCTCGCCACACAGAACCCCCTGGAACAGGAAGGCACCTATCCCCTGCCCGAAGCCCAGCTCGACCGGTTTATGTTCAGCATCTACATCGATTACCCGACGGAAATCGATGAAGAAACCATTGCCAAAGTCACCACCCGCGAGCGCATTCTCGATCTGCAAAAAGTCCTGAACGGCGCGCAAATCCTGGAGCTTCAAAACGCCGTGCGCAACCTGCCGGTATCCGATCACGTCGTCAAATACGCGACCCGCCTGGTCCGCGCCACCCGGCCCGGCGATGCGCGCGCACCCGAGTTCATCAAAAAATGGGTGCATGTCGGCGCAGGACCCCGCGCCAGCCAGTACCTGATCCTGGCCGCCAAAGCCCGTGCCGTCATTGAAGGCCGCCTGCTCGTCACCACCGATGACGTGCGCGCCTCCGCCCGGCCTGTGCTGCGCCACCGCATGTTCACCAACTTCACCGCCGATTCCGAAGGTGTGAACACGGACAAGATCGTGCAGCAACTGCTCGATGCCGTGCCGGAGCCTGGCGAAAAAGACTACTAGTAGGTTCAGGCAGGGGCAGCACGGATCGCGGCCCCTACCTGAGCAACGTCTCGCGAACTGCGGCCAATTCCCGGCGTTGGGCGGCATCCACTTTGGGGAAAGCCAGATCGAGCGATTTGAGGGTGTCCACAATCGCGTCGGCCACCACCAAACGCGTGAACCATTTGTTATCGGCGGGAACCACATACCACGGCGCGTGCGGCGTGGCGGTGTGCCGGATCGTCTGTTCGTACGCGCGCATGTAGTCGCCCCAATGTTCCCGCTCGGCGGCATCGGCCATGGAAAACTTCCAGTTCTTTTGCTGCTCTTCGAGCCGGCTCAGAAACCGCCGCTTTTGTTCCTCCTTGGAAACGTGGAGAAAGAATTTGCGAATCACGACGCCATTGCGCGCAAGGTAGCGTTCGTAGGCATTGATGTCCTCAAAACGCTCCCGCCAAAGATGCTTTGTCACAACTTCCTTCGGGAGCTTCTGCCGCTGGAGAAACTCGGGATGCACCCGCACCACCAGCGTCTCCTCGTAGTAACTGCGGTTGAAGATGCCGATGCGTCCGCGCTCCGGCAGGGCCCGATTCGCGCGCCAAAGGAAATCGTGATCGAGCTCCTCCGCTGAAGGGGTCTTGAACGAGTGCACCTCGCACCCCTGCGGGTTGACGCCGCTCATCACGTGTTTGATCGTGCCGTCTTTGCCCGCGGCATCCATCGCTTGGAAAATGAGCAGCACCGCCCATTTATCCTGCGCATACAATTTCTCCTGAAGCTCCGAAAGCTCCACGATCCCCCGCTGGAGCAGCCCTTCCGCCTCTTCTCTGGAATCGAGATCGCCCGTGTCGCCCGGATCGCAATGCTTGAGCTTAAAATCCGCCCCCTCTGTGATGCAGTAAGGCCGGGAGAGTTTCATCGTCCTATTTTCCGCCTTCCATCGCCTCCGCAATCCCCTGCTGGAGCGATTTAAGGGTGAACGGTTTGGGGATGATCGCGTCCACCTCCAACCGCAGCGGAGCCCCTTGGGGCATCTGCGAGCCGAAGCCGGTGAGCAGGGCAATGCGGATTTTGGGATCACTGGCCCTTACGGCGGCAGCCAGGCGATCCCCGCTCATGCCGGGCATGGAATAATCTGTGAGCAGCAGATCAAAACGCCCCTTTTCAAATTTGGAGAGCGCCTCGGCTCCGTCCGCCGCCAATTCCACCTTGTGCCCATCTTCGGCAAGATAAATGCCGAGAATAACGCGGATGCCCGGTTCGTCCTCGACGGCCAATACGCGCAGACGTTTGATGGGCTCGGCGGGCGCAGCCTCCTCCGGTTTTTCCGGCTTTGCGGGCTTTGGCGTGACCAAGGCAGGAAAATCCACAATCACCTTGGTGCCACCCCCCTCCTCACTTTCGATCGTGATCTGGGCATTATGGCGCTGCGCGATCACATACATCATCCCAAAACCGAGATCCTTGCCGATTTCTCCGTCCGTTTTCGGCGCGAAGAGCGGCTCCATGCTTTGGTCGTTTGCCTCCTTTCTTCCCTGGCCATTATCCGCGATGGACACGAGCACGCGCCCGTCCTGGCTGGAAACAGTCGCCGAAATCACCCCTTTTTCTTGAATCGAATCCGCCGAGTTGAGAATGAGGTTTGTGAATAATTCCACCAAGTCTTCCCGCGCACCCTGAATTTTCGGGGTCTCGGAAAGATGCATTTCCATGACAATATCGCACCCTCGTGTCTGGGCCTGGTCCTTCCAGGAGGGCCGGGTCAGGTTGATGACTTGCTGCACCACCTCACCCAAATCCAGCGGCGCATACGGGTCGAATTCTTCGCGGGAGCGGCAAAACTCCCGCAGTTGCGTGACGACTTCGGCACAATGCCCCGCCGCATCGTGGATATTGTGCAGCGCCTTGCGCAGACCGGTCTCGTCCCCCAAAGCGCCCGTTTTTCTCAAGAGCCATTCGCTGTAGGCCAGAATGGGAGAGAGCGCGTTGTTGAAGTCGTGCGCAATGCCCCCGGCCATCCGCTCCATCGCGTGGAGGCGCTCCTGCTGCGCCGCCATGTACTGCGCCGCGCTCAATTCGTCCAATACTTCCGAAAGCCGGGCGTTGACCTGCGATAACGCATGGGTGAGCTCCCCCACTTGCTTTTCCAAATTCTCGCGAACTCCCCTGGCTTCCAGTTCCGCCTGTTTGCGCTCGATGGCACAATGGATGCTGCGCACGAGGGCCTTGCCCGTCATTTCATATTTGACCAGGTAATCCTGAGCCCCCAGGCGCACCGCCTCGATCGCGACCCGCTCGTCCTCATACCCGGTCAGTATGATCACGGGTTGCTCCGGAACCGCCCGGGAAACCGACGAATACGTTTCCAACCCCTGGGAATCAGGCAGGGAGAGATCCAGCAAAATGACGTCCACCCCGCCCCCGGTCTCCAGGCCGCAAACCGCCTCATCCAAGCGCCGGAATACGCCGCTCAAAATAAATTGGCCGCCGCCACATTCGCCCAGCATTTGCGCAATCAACTTCTCGTCCTGCTCGTCTTCTTCAGCCAGGAAAACACGAATAAACTTGGGGGGTGGTTTCACAGTAATGCTACGGGGTTTGCCCAACAGTAGCACCCGTGCGTTCGATTTCCACCCCAATCAGGCACACATCGTCAGTAAAAGTGTGCTCCAGGGCAAAATCCCGGATCTCGCCCAAAGTGTCATCCATCAGCAGTTCAGTGGGCATGGCCATCCCGTCGCGTAAAACCGAGAGCAACATCTCCTGGCTGAAAAAAGCATCGTTGTTTCCCTCCACCTCATACAGGCCGTCCGTAAAGAGAAAAAGGGTGTCGTGCGGCTCGATGGGGAAAGTCCGCATCTCATAAACGGCGTCCTTGAATACCCCCAGGGCCGGGCCGGGGCGCTCGGATTCCCCACACAAAAACCGGATTTCATGCGTCTCGCGACGCATATGGATCGGGCTCGGGTGGCCTGCATTGGCATACCGCACGCAACCGCGCGCAAGATCGACCACCAGCGAAAAGGCGGAAGCAAACATCGGGGTGCGCGCCCGGCGCAGGATCGAGAGCAAGGCGCGGTTGATTTCCGTTAAAAACCGGCCGGGATCGCTCGATGCGGGAAGCATCTCCTCCACCAACGCCCGTTGGATGGCCGTCACCAATGCAGCCCGGACGCCGTGTCCCATCACATCGCAGATAAAAATGCCCGCCTCGGTATCCGAAATGGGCAGGATATGAAAAAAATCGCCTCCCACGGAGGTGGTGGGGATATAGCGGCTCCAGAACCGGATCGCGCTTTCCGCCGGGGATACTCCACGGGGAAAAGTAGGGTATTGCTGGGGCAAAAACGCCTGCTGGATTTCGCGCGCCATATGCAGGTCGTCTTCAAACTCTACATTGCGCTGGCGGATCTCCGCATTGTAGCGGAAAATCTGCTCCTCGGCCGCCTTTCGTTCCGTAATATCGCGCCCGATCCCGATCACCCCAATGCACTGGCCGCTGCGGTTGCGCAACGGCACTTTGGTCATCGACATCCAGCGCACGGCGGTGGAATCCGGCGCGACCACCACCTCTTCCCGGTTCACGATCGGTTCGCCGGAGCGGAGCACCGCTGCGTCGTCTTCCTGGAATTTGGCCGCCGTCGGTTCGGGAAAAAAATCAAACGCCGTCTTGCCCACCACCTGCTCCGGGCCATCCGCTCCCAGCAGCCGCCGGTGGGCAACATTGTCGAGGAGGTAACGTCCCTGGGCGTCCTTCACGTAAATCGAGTCCAGGAGGTTGTCGATCACGCTGCGCAACAAGTTCCGCTCTTCGGCCAGGGCACGTTCCGCCTCCACCCGCTTCATCGCATAGCGGATGGCGCGTTCAAGAATCCGGGGATCCACTTGCCCCTTCACCAGGTAATCCTGAGCCCCTTGTTCCACCGTCTGCAAAGCAAGGGCTTCGTCATCGAGCCCGCTCAGCACGATCAACGGGACGAGCGGAGCGTGAGCCGTCATTTTGCGAAACGTTTCGATGCCGTGGCTGTCCGGCAGCGAGAGATCCAGCAAAATGAGCTGGAAATGGTCGCTGGCGAGCTTTTCCATCGCCTCGGAAAGCCGTGAGGCCAGTGCCGTCTCAAACCGCCCGGCCCTCGCTTCCCGGAGCAATTCCTGAATCAGCCGCGCATCGCCCGGATTATCCTCCACGAGCAAAACGCGCAGAGTCGGCTGGCTCCCTCCGGGCACGGGGGAGGCTTCTTTCAAACCGGGGCCGGTTGCAATGGCGGAATCAGGTAAATGCATTCTCGTTTGGGTTTTTTGTCCTGAGTTCCTGGTCCTCTTTCTTCAGATGGGAATCGGGGAAGCCCGTTCTTCATGCCGTTCCGGGATCGTAAAATAAAAGGAGGAGCCTTTGCCCGGCTCGGATTCCACCCAGATGCGTCCTCCATGCCGTTCGACAATGCGTTTGCAGATCGCCAGGCCGATCCCGCTCCCCTGGTATTCCTGCCGGGTGTGCAACCGCTGGAAAATCACGAAAATCCGCTCCAAATCCTCCGGCCCGATGCCGATCCCATTGTCTCGAATGGCAAATTGCCATACCCCATCCTGTTTGGTGGCGGCGATTTCGATCCGCACCCGCTCGGTGCCGGCGAACTTGAGCGCGTTGCCAATCAGGTTTTGGAAAAGCTGGCCGAGTTGCACCGGATCTGCCTCCACCTCGGGCATTTTCCCACAAACCACCTCGGCATTCTTCTCTTCGATGGCGACCCGCAGGTTTTCCAACGCCCGCCGGACCAGCGGTCCCACCTCCAGCCGCTCAAAAGGCCGCCCGTGGGTCCCTACGCGCGAATACTGCAAAATATCCTGAATAAACCCCTGCATCCGCTGCGCCCCGTCCACCGCGTAGCCGATAAATTCCCGGGCGGTCGCGTCGAGTTGATCCTTATACCGCCGTTCGAGCAATTGGGTGTAGCTGGCGACCATGCGCAGCGGCTCCTGGAGATCGTGCGAAACCATATAAGCAAACTGCTCGAGCTCCTGGTTGGAACGGTGCAACTCGGCCAAAACGCGCTCCAGCGCCGTTTGCGAGGTGATCCGGTCGGTCACATCAGTCAGAACCCCCACAAAATGCATCGCCTTGCCCGTGGCGGGGTCCCTCACGGGAGTGATCTTGATTTCATTCCAAAACGGAGTGCCGTCCTTCCGGTAATTTTTGATCACCGTCTGGCACTCGTGCACCTCATCAATGGCATCGCGGATCACGGCGACCGCTTCCGGGTCGCTATCCGGCCCTTGCAAAAACCGACAGTTGCGGCCCAGGGCCTCCTCCCTGGAATAGCCGGTCATCCGCTCGAAGGCCGGATTCAAATCGACAATCGGGTTGTCCGGCTGGGTCGGGTCGGTAATCAGCACCCCGCTCACCACGGAAGCGATGGCCCGGTCGCGCAAAATCAAGGTTTCCTGCGCTTCTTTGAGGTTGGTGACGTCGGTGCGCAGCGAAACCACCCCCCCATCGCGCATTCGGTGGTCGCTCACGCGAATCCAGCGTCCATTGAGCTTCTGGTCAAACTCGCGGCTGTCGGCCTGCCGGAAAAAAGCTATGCGATCATGCATCCATTGCTCCATGTCGTCCACGTCGTCGAAACGCCCGCCCCGGCGCACAAATTCGCGCAGAATATCCTCAAACCCAATCCCCGGCGCGATCACATCGGCGCAAATGACAAACATCGTGCGAAAGGTCTGATTACAGATCACCAGCCGTTCATCCGGCCCAAACATGACAAACCCGGCCTCGAGGTTTTCGATGGCATCCACCAAACGCTCCCGGGCGCGGTGCAACTCCTGGGTCCGCTCCTCCACCCGCAATTCAAGTTCGTCGTGTGCATGGCGCAAATCGTATTGCGCCTGATTCAACTCGGCGATTCGCCGCGAAAGCGTCTCCGCCATCTGGTTGAACGCCTCCCCGATCTCGCCAAACTCGCCGCCTTGCAACTTGCTGCGCACGTCCAGATGCCCGGCACTGAGCCCCCGGGCCACCCCCGCCAGATGCCGCGCCGGATGCACAATCCCACTGCGGCCGAGCGTCCATACCCCTGCCAAAGCCAGAAAAGCAATGCCTCCCATGGTAAGGAGTTGATCGCGGAGCTGTTTGTGAAATGCCGCATACGCCTCCTTCTTGGAAATGCCCACGCTCACGTAGAGGCTCCCGATTCCCGGCGCTTCGATGCGGTTGATGGCATAAATCCGCTCCTGCCTGTCCACCCCCTCGGCTTCCACAAACCCCTCGTTGGACTGCGGCGGAACCGCGCTGCTCATCACTCCCTGGGTCGCTTGTTTGCCGATCCAGCGCTCGGGATCGGGAAAGCGAACCAAAACCACGTCGTCCGGTCCCACCATCGAAAGCGACCCTCCCTTGGGAAGCGTCACCCGGGTTCCAAATTCGCTCATGGCCCGCAGGTCCAGCCCCACGTAAACCACCCCGGTCACCTCTCCCGTCTCATTGAAAATGGGCAGCGCCATATGGAGAATCGACCGCCCCGTTTGCCGATGGACAGCATAATCGCCGATCGAAAACTTGCCTGATTTCAACGCCCGTTGAAAAAAGGGGTGATCCGCCACATTGGCCACCCCAAGGCTTTGCGGTGCGCTACACGCAATATCCCCCTGGAGATCGGCCACTCCGATCATCGCAAAGATCGGATTTTGAGCCAGCAGCTTTTGGAACAGCACCTGGCATTCGCCGTTGTACTGCCGCTGAATCCCTTCGGTCTGGGCCAGCACCGTCAAAAGCTGGCGCGCCGAATCGATCAAAGCACGCTGGTTGCTTGCGCAGAGGCGGGAGAGGCGCATTGCCTCCTCCCTGGCGTTTTGAGCCGCCCGCCGTTCCAGCTCCGTCGCGGTATTGACCTCCAGAACCACCAGCGGCAGAAAAGCCAGCATCACCAACGCCATCAATTTGCTGCGAAGGCTGAAAGACTTCACGCTGGGAATGTGCCACGGTCTGGCGTCGGTTGCACGTGGTTTTCCATGATCGAGAACTGGACGGTATGAGACCCTCCTCTATTCGATCCGACTTGGGAAATCGGTTGCCGGGCAACCGTTCCCGCTCCCGAAAAAGAAACCCAGCCTACACGTTAAACCGGAACTCCATCACGTCGCCGTCTTTGACGACGTATTCCTTGCCTTCAATCCGCAACCGGCCCGCCTCACGCGCTTTGGCGTAGGAACCGAAGGAAACCAGTTCGTCAAAGCCGATGGTTTCGGCGGCGATAAATCCGCGCTCGAAATCGGAATGGATCACCCCGGCGGCAGCGGGCGCTTTGTCCCCGGCGTTAATCGTCCAGGCGCGTGTCTCCTGTTCACCCGTCGTCAAATACGTGCGCAACCCGAGCAAATGATAGACGGCCCGGATCAACGACCCGACGCCGCTTTCGCTCACGCCGAGATCTTTCAAATATTCCTGCGCTTCCTCGTCGGGCAAATCGATCAATTCGCTCTCGATCTGCGCGCTGATGACGACCGCTTCCGTTGCAAGGTGGGTGCGGACGTAATCCTGCACCGCTTTGACGTAGCGAGTCGAGGGATGCAATTCCACGACGTCCTTTGGCAGGCCGCCTTCCTGCTCCTGCGCTGCGTCGATCTCGGCAGCGATCTGGGCGAGGTCGCCTTCGGCCACGTTACAGGCGAAGATCGTCGGCTTCATCGTCATCATCATGAACTCCTTGGCGACCCGTTTTTCGTCCTCGGTCAACTCCAGGGTGATGGCCGGTTTGCCCGCGTCGAGGTGGGGAATCAATTTTTCGATTAAGGCCCACTCGGCCTTGGCCACCTTGTCTCCGACGCGAACCGCTTTTTGCAGCCGTTCGCCGCGTTTTTGAATGGACGCCATATCGGCGAGGATCAACTCGGTGTTGATCACCTCGATATCGCGCACCGGGTCGATGGTTCCCGCGACATGGTGGATATCATCATTCTCAAAACAGCGCACCACCTGCACGATGGCGTTCACCTCGCGGATGTGGCTTAAAAATTGATTACCCAGCCCCTCCCCTTGGCTGGCGCCCTTCACCAGCCCGGCGATGTCCACGAACTCGATCACTGCGGGGATCAGTTTTTTGGAATGGGAAATCTTGGAGAGCGCGGCCAGCCGGGGATCAGGCACGACCACCACCCCCTGGTTGGGGTCGATGGTGCAGAACGGATAGTTTGCCGCCTGCGCCTTGCGCGTCCGGGTGACGGCGTTAAAAAGGGTGGATTTACCCACGTTGGGGAGCCCGACAATACCTGCGCTTAACATAAGGGAGCAAAACGTAATCCCGAAATCGCCGCTCGGAAAGCGGAATCGCTTCCCCTTGCCCGTGGAGCGCGAGCTGTCTAAAAATTGAGCGGGGACTGGGAGGGTGTTTACTTGAAATCCACGCTCCAGGCTGTTTCGCCGTTTTCCTGCCGCTCAATGACCAGCGTTACAAAACCGTCACCAGCGGGGTGGGCTTCCAGCCGGGCTTTTGCGCCGACGGCGGTGGCATGGAAAGGCTTTGCGCCGTTTTGGGCCAGAGTGATGCGAAAGGGTTCTCCTCCGATCACCTTGGCAACGCCTTCGAGTTTCTTGTCCTTTGGGTTCCACTGTACACTCGCCAAGTCCACCCAACCTTGCAGCACATGGCGATTGGTGGAGAGCACCTGGGGAACGTCCTGCACCTTGCGGATGGAGAGCATGGCGCAGCAGCACGGCTCCAGGGGCTGTTCGATCCTGGCTGTCCCCGGATATTTCCCCATCAATGTGTCAGACCAGAACTCATAAACATAATAAGATGCGGACGGATCAAGCCCCACCGCCCCCGTGGTCACGCGATCTCCGCTCAAGGCAACCCCCACTTTGCCACTCTGGGGGGAGCTGTTAAAAAGTGCCACCTGGTGCCAATCCCGTGTCAGCTCCAAATCATAAATTTTGGGATCTACCCCGCCGCTGAATGCGTCCAAGGGGCGGGCCGTGACAGGTTCGCGGTAGGCCGGGTAGATGCGGGTGAAGTCGTGGAGGATTTCCGGCGTGAAGAGCGTGAAGGAGGTGGCCAGATCAATGCGTCCGCTGGTCAGATAAACCATCGTCAGTATGGATTGGCGGATTCCCTTGGTGCAATCATGCACTGTCTTGCTGTCGGGGTAGTAATTGAAAACCGTCCGATTTTTATACCAGCGCAAGCCGCCAATGGTCACCATGCCGGGAACAAATTTGTTGGAATCCGACCAGTTGCGCTGCGTGTCCACGACTCCCGCAGTCAAATCAAGGCAGGGGCGGCCGGCCTGTCCGAGATTGCGCTCATCCAGGAAGGCCCCGGCTCCCAAGCCTTCGCGGCAAAGGCGGAAGGCCTCCCGATAGGCAAAGGCTGTGGTGGCATGACGATCCTCAAAACCGCCCTCGGGACGCCATGCGGTTTCAGGGTAGTCGAACTTGATGCCGCACATACCATCGTTGCGGAGCCGCTGCCACATTTGCAGGGTGCGTTTCTGGAAACCCGCAGACGTATAGTCATAACTGACCAGCGGTTGAGCGTGTTTATGCTGAACCTGCAAACGGCTGATGTCCTTAAAGAGCATATGGTCTGGAAAAGCCCGCGCGTAATCGTCGGAGGGCATCCCTGTCTGGAAGTAAGTGTAGGGTATGCCATTGCGTTGCGTAATGGCGGCACACCATTTGGAAAAGGTTTCGTAGGGGGGTACCAAGTGTTTATACTTTGCCCAATGTTCATCATCCCACCAGCCCTGTTCGGTATTGCCATCCCGATAACAATAGGTGTCTGGCTCCAGACGAATGCCGACCTTGGTGTATTTGGTTAACCCGATCTTTTGGGCTGCATCCAACTCTCCCACCAGCTTGAGCGAATTATTGACGTTGGGCAGCTTGCTAAGGGCTCCGACCCCCCAACCACACAACACCGGAAAATCATACACATTGGGCTTTGCATTATTGGCCAGCCGCATGGCACGACCGTACTGTTCCAGCGCGACGAAAGGATCGGCCGTGGTCACATCCAGGTAAAAAGTGTCTTCAGCCCAATAGGTCTGGCCGGCATCCACCAACCGGCCTACGGGATCTTTGGCGCTGAACCCGAGCCTATTTTTGCTAAGGGCAGCGTATTTCCCAAATTCCTTGTTGCGGAGCCCGCCCCAGACCACCGAGCGCCGCCCTTTGGTTGTCGTGCAGGTGAGCATGAGGCTATTTGCTGAAGAACGCTCCGCCCCATGCTTGACCGCAGCCTTTTCAGCCCCTGCGGAGCCGTTGAGTGTCATCAAGTTTTCGGGGCTGCTGCCGGGCAGCAGCTCGCCCCCGATCAGCGGAGCCGCAGTCATCAACCGCACGTCATGATCGGTCTGATTCCGCATCCCAAAGCCCATGAACACGGCCCCGTTGTTGTCGTAAACGGTGTACCTGAAAAGATACGTCGGAAGACTTGGGCGATTCGCGTTTGTCAATGAAACAACCACACGCATTCCCTTTCCAAAGGCATCGTCCACGCTCTCCTGTGTCTGCGATGCCGTCCACCCCTTGAAATCATAGGAGATGTCGAGCTGGGGATCGTTTCCCCATCCATCCACCAACACCCAGGCCTTGTCCAGGACAACCTCCCCGGTGGCGGCATCTGTGAGGGTGAGGATGCGCTTTACCACATCAATTTTCAGCCGCACAGCATTGTTGGAGAGCGTCACCGCGTCGGACTCCTTGAGCACCTCCACCTTGGCAAAGAGGGGTTGCGCAATGCAGGCCAGAAGAGCCGTCAAGAGGATTGCGAAAGGCCAGGGGCGCTTGATGCGCGGAAGTCGTTGTCCGTTGTGGGAGATCAGGGGGAGCATATATTATGTGTTAGGGGCGCATATTAAATAGAAATTCCACCCGCAAAATGCTTGGTGAATTTGGACAATATTTTGTAAAATCCCGTCCTGGTGGGTGCCTATACAAAAGCGAGGAGAGAATGCCAACGGAAAAAGTGGAAAAGACGGCAGGCGTCCGTTGCTTTACGCAGACGCCGGGCTACTCCACATGGCCAGCGCAGATCGTCAGCGCCACCGATTCATCCACCCCGGCTTCCACAGTTACAGGCATTCCAGATTTCAAAGAACTCACAGGCGCTTTCATTCCGTTCAGTTGGATGCTCGTAAATGCAGTAATCTTGTAGGTGATGGTTCGGGTGCCATTTTTCACCGTGATGGAATCCGCTGAAATCGCCTCGATATGCGGAGGCAGGGTCTTTCCGGGCGTGCTTTGGGCGGCTGGCTTTTTTTTGGCCGGAGCGCTTTTCCCCGCAGCATACGTATCGGGCATGAGAAATGCGAGAGTGAGAACGGCGAGAAAAACTCCAAAAGCTCTTTTCATATATTCCTTATTTCAAGGAGATATGCGCAAATAAGAGCCTACAAAGCAAGGGTGAATCTTGTT
Organism: Verrucomicrobiota bacterium; assembly: GCA_026398235.1. GTDB lineage: Bacteria > Verrucomicrobiota > Verrucomicrobiia > Chthoniobacterales > Chthoniobacteraceae > UBA695. The sequence goes on from JAPLTE010000093.1 coordinate 20,661, forward strand.
CCGCTTTAGCCATGGGCTATCGCCGCCGGAAAGCTCGCCCGGTCATCCGCTTCCAACCATTCAAAAAGGGTGGTCTTCGACGGGTTCAGCCCCAACCGGGTGCATTCCAGAACGAACGATTCCCGTTTCTCCAGGTTGTTGTAGAGACAATAGGCTTCCATGGAATCGCTCCACCTTTGGATCTCCTCGGGCGTTTTGGCGACCCCATGTTCGTCGAGCCAGACCCCCAGATCCTCGTCTGTGTGGCCTCGTTTCACCTGTTCCTTAAGCTCCTCACCCGTCACCCCTTTGAAGGTGAACAGCGTCCGGTCCAGCGGGCAATCGTAATGGTATTCGCCCGCTTTCCCGGCCAACTCGGCCCGGCATTTGTCAATGGCTCGCGCAAGGATCGCGTAATCGCGGATGCGCACGCTTGGACTCCGTGGCGGTTCTTTGGTCAAATCTTTGGTCTTCATCATCTTCCCTTGCCCAAGTTTCGGGACGCTTCCTCCCTTTGGCTGCTGCGTTGGGAGTGATCGTTTGGAAAACCTCAACTTTAAGCGCTGGCAGGACAAGGCTACTGGCGTTTCAGTTCAGGAGGGTAGAGATACACCCGGAAATCGGCATTCAAATACGCCAACTCCAAAAACGGAGGCGGGCTGTGGGGCCGTTCAAACAGGAGTTGGCCCATCGCACCCTGCTGGGGGGGCACCTGCCCCAAAAGGGCGCTCGAAACGGCATTCACGCGTTCCGGGTCATAGACGACGACGCACGCTACCCGCCGCCGCGTGAGGATCGCCTCCGCCGCAGCGGGGTCGGCGCTCAGGTAAAACCGGGAGGCGTCCACGGTTCCCGGGAGGCTCTCGTGAGAACTCCCCGCCACGCACGGCTGGCCCGACCAGTAGGCCAGCGCCGGAGATTGCCACCACGGGGCGAGCACCGGCAGCCGAAGGGTTCCCCGGAGCGTCTGCGCCACTTCATAGAGGGCCAGGTTGTCCCGGCGCTGTTCCACCCGCAATGCCGCGTTTTTCGGATCAAGTTGCCGATCCCACTCCGCAGCCATCGGCCAGAGCGACACCGCAAAAACCACAAGGGCGAGCCAGCGTTTGGGAAAAGCCTCCAGCAAAATCGGCAACGCCATCGCGAAAACCAGCGCCAAAAAATATCCCCAGCGCGCCTGCCAACAGGTCAATGCCGCAAGGGCGATCAACAAAACGAGCCAGAACCCAGCAGTGCGATTCCGTTTTTTCCATCCAAGCCAGGCGAGAAGAACCGGAGCCGGGAGGAGCAGCCAGCCCGTCCAGTGCAAAAGCCCCGGGACCGACACATGGGCGAGTTCGCCGATGGTTTTGGACCAGTTTGCGAAATAGGCGCGCACGACCGGGTCGGCGCTCGGCCAGCGCCAGCCATCCACAAAAGCCGCCATGAGCAAGACACCCAACAATCCCGCCGCCCAGGCGGTTCGTCCCCGCAAACGGCAGGCGTTGAAAAGCAGCGCGAGCGCCAGCAGCACCAGCGGTTCATACAGCGACACCCATAAACCCAATCCCCACGCCAAACCACCTGCGACCGCCCAACCGCGGGATGCGCCGAGCTTGGTTTCCGCTCCGAGCGCCACCGCCATGCAAAGCAAGAGCAGCGACTGGTGATCCGGCCGTCCCAGCACCGTCGCATGTACCAGAATGGGGCTCACCGCGAAAAAAAAGAGCATCACCCCGCGGTTGCGCCCTCCCCAGAACCACAAAAACGCCGCAGTCAGCCCCCCCAAGAGAGGAGAAATCCACGCTCCTGCCCGGTCGAGTGCCGTTTGGGAATCGGGGGCAAACAGCCGGAACCCACCCGCCAACGCCGCTGTCAGGTAGTCGAACGGAGCCGTCGTGTGCGGCTGCGTTCCCTGGGGCCAGTTCTCGAATGCGTGCCGGTGAACCACCGTGCCGGGGTGCTCGAAAACGCGCTGCACCCGGGTCATTCGGGAATAGCAATCCGGGTCCACAAAGAACGTCTTCCCTCCCACAAACACCTCTGCGTGGTTCCAGCACCGCAGCAACACCGTCAAAACCAGAAGGAACGCCAGCAGGCTCAGCGAGCCGAGCGTTTTCCAGGAAGGGGGGCGCGAGATCACGCCCGGAAGATTCCAGAAGCACAAGATTCTGTCCATCCTGGTATCAGGAAAAAGCATATCAGGAACTCAGGTTCCTTCGGGAGGAGAATCACGTTGGCTGGGCTTTTTGCTTTTCCTTATCAACGGTTCGCGCGGGTCATAATCTGTTCCACGGCCCACCGGGCGTGCTCGGCCAGGAGCGGCTCGGGATCGGCAGCGGCCCGTTCCAAGGCGGGCAGATCGGCGGACGTTCCCGTGTTTCCCAAGGCCACGCACACATTGCGCAGCAATCCACGCCGCTTGATGCGCGCAATCGGCGAACCCCGAAACAACGTGCGAAACGTCGTGTCATCCAACGCCAGCAATGCGCGCAAGCTGAGCTGCACCGCCCCTCGCGCGGCAAACGCCGCTTCCTGGGAGGCCTGCGCAAAACGGTTCCAGGGGCAGGCAGCAGCGCAGGCGTCACAACCGTAAATGCGACCGCCAATCAGCGGGCGCAGCTCTTCGGGAATACTCCCTTTGAGTTCAATGGTGAGGTAGGCGATGCAGCGCCGGGCGTCGAGCCGATGGGGCGCGGTGATCGCGCCGGTGGGGCACGCCGCGATGCAACGCACGCATTGCCCGCACCGGTCGGCAAGCGGCGGGTCGGGGGGGAACTCGAGGGTCGTCAGCAGTTCGGCCAGGAAAAACCACGCGCCGAGTTTGGGGTGGATCAACATGGTGCTTTTGCCGTGCCAACCAATTCCCGCGAGCGCGGCGAAATCCCGCTCCAACACCGGTCCGGTATCGGTATAGCTGCGTTGGGTCCCGCCGTGTTTTTGTAAAAACGCGTCCAGCTCCCGCAGCTTCGGCGCAAGGAGATCATGGTAATCGTGGTTCCATGCGTACCGCGCAATATGCTCCATTCCGTCCCGCTCTCCCTGCCAATAATTCATCGCCAGAACGATGATGCTTTTCGCTCCGGGCAACACGAGCTGTGGATCGGTGCGGCGGTCGGCATTACGCTCCAACCAGGCCATCTCTCCGGCGCAACCGTCCGCAAGCCATTGCCGGAAATGCTCTGCGTGGGGCGGTTCGGTGGCGGGAGCCACACGGCAGAGCGCAAACCCGAGCGAATGCGCAAAGTCAGTGAGTGCCTGTTTCATATCGCTTTCAGTAATATATGCGTGAGACATGGAACGCCTGGCAATTTAGACAGGATTAACAGGATTTTCAGGATTCTCAGGATTACGCAGGTAGCCAACGAAAGCCGGTGAGCATCTGTAACACCCAATCCGAGAAATCCTGTAAATCATGTCAATCTTGTTAATCCTGTCTAAAAATAGTGAAGCTCCGCTGCTCACAAAACCACGAATTAAGCACCAAAAAACTCCTGTTCATCCTGTTTATAACGGAGTCGGATACCGGCGGCGGGCTTCGGCGATGATTTCATCGGCGGCCTGCGCGTGGGATTTTGTGCTGGTATCGAGGGTGTAATCCGCCGCCGCCGCATACAGTGGGGCGCGCCGGGAGAGCAAGTGCGAAACGGTCTCGCGCGGGTTGGGCGTATGCAGCAAAGGACGCGCTTTGTTGCGCGAAACCCGCTCGAAAATCACCTCTTCGTTCGCCGTGAGTTGCACGACAAAACCCAGCTCGTGCAGCAGCGGCAGGTTGGCTTCGCGGGTGACAATCCCGCCGCCGGTGGCCACCACTGCGCCGCGCAAATTGCGGTCCACCAGGCATGCGAGCACCTGGCTTTCATATTCGCGGAATGCTTCCTCGCCCTTCCACTGAAAAATATCGGTGATCTGCATCCCGGCGGCTTCCACCACGAGCGCATCGGTGTCGAGGAGGTGAAACCCGAGCTTCGTCGCCAAAAGGCGTCCGATGGACGATTTGCCGCTGCCCATGAACCCGATGAGAACCAGGTTGATGGAAAGAGGCGCTTCGAGGTTGTCGGATGGAACGGGCATTTTTTGCAGCCTAGGCGCTCCCGTTCCGGGCGTCAATTGCACTCGAAATCAAAAACATCCGCAGATTTCACAGATTCCACAGATTGAAGAAAGTTCCCGCCACGGCTCTTCTTTCTTTGGAAAATCTGTGAAATCTGTGGATTCCTTGCTCTTCTTCTGGAAATCTGCGGAGAGTCCTCTCCATTTGAACACGCTTTTTTTATCCACAGATTCCCCGGAGACGCTGGCTTGCGCGGTGGCGGAAGCTTCGCGGCTCCTCGGCGCGGGCGAACCGGTGGCGCTGCCGACGGAGACGGTGTATGGGCTTGCCGCCGATGCTCTGCGACCCGAGGCGGTTTTGAAGATTTTTGAAGCCAAGGAGCGTCCGTTTTTTGATCCGCTCATCGTCCATCTCCCGGATCTGGACTGGCTGGATCGCCTTGCCACTGTGCCCGCTGAAGATGCCCCGCTGGTGCGCAGGTTGACCGGGCGGTTCTGGCCGGGGCCGCTTACGCTTGTATTGCCCCGGCGGGACTTGGTCCCCGATCTGGTCGCCAGCGGTCTGCCCACTGTGGCCCTGCGCATGAGCGCCCACCCGGTTTTCCGCGCGGTGGGCGCCGCCTTTGGGCGCCCCCTCGCCGCTCCCAGCGCGAACCGTTTCGGGCGGATCAGCCCGACCGCTGCCGAACACGTCTTAAGCGAGCTTGCGGGCCGGATCCCGCTGGTGGTGGACGGTGGCGCCACCGTGCACGGCGTGGAATCGACCATTGTCGCGATCGCCGGGGGACGGCTCGAGATTTTGCGCAGTGGCCCGATTACCCGCGAGGAGTTGGCGGAGTTTGGGGAAGTGACCGCGCCCGGAGTGGTCGCACGGCCGGTCGCGCCGGGGCAGTTGAAAAGCCATTACGCCCCGCGCACCCCATTACAACTCAGCTCGACCCCGCAGCCGCTCCCGGAAAAACGGTGCGGCCTGCTCGCGTGGAAAAACAGCGTGCCCGGTTTTGAAAGGACGGAGATCCTTTCCGCCGCTGGAGATTTGCGCGAAGCCGCCACCCATCTTTTCGCCGCCCTGCGCCGTCTTGACGAAGCGGGCTTGGACCTGATCCTCGCCGAGCCGGTCCCCGAGACCGGCCTGGGCGTGGCCATCATGGACCGCCTGCGAAAAGCTGCGCATGAGTTCAATAGCGGCAGAAGAATAAATTAGGAAGCCAGGAAGCCAGGAAATGGAACACAGGGAATTAACAGGGCAAATTATTGGTGCGGCCATCGAAGTTCATCGCAGCCTCGGCCCTGGGTATATTGAAACCGCTTACGAAAATGCACTCTGCTTTGAATTGGAGCACCGGCACATCAGTTATGAGCGGCAAAAGCCGCTTTCTGTGTATTACAGGGGCCAACTGATTTGCGAGCACCGCCTTGACCTTGTGGTGGAACGGTTGATTATCGTGGAACTCAAAGCCATCAGCACTATTGAAAATATTCATTTTGCGGTGCTCAGATCCTACCTTAAAGCTGCGGAGTTGGATCACGGCTTACTCCTGAACTTTGCCTCTGTTTCCCTGACCGTAAAGCGAGTGGGAAGAGAACAAAGTGCCCGCGATATTCCAAATCTCCAAACCTAATTTCCTGGCTTCCTGGCTTCCTAATTCATTCTTTCTTTATTCCCCATGACCACCCCCTCCGCCCGGCAGCAGAACCAAGTCAGTAAACGCGCCGCCGGGGTCGTCGGACTGGCGGTGGCGTGCAGCCGGGTGCTGGGGCTCGTGCGTGAACTGGTGCTCGCGGCGCTTTTTGGCAAATACGCCACGGACATTTTTTATATGGCGTTCCGCGTGCCGAACCTGCTCCGGGATCTTTTTGCGGAAGGGGCGCTCTCGACGGCGTTCATCACCACGTTTTCCAAAAAAATCGCGACGGAAGGGGACTCCTCGGCCTGGCGACTGGCCAACAAAATGGCCACGCTCACGACCGTTTTCATGAGCCTCATTACCTTGCTGGGAATCGTCTTCTCGCCGCAGTTGGTGGGGTTGATCGCACACGGGTTCAGTCCCGAAAAGGCCGCGACCACCATCCAACTCACGCGGATCATGTTCCCGTTTATCCTGCTGGTCTCGCTGGCCGCGCTGGCGATGGGGATGCTCAACGCCAAGAATGTTTTCGGGATGCCCGCCATGGCTTCGAGCTTCTTCAACCTCGGCTCGATCGTGGCCGGGGTCTCGCTCGGTTGGTGGATGGACCCGCACTTTGGCATCCGCTCCCTCATCGGCCTTTCCCTTGGGACGCTCATCGGCGGACTGCTCCAACTCGTCGTCCAGTTCCCTGCTCTCTGGCGGGTCGGCTTCCGGCTCCATTTCGATTTCACCTGGCGCGACGAAGGGGTGCGCCACATTCTCCTTTTAATGGGCCCGGCCGTCATTGCCGCCAGCGCGGTGCAGGTCAATGTCATGGTCAACAGCGGTTTCGCCTCCATGCTCGGCGACGGGCCGGTAAGCTGGCTGACTTGGGCGTTCCGGTTAATGCAACTGCCTCTGGGGATTTTCGGCGTGGCGGTGGGAACGGTGACGCTCCCCGTAGTTTCCCGGTTCGCGGCGGTTCAGGATTTGAGCAGCGTGCGTTCCACCCTCGCCCATGGCCTGCGACTGGCTTTTCTGCTCACGATCCCGTGTGCCGTCGGGTTGATCTTCTTTGCCGAGCCGATTATTTCCCTGATTTTCCAGCGGGGTCATTTCAGTTACGAATCCACCGTCCAGACCGCCGCCGCGCTCAAATATTACGCAGTGGGTCTGGTTGCGTATTCCAGCATCAAAGTGCTCGCCCCGGCCTTTTACGCTCTCAACCGGCGCAACCTGCCGATGTTCGTCAGCTTTTTCTCCATCGCCACCAATTACCTGCTGAACCAGGTTTTCACTTTCCAACTCGGTTTTGGCCATCGCGGACTGGCCCTTTCCACCAGCCTTGTTGCGGTGATCAATTTTGCGATTCTCTATTTCATGATGACCCGGCACATCGGCGGGCTGGAAACGCGGGCGCTCCTGAAAAATCTCGGCAAGCTCGCCTTCGCCAGCCTCCCGTTGGCGCTGGTCTGCGTCGCCGCGAACACGTGGCTCTTTGCCGGGCTGGCCACGATGGCGTTCCTGCCCAAAATCGTGGGCGTATTAGGCAGCATCGCCGTTGCGGCAGCGGTTTTTTGCGGAACGGTGGCCCTCCTGCGCATCGAGGAGGTCGAGGATGTGCTGGCCATGGCCCGGCGCAAGCTCGGGCGGCGTTAGAAAAAAACAAAAACTCAGGAAAAATCGCAAGACGCGCTCCGGGAATGATGTAGATTTCCCCCCACTGAGCCGTATCACTACTGGTTAGCCTGATGCGCTTTGAGGACGTTCCACGAGGGGGACGCCTGCCCGGAAAGGACTTTACCCATCTTCTTTTTTGCATTATAAAAACGCCTTCTTTCGCCCAATGAGAGCTTTGAAACGAATTCCAATCCTGGTTGGGTTTTGCGCGCTGACGCTTTGCGGTTTCGTGGCGCACGCGCAATCGCCGTATCAAAGCAGCGCGGATTTCGCAAAATACGCCCAAAAGTTGCGCGAAAACGCCTTGCTCAAAATGGAGCCCACGGTGCAGGTCCAGACTTCCAGCCGTGCCACGTCGTTGCTGGGAGGGCGCTACCCGTGGAAAAAAGATATTGTGACCACGGTTTTTTGGATTGGCGAAGGCACGACGGCGCGCAATCCGGTTCCCAACCGGGCCAGTTCGTGGGATTCCAATTGGCTGGGCAATTACGGCGGAGTGGATCGCCCGGATCGCCGCAACGGCTATGTGCCGGCAGCGTTTGTGCCAGGGCAAAATCCGTTTTATTGCGCTCTGCCTTACAATGATGTGACGCGCGGCACCACCAAACCGGAAGCCTCTTTCGTCATCCCGTGGTTTCGCCAGGCATTCCAAAAAGTCGGCCAATCGGTTTGCAAAAGCCGCTGGCTGGCCATTCGCCACGGCAATCGCGTCTGCTACGCCCAGTGGGAAGATTGCGGGCCTTTCCGCACAGACCATTGGCAATATGTTTTTGGCAAGGAAGCCCGGCCCAAGCCCAACATCAACGGCGGGGCAGGTCTGGATGTCTCCCCTGCCGTCCGCGATTTTCTTGGGATGAACGCCACCAAGGATGTATGCGACTGGAAATTTGTGGATTTCAGCGAAGTGCCCTCCGGCCCTTGGGCTAAATACGGGGAGAACAACACCTTCGTTCTCAATGCCCGGCGCGGCACGGAACGGGTGGCCAGTGGGAAGCGGTAAATTCGATGCCCTTTTCGCCTGACGCCGCCTTGGAGTTTTTGCGACACGCCTTTGAGAGCGGAAGGCTCGCCCACGCGTATCTGATCACGGGCGAAGCCGGCAGCGGCAAACGCGCGCTGGCTCTGCAACTCGCGGCGTTTGTCGCCGGGGCAACCGACGACCCGCTGCAACATCCGGATATCCATAGCGTCGAACCGGAGTCGAAGTCGCGCATCATCAAGGTCGAACAGACGCGCGAACTGGAGAAGGCATTGCAGATGCGTGCCTCCCAGAGCGGCCGCAAGGTGGCCATCGTTTTTGATGCCGACCGGATGAACGCCTCGGCTTCCAATTCCTTTTTGAAAACGTTGGAGGAACCGCCTTCAAACTCCCTCCTGCTGCTGGTGAGCGCCCACCCGGAGATGCTGCTGGAGACGATTCTATCCCGCTGCATCCTGGTGCAACTCGCCGCCCCTCCCCGCCGCGAACCGACGGAAGGCCAACGCCGTTTGCTCGACCTCGTCTCCCGGTTTTTGCTGGCGAAGAAGCCTCCGGGCGAGACGGATATTGGCGGGGTTTTTGTGCTGGTGCGCGAATTTACCAAATTGCTGGCCGAGGCGAAATCGGCGGTTCAGGAGGAAGGCGCGGCCGAGCTCAAACGCGAGGAGGGTCTTTATAAACAAACCACCGACGGCAAATGGCTTGCGGAACGCGAGGAGTATTACAAAGCGCTGGCGGAATCGCGCTACCTGCAAGCTCGCACCGTTTTCATGGAAACGCTGCTCCAGTGGTGGGGCGATGTGCTGCGCCAGCAACACGGGGCGACCACGGGGAACGCGCTCGATTTCCCCGCGTATGCCGACCAGACCGCAAAGCTGGCCGGGCGACTCTCCACGCCCGAAGTGCTCCGGCGGGTGAGCGCGCTGGAAGCCTTGCGCGAAAATTTCGGGCGCAACGTCCAGGAGCAGCTCGCTGTCGAGGTGGCTTTCCTAAGGGCCTTCGGCGGCCAATAACGGATGAAGCTGGTGAATTATTTACCCGCCCTTTTTGCCTCGGCAGCGTAATACGCCCGGCGCTTGAGGATGGTTTCCACGTAGGCACGCGTGCTCGGGAAACCGATGTGCGTGCGCAGATCCGCGGCGGTGGTCTCCCCGCCCAGCTTGGTCGTGGCAATCCAGCGGTCCACCGTC
>JAPLTE010000027.1 GCA_026398235.1 Verrucomicrobiota bacterium
ACATCGCAAGAAAATGGCCGCCCGGTTTCAGAACCGATGCGATCGCTTCTGCATATTGCGTGCGCAACGCGGGATCAATGGCGCAAAAGCAGGTGTGTTCCCACACCCAATCGAAAGCGGAGCGGTAGGACGGAGGGAGCGCAAACAGGTCGGCTAATTCATAGCGCTCCCTGCCCACGGCCGGATGCTGCCGCGAGCGCTCGATCGCGGAGGGGGCGATGTCAATGCCGACCACTTCCGCTCCCGAAGCCGCGATGGCGCGTACGTCGTGGCCCGGTCCGCACCCCGGCACCAGCACCCGGCCCGAAAGCGGGTGCGTCTTTACATAGTCGGCCAGTTCGGGATGGGGAACCCCTTTGTCCCACGGCGAATCCCCGGTTTGATATCGCATTTCCCAATCGCAACTCATGCTATTGAAGAAACTCCGGGGCGCGAGGGGAAGCAAGCTCTTATCGCCAACCGTACCGGGATAAGGGAAGGAACGCGGCTTGACCGCAGCGCATTGCGGAGGTCTTATCGGGGAAATGCCTGATTATCTGCTCATCGACATCAGTAACTCGTTTACCAAACTCGTTGCGTCCACCCGCGAGGCGCTGGTGGGTGCGCCGGTGCGCATCCCGACCGCGAAGCTCACGGCGGCCGCGATCCGGCATGCGGTGGGGAAGGCGGGGACGTTTGAACGCGGGGTGATCCTTTCCAGTGTCGTGCCGGATGCCGAAGCAGCCGTCGAGTCGTTTGCGGAAAGCCTGCGCGGCAGCGGCGGAAAGGGAAAGCTGGTGCGGGTGAACCATAAAACGAAACTCGGCGTCGCGGTCGATTATCCCAAACCGGCCACCATCGGTGCCGACCGCCTGGCCAACGCCGCCGCCGCCGTGGCGTTTTACGGCGCTCCGGCCATTGTCATTGATTTTGGCACGGCAGTCACTTTTGACGTGCTCGCCGCCCCGCAGGGGGTGCCCACCTATGTTGGCGGGGTGATTGCCCCCGGCCTGGAGGTGATGACCGATTATCTTTACCAACGGACCGCCCTTTTGCCGCGCATTGACTTGAGCGAGCCGGTGAAGGCGATCGGCAAATCGACCAAAGACGCGATGCTTGCCGGGGCGGTTTTTGGGTATCGCGGGTTGGTGCGGCAGATTTTGGAGGAGATCCGGCGCGAACTGAAAACCGGGCGTCGGCTGCACACCGTCGCCACCGGCGGCTACGCGGAATTGATTGCAGAACGGCTGCCGGAAGTGCAGCAGGTGCATCCGAACCTGACGCTGGAAGGGTTGCGGATCATCGGGAATTTGAATTTGAAATAGGGGCGGGGGAGTGGAGATGCGGCTCCTCATATCCGTTCGGGAGGACAAGCCTTTTGGTGAGGTTTTTACCCCGCCTTGTCCACCCATTGCCTGGCGGCACTGAGGAGTTCGCGGGCATTCGCGAGGCGCAGCTTGATTTTCAGGTTTTCGCGGTAGGTTTCGATGGTCTTGACGCTCAAATGCAGCGCATCGGCGATCTGCTTTGTCGCGAGACCCGCGCCGATGAGCCGGAACACGTGCAGTTCGCGGTCGGAGAGTGGCGGATTCGCTTGCGGCACTAGGAAGCGGAATGGGTCGGAGGTCAGCCCTTTTTCGCTCATCAAAACGCGCATCCGGTTGCTCAAGTAAATCCCGCCTTCGAGCACTGCGTGAACGGCGGAGAGCACCTCCTGGGAGGGCTCGTTTTTCATGATGAATCCGGAGGCTCCCGCCCGCAGCGCGCGCTCGGCGTAGATCAACTCATCGTGCATCGAGATGACGAGGATCAACAAACCGGGACGCAGGGCGCGGATTTGTTTGATCAATTCCAGGCCGTCCGCGTACCCGAGCATCAGGTCGAGGATCACCAAGTCCGGCGGCGGGTCGTTGTCCACAGCCAGAATGGTGGTTCCCATGCTGTCGGCCTCTCCATAAAGGACGAGGTTCGGGTCTTTGCCGATCAACTCCACCAGCCCGCAACGCAGCAGCGGGTGGTCGTCCACGATCAAGACGCGCGCCGGCCCCTTCACAGTTTCACCCCGAAGGAATCGCCTTCTTGAACTGATTCCACAAAAGCTGTGAGCAGTTGGATGACCTGCTTGACGTCCTCCAAATCGCCCATTTCCACCACCGAATGCATGTAGCGCAACGGGAGCGAAACGAGCGCACTCGGGATTCCTTCACGGGTCTCGAAAATCACGTCCGTATCCGTGCCGCTGTAGCGGGAAGACGATTCGTGCTGAATCGGGATTTTGAGTTGTTGCGCGACTTCGAGCAGGCGCGCAATGACGGCAGGGTGATTGCACGTGCCGTGGGTGATGCTCGGGCCGCCGCCCAGTTTGACCTCACCGTGCTGTGCCGCGTCGATCCCCGGCGTGTCGGTCGCGTGGGTGACATCCAGGACGATGCACATATCTGGCATGAGACGGTGTGCGACCATCTTTGCGCCATGCCCGCCGATCTCCTCCTGCACGGCATTGACCGCATGCACCGTCGAGCGAAGCTGCTCCTTGCGCTGGCTTAGGTTGGCGAGCACTTGGGAAAGAATGTAGCCGCCGATGCGGTTGTCCAAGGCGCGGCTCACGATGTAGCGAGCCCCGAGTTTTTCCGCCTGGTCTGCGTAAACCGCCGGGTGCCCCACACGCAATCCCAGCGCGGCGACCGCCTCCGGGTTGGCGGCTCCCACATCGACATAAAGTTCGTGAATTTTCGGCGCTTTTTCGTCGCCCAGACTGTCTTTGCGCAGGTGAATGGCGGTGTTGCCGATGATCCCGCGCACAGGGCCGTTGTCGCCCAAAATTTCCAGGCGGCGACCGCGCGCTGTGGCGGTATCGGACCCGCCGATGCGGTCAATGCGCAGGAATCCCTCTTTGGTGATCTGTTTAATAATGAAGCCGATCTCGTCCGCGTGGGCTTCCAGCATGATCCGCTTGGGGGTGCCTTGGGCTGCGCGGGCATCCAGCGTGGCCCAGGCGGTGCCGTAGGCGTCGTTTTCCACCCGGTCGGCCAGGGGGCGGACATACGCGGCCCATTTTCGCTGGCCCGCCAGCTCAAATCCGGTGGGGCTGGGGGTGTTGAGGAGGTCGAAAAGAAAAGCGTGATCTTCCATAAAGGCTCCTTACTGAACCAAATCGCGCCGAAAGCGGAGAAAAATCGGATGAAAAGGATGCGATAGCGTCTTTACCGGAAATCCCGCAGGGCCTTGAGCTTTGCCAAGGCGCGGCCGCAATCGATCGTTTCCGCAGCGAGGGCCAGCCCGGCTTCCAAGTCTTTGGCAAGCTGCGCGACCACAAACCCGGCGGCGGCATTGAGCAGGACGATTTCCCGCTTCGGACCGGGTGCGCCACTTAAAACTTCCATCAAAATCTGAGCGTTCGTTTCGCAATCCCCACCGCGCAGGCTGCTCAAGGGGGCAGGGGCGAACCCGAGGGCGCGCGGGTCGATGCTGTGCGCGCCGATCGCACTGCCGTCCACCGAGCAGACGTCTGTGAGCCCGAGGGTGGAAAGCTCGTCCATGCCCGATCCGTCCCCCGCGTTCCCGTGGACAGCCCAGGCGCGGCGTCGGCCCAGTTGCTTGAGCACCCCCGCGAATTTCGGCAGCGCCGCTTTGGAATAGACGCCGACAAGCTGATAATCCGGGCGGACGGGATTGAGGATCGGCCCGAGCAGGTTGAAAATCGTGGGGGTGCCTTCGGCCGCAAGCGTTTTGCGCACAGGCGCAATCGCCTTGAAGGCAGGATGATAAAACGGGGCGAACATGAAGCCGCAACCGGTCGTTTCAACGCACTGTTTGAAATCGGCAGGAGGCAAATCAATCCGGACGCCAAGCGATTCCAAAACATCCGCGCCGCCGCATTGGGAGGTGATGCTCCGGTTGCCGTGTTTGACCACGCACACCCCGCCCGCTGCCAACACAAACAGGGCGGTGGTGGAGATGTTGAAGAGGTCCAGTTTGTCGCCGCCGGTGCCGCAGCAGTCGAGCAGCGGGCCGGAAAGGCGCGCCGGGTCGAGGCCCGGATCGACCGCCCGTTTCAGGAACGCTTCGGCGAACGTGGCGATCTCCATGTCGGTTTCCCCTTTTTGGGAAAGGGCGCGCAGGAAATCCGCTTTGAGAATGGCATCGGCCTCGGGTTCCAAAAGAAACGCAGCGGCGCATTCCACGGCTTCCGCAGAAAGCGGCACGCGGGACTGCAACCCGGCGATCAGGTCTGTGAATGAGGCGCGTGCAGAGAACATGAGAACAGTTTAGGTTAAAGAAGAATCAGGAAACCAGGAAACCAGGAACCAGAAAGAGGAGTTTATGTGGATTCGATTCGAATAGGCTCAGAAAAGGAAAAAGATTCAGCCGCCGCTCTCTTTTTCCTGATTTCCTGATTTTTTATCCTACGAAACGGACATGCTCTGGTGCGGGGCTTGCGCGGTGAGGTTGAGGTCGCGCAACAGCTCGCGGTCCTGGTCTACGCCCGGGTTGTCCGAGGTAAGCAGACGATCGCCGTAGAAGATCGAATTGGCTCCGGCGAAAAAGGCAAACGCCTGGGCTTCGCGGCTCAGAATGCTGCGTCCGGCGCTGAGGCGCACTTTCGCTTTGGGGAAAGCGATGCGGGTCGTGGCGATGAGCCGCAGCAGTTCAAAAACGTCCACGGGCGGTTGATCTTCCAGTGGCGTGCCGGGCATCGGCATGAGGCAGTTGATCGGCACGCTTTCCGGCGGCGGATTGAAATTGGAGAGCACTTCGAGCATTTTGAGCCGGTCGGTTTCGGTCTCGCCCATGCCGATGATCCCGCCGCAGCAGACCGACATGCCGACTTCCTGCACAGCGGCGATGGTGCTGAGCCGGTCCTCGAAGGAATGCGTGGTGACGATCTGCGGGTAAAACTCCGGGGAGGTGTCGATGTTGTGATTGTAAGCCGTCACCCCTGCTTCCTTGAGCTTGCGGGCCTCGGTGAGCGTCAAATTTCCGAGCGTTACGCAGACTTCCATGCCGAGCTTGGAGACGTCGCGGATGGTATCAAGCACCTGTTCAAACCGGGCGTCGCCGTCGCGCACCCCTTTCCAGGCCGCGCCCATGCAGAAGCGGGTGGAACCGTTTTGGACGGCCTCTTTGGCCTTGTCGAGCACCTCGCATTTTTCCATCAATTTGCCGGCAGGCATTTTGCCTCCGTTGCGGGCGCTTTGGGAGCAATAGCCGCAATCTTCCGAACAGCCGCCGGTTTTGATGGAAAGCAAGGTGCAAAGCTGCACCTGGTCGGTTTTCCAATGGTCCAGATAGACGTTGCGGGCCTGCTGGATAAGGGTGAAGAGGGGTTGTTGGTAAATGCGCTGAAGCTCGGCAAGATTCATGATGAAACTCCTACCCTAGGAGAAACCCGGGGCCGTGGCAAGGCGGTCGATTCATTTCGCCACAGAGGACACGAAGAGCACGAAGGAAGGCGCAAGAGGCAAACTGTTCTTTTTCTTCGTGTCCTCTGCGGTCTTCGGGGTGGATTTTCTTTTTATTCCACCTTGTGGAACTTCTTCGGGATGCCTTGGGATTGCCTGCGCAACGAGGTCGTCATCCGGCGCACGTAGCGAACCCTTTCACGAGGGGCGAGCACTTCCAGGCTGCGTCGCGAGGAACCCCATTCCTGGATTTCGATATTCACCGTGCGCACCCCCCACGCATTCATGGCCCGGGTGCTGGGCATGCAAAGGTCGATCGTGCGAGTTCCCACCATTGCTGAACCGTAGTCGTCGATGATGTAACATTTCCCGCTCTCCACGAGGCGGAAACGGGTGCCCAAGGGGAATTCCGACCAATCCGCCGCCGCGCTGGTTACAGGCCCGTGCTGAAGCGGTTTGCCGATGCCGTTGCGTTTGCCGGTGTAGGCGGTGGTTTTGACCCGGTAGATTTTCCCGGGCTGCGGAGCGCCGCCCAGGAGAGGGACTACGGGTTGGGCGCACCCGGCCAGCAGGACAAGAATTCCTGGCAAGAATACTGGGGAGAGTTTCATCTGGCGGGAAAAACGGAAGTCGAATCGTGCCATTCCCCGTTGCGCACGTCAATGCCGGGGAAAAGGGTCACACCGAAGCCCTCTGACCCGCGACCTGCGTTGCGCGTCGGTCGCAGATCGTCAGATTTGCTCCCTCCCACCGCCCTTGGCCAACCCCAAAATCTGCTGCAACGGGCGCCGTTGATTTACTCCGGGTCCTCGTTTCCAAGCTCCAGCTTGGGAACGCGCTTGTCT
>JAPLTE010000042.1 GCA_026398235.1 Verrucomicrobiota bacterium
CCGGGTGATGTCCACCGTGGGGCTGCACGGCAAATCGTTCATCCCGCTGCTGAGTTCGTTTGCCTGCGCGATCCCGGGGATCATGGCCGCGCGCACGGTGGAGAACCGCAACGACCGCATCGCCACCATTCTCATCGCGCCGCTGATGAGCTGCTCGGCGCGCATTCCGGTTTATACGCTCATGATTGCGGTGCTGCTCCCGACGACTCCGGCGCTGGCCAAGGCCGGGATGATGCTCGCGCTTTACCTGCTCGGCATCGGGGCCGCTTTTGTTTTGGCGTGGATTTTCAAGAAAACGCTGCTCAAGAGCGAGGCGTCGATGCTGCTGTTGGAACTGCCCCCATACCGCAAACCGTCGCTGCGCTCGGTGGCCCTCTGCATGAAGGAGCGCGCCAGCCTGTTTGTGACGCGCGCGGGCACGGTCATTCTCGCCCTCTCGGTGATCCTTTGGGCATTGGCAACCTATCCCAAACCGGCCGACCCGAATGCGACCCGCGCCGAAGCGATCTCGCAAAGCTTTGCGGGCCAGATGGGGCGCGCTTTGGAACCGGCAATCCGTCCGCTGGGATACGACTGGAAAATCGGCATCGGGTTGATCAGCTCCTTTGCGGCGCGCGAGGTGTTCGTGGGCACGATGGCGATTGTGTACAATGTCGAAGGCAACATGAAAGAAGGGACCTCCACCTTGCGCGATACCATGCGGGCCGAACGTCGCCCCGACGGCACGCCGGTCTTTACGCCGCTCGTCTGCGTGGGGCTAATGGTCTTCTACGTGCTGGCCATGCAATGCATCAGCACCCTGGCGGTGGTGCGCCGGGAAACCAACTCGTGGCGCTGGCCGCTTTTGATGGTGACGCTGCTGACGGTCCTCGCTTGGACCGGCGCGTTTGTCGTTTTCCAAGGCGGTCACCTCCTGGGATTTCAATAGAATGTTGCAGATAAAAAAATTAGGAAACCAGGAAACCAGGAAAATTCAGAAGAACAGATCTGTTTCTTTTCCTGGTTTCCTGGCTTCCTAATTTATCTTCCTTTATGAATCCGATCCTCGATCAACTCCTGGTGGCCGCGCTCATTCTCGCCGCGCTGGCGTATTTTGTTTTTCGCAAAAAGAAAGCGTGCGGCGGCGGGTGCGATTGCCCCGTGAACAAACCCAGGAAGCCCTAGAAAAAGAAGGGCTTGGCTCCGCAACCGATCTGCTCGAAAGTAATTTTATGAACCAACCGCACCTTTCCTGGGAACGCATCCGCGCCGATTTCCCGATCCTCGACCAGCAGGTTCACGGGCAGCCGCTCGTCTATTTCGACAACGCCGCGACGAGCCAGAAACCACGCGCCGTGCTCGATGCGCTGCGGCATTATTACGAACACGACAACAGCAATGTGCACCGCGGGATGCACGCGTTGAGCATGCGGGCCACCGACGCGTATGAGGCGGCGCGGGTGAAGCTCGCCCGCTACCTCAACGCCGCAAGCGCGGAAGAAATCGTTTTCACGCGCGGAGCCACCGAGAGCATCAACCTCGTGGCGCAGACCTGGGGAATCCAAAACCTGCGCGCGGGCGACGTGATCCTCCTCACCGAGATGGAGCACCACAGCAATCTCGTACCGTGGCAACTCCTGGCGGAACGGACCGGCGCGACGTTGCGGTTTCTGCCCATCAACGCGCGGCACGAACTGGCGCTGGAGCGGCTGGAGGAACTGCTCACCCCGGAAGTGAAGCTCTTCAGTTTTGTGCATATCTCCAACTCGCTGGGCACGATCAATCCCGCGGCGGAACTGTGCGCCGCGGCCCGAAAAGTGGGCGCGACGACGCTCGTGGACGCGGCTCAAAGCGCGGGCCACATGCCGCTGGATGTGCAGGAACTCGGGTGCGATTTCCTCGTGCTTTCGGGCCATAAAATGTGCGGGCCGACGGGAATCGGCGCGTTGTATGGCAAGAAGGCGCTGCTCGACGCGATGCCGCCGTGGCAAGGGGGCGGCGAGATGATTCTCCAGGTGAGCTACCAAAAGAGCACGTGGAAACCGGCGCCTTACCGGTTTGAAGCCGGCACACCCAACATCGCCGGAGCCATCGCGCTTGGCGCGGCGGTGGATTACATCGAGAGCATCGGGCGGGCGGCGATTTTTGAGCACGACTGCGCCCTCGCCCAATACGCGCAGAAGCGGCTGGGTGAAATCCCCGGCCTGCGGGTGCTCGGGCCGCCTTTGGGTGGAGCCCGTGGCGGGTTGGTCAGTTTTGTCATGGACCAAGCCCATGCGCACGACGTGGTGACGCTGGCGGACCAAGCAGGCATCGCGTTGCGCGGCGGCCATCATTGCACGCAGCCGCTCATGCAGAAGCTCGGGCTGGAAAGTTCGGCGCGCGCGAGTTTTTATTTTTACAACACGAAAGCCGAAGTGGACCGCCTGATCGACGTTCTTGCCAAAGGCCAAAGCCACGCCAGCGCCACGTTCTCGCTGCCGTTGGGCGAGTTGTATGAAGCGGTGGTCACCGACCACGCCACCCGGCCCCGGAATTTCGGGGAGCTGGGCGAAGGAGCCGTGCACGTGCATGGAGATAACCCGTCGTGCGGCGATACGATTGATCTGCATGTGCAGCTCACCCCGGAAAAAGTGGAGAACATCAAATTCACGGGCCACGGATGCACGATCTGCATGACCTCCGCTTCGCTGATGACCCTCAAGCTCAAAGGCAAGCCGCTCCCCGAAGCCAAACGGTTGGCGCGCCTTTTCCACGACCACGTGGCCGCGTCGCCCGATGCCGAGACCGGCCCCGGCCCGCGTGAACTTGGGGATTTGAACGTGCTGGGCGGAGTCCGCCAATTCCCGCAGCGCGTCAAATGCGCGATGCTCGCGTGGCGGGCATTCGAGCAAGCGCTCGAAGAAGCGGATGCGGGTGTGACCGAGGGGGCCATTTCCACCGAAGAGCCGCAAGCGTAGTTGCGGATGACTTTTCCTCGTTCCCAAGCTCCAGCTTGGGAACGCATTTGTCCCTGAGGCTCCAGCCTCACGTTTTGCCCCGCCTCGGGTTTTGACTTTCCCCGCCGGGCCTGTTTGACTGGTTTTATTCCTATGGACGAAACCCATGCCCTTTTTGAAACCCGCCGACAGAAAATGCTCGCCCTTCGCGAGAAAGGCGTGGACCCGTACGGCCAGCGCTTCGACGTGACCGGCTCCATCGGCGCAGTGCGCGAACGCTTCGCCGAAGGCCATTGCGAGCGGATCGCCGGCCGGATCACGGCCCATCGCGACATGGGCAAAAGCCATTTCCTCGACCTCACCGATTCCACCGGGCGCATCCAAATTTTCATCCACGCCAAGGAAGTCGGCCCGGAGGCTTACGAAATTTTCAAGCTCCTGGACATGGGCGATTTCCTCGGGATCGAGGGCGAAGCGTTCATCACGAAAACCGGCGAGCCGACGCTCCGGGTCAAAACGCTGAACGTCCTCTCCAAAGCGCTCCGTCCGTTGCCGGACAAATGGCACGGCCTCTCCGACGTGGAGACGCGCTACCGCCAGCGCTACCTGGACCTGCTGGCCAACCCGGAATCCAAAACCGTTTTCAAACAGCGGATCGCCATCGTGCGCGAAATCCGGCGGTTTCTGGAAGAGCGCGGCTTTTTGGAAGTGGAAACGCCGATGATGCAGCCGATCGCGGGCGGCGCGGCGGCGGCTCCGTTCAAGACGCACCACAACGCGCTGAGCATGGATCTGTTTTTGCGCATCGCGCCGGAATTGTATTTGAAGCGCCTGCTGGTGGGCGGCTTTGAAAAAGTGTTCGAGCTCAACCGCAACTTCCGCAACGAGGGCGTCTCGCGCCGCCACAACCCGGAGTTTACGATGCTCGAGGTTTACCAGGCGTATGCGGATTTCCAGATCATGGCGGACATGGTGGAAGAGATGGTGACGACCGTGGCCGAAAAGGTGATCGGCACGTTGAAAATCGACCACAAAGATTCTGAGGGCAACGTGCTCCGCACGATCGACCTCACCCGCCCATGGCGGCGTGCCTCGTATCGGGATTTGATCGAAGAAGCCGTGCCCGGCTGGTTCAGCCTCACCCCGGAGCAGCGCCGCGAGAAATGCCACGCCATGCACGTCGAGCTTTCGCCCGAGATGGCGGACTTTGAAGTGACCCAGCACGTGTTTGAAAAGCTCGTGGAAGAGAAGACGTTCAATCCCTGCTTTGTGACGCATTGCCCGAAGGAACTCGTGCCGCTGGCCAAGCAAAACCTCGCGAACCCGGACGTGGTGGACGTGTATGAGTTGATCATCAACGGCCAGGAGATCTCGCCGGGGTATTCGGAATTGAACGACCCGATTGTTCAGCGCCAGCGTTTGGAAGATCAAGCGGGCGAGGAGAAGCAAAATATCGACGACGATTTCCTCACGGCCCTGGAGCACGGCATGCCCCCGGCAGGCGGCGTCGGCATCGGCATCGACCGGCTGGTGATGATGCTCACCGGCGCGGAATCCATCCGCGACGTGGTGCTCTTCCCGCACATGAAGCCGAGGGCGTAGGGAACGCGGAGAAATTTCTCACGCAAAGCCGCCAAGGCGCAAAGGGCAAAGAGAAGAGGAGCAGAGCGTCCCACCTGACTTGTCATTCCGAGCGCAGCGAGGAAACTCGCAAGTTACTTTAACTCGTGATCTCTTCTGTGTGTGGAGCTTGGAATGGCATGCGGGGTCCCTCGCTCTGCTCGGGATGACACGATAGGAGCACTCCAATCGAAAATCAGGTCTCGCGCAAAGCCGCAAAGGCGCAAAAGAGGAAAACAAAGGCAGGAATTTTCACACGAAGGCACGAAAAAAAGAGGGGGTGAGTTGGGGGCTTGGCTCTTCAGGAACCCGGAGGGTTCACAGATATTAGGCGGGGGTTGAGCGAAGCGACACCCCCGGAACCCGTCCCGCCAACATCTCACCCCGGCAGGGGTGGCAGAACGGCTGAACAAGGGTGGCCCGTGCTTACGGTTCTGGCGCACGTCTACGGAGACGATATTCTCCCAAAAGACAATCGCTACATTTTGTGTCAACAAGGACCGACCCCTTTTCTTTCACTCTCTCTTTCTCCGTTCCGTTATCGGACTCCAGCTATTTTGGTTGAGGAGGAGGCGGTGGTGGCGGGACGGGAACAAGCGAGCCTTCATGGAGGTCGTCTGTGCATGAAGACGTTGATGGGTGAATGTGCTTAGGCATATGTTATTTTTTCTGAGGAGAGGGTGGCGGTGGTGGAGGAACAAGTTTTCCAAGATTGATCCTTGGTCTGGAGTCGCTGGGAGGTTTTGGTGCTGATGGGCGTATGGGTTTCGACATAAGCTATTTTTTGTGTTCGGGAGGTGGAGTGGGTTGGGGTTTGGGTGGTTGTGGAACGAGCAGTCCTCTTCGGCCTTCTTCAGATGTTACAGATACAATTCGCTGCATCCGTGGAGCTAGTGGAACGCGGGAACCACAGTAAAGAGGTTGGTCGCTTGGTTCGTTTGAGGGTTGATCTGTCATGGAGCAACTTGATTAGATGTGTTAGCAGGCGAAATTTTGGTTGTGGCCGACGTGGGTGGCTGTTGGAGATTAGAGGCTGAATCTTTTGCGCTTGCTACCTTTTGTTTGACGGCGGGAGAGGGAGGCGGGACAAGTAATCCCGCATTTTCCGCGTGTGTGTTGCTTTTTTCTTTCATGTGGTCTTTCACGTTAAAGCAAAGGAACACCAGCATCATCGCCAATCCAAAAAGAAACAGACAAAGCCCTGCCAGGTTAAGCCTTGCAGTAAGCCAATCATACCAACCTCCAGGACGTTCCATTCTCTCTTTGTCGGTCTGTTCTAGTTTTCCATCGTCTAGTTGCCTGATGGCTTTCCTTAAAGCGAGTTGGCTTGTGAAGAAAGAGAGAAGAACGACTGTCGAGCTTAACCCCCACCCAATCCAAGCCGAAAGAAGAAAGCCCGTGTGAATGACATTCTCGGTGCCTACAACATCCTTTGTGAAAGCAAAAGAAAGCCCAAGCGCGCCACCGGACAGAGTGAGCACCGTTTTGTCGAAATCGGCTTGGGACTCCTGTTCCATTTTGGTCAAAAGCCCGCGATACTCAGCCATTGGATTTTCGTCGCTCATGGAACCTTTAGCATGCAGAATACCAAATCATCTTTTCCGCGTATTGAGCTTCGGTCAAGGAAATGTGTAACTAGCCGGGAGAAGGGGTTAGTCCTTGTCTTTTACACAAGGGATCGTTTGAGCGGAGGCAGGGGCTTTAACGGCAAAACTACTCCTCGCTCCGGCTCCTTTGGGTGAGCGAAAGTAACGCGAGCATCCGGCCGGTGCGGCCTTTTTCCAGTCGGTAGGAGTAATACCGGTCGAGGTTCTGCCCGGTGCAGGAGCCGCAATCGACGACTTCGCCGACGCCCATTGCCTCGCATTGGCGGATGATCTCGGCGGCGAAATCGACTTCATACAGCGGGGGACGTATGCACGGGCTCAATTGAACGATCACTTGCGCGGGATCGGTGCCAAACGCGCACGCCATTTTTTTAAGCATGGCCGGGACGATCCCCAGCTCGGTCCCTTTCTTTCCGGAATGGGCGAGGCCGATGCACGCGTTGGCGGTGTCGATCGCATACACCGCGCAACAATCCGCTACATAAATGCCCAAGCAGACGTTGAGCGCGTTGGTGATGAGGGCATCCACTCCGGGGACCGGACTGCGCGTGTTGGAATCCACAATCGCGACGCCATCGCCATGGACCTGCTCGGCGGTGACGAACGCCATATCGCCGAACCCGAGATCGTGGCGGGCTTGCTCGTGGTATTGCGCAAGGCGCGCCAGCGCGGCTTCACGGTCGGTGGTGACGTCGAGATCGGAAACGCGCCCGATGAAGGCGTTTTGGAATTGGCCTCCGTAGGCAACAGCCGGGAACGTTTCAACCAGAATACTCATCCACTCAATCCTACTCCGATTCGCGCCGGGTTCCAATCGGAAAACCGGGGGGGGAACCCTTGGAAACAGAACCAAGCCCCGCATCGGCTTTTCCTCCCGAACCCTGCAAATTGTTTCTCCTTCATTCGGCTTGGAAATCGGGTATGCTCTGGCCTCTCCTCTCCTGTGTCCAGACGCAAGCTCGCTTCCAAATCCAAACCGACCAGCCGCCCCAAGGGGGCAGCCGCGTCCCAGCGCGACGCCTCGGGCGGTTTGGGCTGGAAGAAACGACTGCTCTTCCTGATGCTCCTGGTCGGGGGGGCGGTTTGGGCGATTTACGGAACGTGGGCCAGTTTTTATGATCTGAGCAAACTGGAAATCTTTTCCCAGCGGACCTGGATCTACGACTGCACGGGCAAACCGTTCTGTCGCCGCGCCGGGCAAGACCGGATCATCACGCCCATCGATAAAGTCTCCAAATATTTCATCGACGCCCTGCTCACGCGCGAAGATGCCCGCTTCTTCAGCCATTGCGGCGTGGACCCGATCGGGATCGGCCGCGCGATTTTCCGCAACCTCATCCACCTCCACGCGCGCGAAGGGGCGAGCACCCTCACGCAGCAACTCGCCCGCAACTCGTTTGATCTCGGGGGCAAAAACCTGCACCGCAAGCTGCTGGAAGCGTTTCTGGCGGTGCGGATCGAGCGCAATCGCAGCAAAGCGCAAATCTTGGAGAGCTACGTAAACCGGATTTATTTCGGTTCGGGGATGTGGGGGGTGGAGACCGCGAGCCGCGCCTATTTTGGGAAGCCGAGCGCGAAATTGACGTTGGGCGAGGCGGCGATCCTTGCCGGGCTGATCCGCAGCCCAAGCCGTTTTTCCCCGTTCACCAATCTGGAAGGGGCACTCAAACAGCGCGACACGGTGCTGGAGCGGATGGTGGTGCTGGGGAAAATTTCGCAGTCCCAGGCGGACCGGGCCAAGGGGCAAAAGGTGACGGTTTCCACCTGGCGACCTCCCGCCGCAGCAGACGGCTACGCCATCGGGTTGATCGAGGATGCGCTCGCCCTGAATTTGGACACGGATCAACTCGCCGAGGGCGGCCTGCGCATTTACACCACACTGGACCCGGCCTTGCAGAAAGCGGCCGAGTCGGCGCTCGACGCCGAGTTGACCAAAGTGGAGCAGCGGCCCGGTTATGCGCATCCGACGCGGGCGGACTTCGGCGGGCGCACCGACGGCGTCCCGACCCCCTACCTCCAAGGCGCGGTGGTGGTCCTCGACAACGCGACCGGGGGGATTCGAGCGATTGTCGGCGGCCGCAATTACGCCGAGAGCACGAACAACCGGGCCTACGCGCGACGGCCAATCGGGTCCACCTTTAAGCCGTTCGTTTATGCGGCGGCGTATGCCAACGGGGAGGTGACGCAAACGACCCCGATCAGCGACGGACCCATTGCGCGCGGGGAACTCCGCGCCGCTCCCAACTGGTCGCCGGGCAATTCGGATGGCACATTCAAGGGGATTCTCCCCGCCGAGGAGGGCCTCATCCTTTCGCGTAACACGATGAGCGTGCGGGTGGGCGACCGCGCCGGGCTTGAAGCCGTGCGCAAAATCGCCCAGGACGCCGGGTTGACCGGGGTGCCCCCGTTCCCGTCGATTTTCCTTGGGGCTTTCGAGGCGTCTCTGCGCGAACTCGTCTCCGCCTATACCCTTTTCCCCAATGGCGGCGTGCGGCGGCAGCCGTTCTTGATTGAGCGCGTAGAAGATTCCAACGGGCAAACGATCTATCGCGCCCCGAGTTTGGAATACCGGGCGCTTTCCCCCAGCGTCTGCTGGATGGTGACGAGCGGCTTGCAAAAAGTGCTCACGCGCGGCACGGCAGCCGGAGCGGATTTCCATAAACCTGCGGCGGGCAAAACCGGTACCACCAACGATTACAAGGACGCCTGGTTTGTCGGCTACACCCGCACCCTCACCTGCGGGGTTTGGGTCGGGCTCGACGAGCCGCAGACCATCATCGCGCACGGTTACGGCGCGGCGCTGGCCCTCCCGGTTTGGTGTGACGTCATGAACGCCGCGCAGGACCGTTACCCGGCGCACAGTTTCCGCGCACCCGACGGTTTTAAACTCCCCGGCGAACCGGGCAAGCCGCTGCCGGCGCGAATGTTGAATTCCGTCCGGCATCTTTTTGGCGGCGGGGAATAGGTTCGGCCCCTTTCCCGTCGAATCCATTGCGCAAACGAGAGCCGGTGCTAGAATCGGCCCGTTTCCTGCTTTAAACAGGCCAACCGATCCCACTCATGAAGTCGCACTCTTTGGTTCATTCTCTTTTGACCGCCCTGCTCGTGCTTGCGCTGGCGGGGCTCGCCGGGTGCGCTTCGCTGCACAAAAAACCGCGCATCCAGAAGCCGCCGGGCACAGACATGGCCGACCAGAGCGGCGACACGGCGTTTCAGGCGTTCAAAAGCAGGCTGCGCAAGGCGATTGCCCGGCGCGACATCGCCACCTTGGCCCCGATGATGGCCCCCAACTTCGGCTATAGCTGGGAGCCGGGCGGGGAAGGAGCGGGCGTTTTCGACTACTGGAACCGGAACAATTTGTGGCCGGAACTGGACCTGGTTTTACGGGAAAAATTCGTCCCGAGCAGCAATTTCATGGTGGCCCCCCCGGAAGCGACTTTCGATCCCGATTACAAAGGGTACCGGGCCGGGTTGCAATTGGTGAACGGCTCCTGGCGATTCGCTTATTTTGTTTCCGCCCCGCCCGCGGCGGAGCTTGCGCAGTAGCCCCCGGAATCAGCCGCGCAAAGGCCGAGTGCCGAATCCGTAGAGGGCAATGTGATTGCGGCACGTAAAATCCGGTGGCTGGAACGGCTTTTTGTCTGGGAGGTGCGCCGTGTGATGCGCCGCCGCTTCTACGGGGTTTACCTGCGCGGGCTGGGGCAACTTGAGCGGGCGGCCGCGTCCCCCCGCCCGTTGGTGATCTGCACCAATCATTCCAACTGGTGGGACGGTTTTGCCGCCGCGCTCACAATCCCGCTCTTCTCCGGGCGACGGCTCTACCTGGCCCAATCGGAGGAACTGCTCCGGCTTTACCGGCCGTTGCGGTGGCTGGGGGCGTTCGGGCTGGACATCCACGGCTCGCCGGTGGCCGGGGTGCGCTATGCCTTGGGATTGCTGGGGGAGCCGCGCAACGCCATCTGGATTTTCCCGCAAGGCAGGCTTTTGCCACAGTGGGCTCCCCTTGAGGTAAAGCCCGGGGCATTGTGGCTGGCGCGCCAGAGCGGCGCGCTGGTGTTGCCGGTGGCGTTCCGGTATGAGTGGATGGTCGAATCGCGCCCGAGCCTTTTTATCCACTGCGGCGAAGCGCTGGAGCCGGACGCCTCGGATGCGGCGTTGACGCACGCGTTGCAGCGGCTTTTTGACGCCATCGGCCCAACGCTGTTTCCGGTGGATTTGAGCGGCTACCGACCGCTTTTCGAGCCCCGGAGGTCGATGAACAAAGTCTGGGAACGGATTACGCGATCCGGCCCGGTGAATCCGCGTAACGAGTAATCGATGAAAAAATCAGGAAACCAAGAACCCAGGAACCGAAAGGAATCTATTCCTCTGAACATTCCTGGTTTCCTGGCTTCCTGATTCATCTTACTTTTATAAAATAGAAATCGTTTCGCGCGGGGCATGTCCCAACAACTTCTTCTTTAGGTGATCTTGTGATCTTGTGATCTTGTGACGCACAGCAGCCGAAATTCCCCACTTCGGATTAATTCTGAGAAGTTGGAGCGGGTAGCGGGAATCGAACCCGCATAGCCAACTTGGAAGGATGGAGCTTTACCACTAAGCTATACCCGCATGTTGCAAGGACGCTGGGAAAAGCCGCAGCCCCTGAACACCACAAAAAATAAAGAAAACCGGGGGGAAGTGCAAGCGAAGTTTGAACTGGAGTTTTTCCCTGAAGGCTGACAGCATATTGCCATGCGCCTCATCCCCCGTGTGCTTGTCGTGGCGATCCTGCTCGTCGCGATGCTCCTTTTAATCCGCCATGTCAAGGTGCTCGCCGATGTGGAAGATGTGGAGATGTCCAAGTTGGTGACCTATTATATCGGCATCCTTGCGCTTGCGGCGGTCACGGCTTTGGTTTCCTGTGTCTCGCTGCTGCCGCTCCTGGGTGAGTTTGCGGGCAATGTGATGTTCACCCCCAACGAACAGATCGAACGCAGCCCGCATGCAGAGGCGCTGGCCAGGATGGCAGCGGGCGATTTCCAAGGTGCCATTGACGAATACCGCGCGGTTTTTGAGGCAGATCCCCAGGATCTCCATGCCGCCAGCGAACTCGTGCGGCTCTACTGCGAGAAAATCCATGCCTTCGAGCCTGCGGAAGATTTTTTGGTGGAGGCGCTCTCCTATGAGGATCGCACGCCGGAGGAAACGGCTTTCCTTTCCCAACGGCTGGTGGACGTATGCTGGATTTACCAGAAGGACGGCATCCGCGCGCGGGCGATTTTGATCAAGATCGCCGAAGACATGCCGGAAACCAGGGAGGCCGCCAACGCCCTTCACCGGTTGCAGGAAATTGATCGCGCAATGAACCAGGATATTTACCTCCCCCATCAACCAGCGGTTGGGGACGCTGTGGCGCAGTCTGAAACCGAAGCGCCGGAAGAAAGCGGGACGCCGTTGGAAAAGGCACCCGAGGCTTGATGCCAGAGGGTCCCTAGCTGGAGCGGATCGGGAAACGCGGGCTGACCTCTTTTTGCGAGGCGCAATAGACCTCCACGCCTTCGTGCGCCCCGGCTGTGGCAAGACGCGCGCGCACTTCCCCGAGGGCCAGCGCCGGCGAATTGCAGTCACGGCTCAAGTGGCACAAAATGGCCCGGTTCAGCCCGTGCTCCAGCAGTCCCACCAACTCGGTAGCGGCGGCGGCATTGGAAAGGTGTCCGTGGATGGACATGATCCGCTGCTTGAGGTGCCAGGGGCGGCGCGGATCGTTCTGGAGCGTCTTTTCGTCGTGGTTGGTCTCGATCACGAGCGTGCTCACCCCGCGCACCCGCTCCCGGGCGAGGTTGGTGCATTTGCCCAAGTCGGTTAAAAAACCGAGCGACTCGTTGCCGTGGTGAAAGGTGAAGCCGACCGGGTCCACCGCGTCGTGCGGGACGGAGAAGCTCTGCACATCGATGTCTTTGATGGTGAATCCCGCCCCGGCCTGGAACTGCCGCACGTCCGGGTGCAGGGCGAGTTCCTCTTTGCGCAGCATTTCCGCCGTAAGCCGGGTGCAATAGACCGGGATGACTGTTTTTTTGCACAACACCCGCAGGCCGTTGACGTGATCGGCGTGCTCATGGGTAAGGAGGATGCCGTCGAGCATGAGCGGGTCGATCCCCACCGACGCAAGCCGCTCGGTGATCTGCCGGGCGCTCAACCCGCCGTCCACCAGGAGGCGGCATCCGCTCGACTCAATGACGGCGCAATTGCCGGCGCTGCCGCTGCCGAGGAGGATGATGTTGAACACGGCCTTATTAAAAATCAGGGGGCGCTTGGCCGCAAAGGAAATCTCTCAAAGCCGCAACGGGGCCGTTATTTTAGAAGCCCCGGCCGGGATGTTTTCTCGGAGAGGTCCGCGGAGAGTTTCTTCGCCTCGGCTTTTTCTTGCGTAGTGAGACTTTCCTCCAGTTTATCCCGTTCCTGGGAGGCATTTGCAGCGCCGTTGGCTGCGGCCAGGCTCGCCCAGGCATACGCCCGGACGCCATCCTTTGGAACGCCCGTGCCGCTTTCATACATGAGCCCCAGGTTGAACTGGGCTTGCGCGTGCCCCTGCAGCGCCGCTTTTTTATACCATTCGACGGCTTGCGCTTCGTCCACGGGAACGCCTCTGCCGCTTTCCTGCATAAGCCCGAGGCTGAACTGGGCTTGCGCATTGCCTTGCAGCGCGGCTTTTTGATACCACTGCACCGCCTTGGCCTCGTCTTTGGCAACCCCGCGCCCTTTTTCATACAGCAGAGCGAGATTAAGTTGCGCCTTGGGGTATTCCTGCGCGGCGGCCTTTTGATACCATTGCGCGGCCTTCGTTTCGCTTTTTGAAACGCCCTGCCCTTTTTCATACAGGATTCCCAAGTAATACTGGGCCAGGGCGTTCCCTTGCGCGGCGGCTTTTTGGAACCATTGGGCGGCTTGTCCGTCGTCCTTGGGAAGGGTGCTTTCATACAAGACGCGCCCGAGATTGAACTGGGCCTGCGCGTCTCCTTGTTCGGCGGCCTTTCGGTAGCACTGCGCGGCTTGCGCTTCGTCCTTGGCAATGCCGGTGCCGGTTTCATACATGTAGCCGAGATTGCACTGCGCCTGCGGATCGCCCTGGGCGGCGGCCTTTTGATACCACGCGACGGCTTGGGCCTGATCCGCGGGAACCCCCCGACCGTCGGCATACATCAGCCCGAGATTGAACTGGGCCTGGACATCTCCTTTGGCGGCGGCTTCCTCAAACAGCGCGGCGGCTTGCGACTCGTTTTTGGAAACGCCCCGGCCGCTGGCGTACATGAACCCGAGTTTGCTTTGGGCAAAGGGATCGCCTTGTTCGGCGGCTTTCTGCCACCACTCGACGGCTTGTTCATCGTCGTTGGGCGTGCCGATTCCGTTCGCGTACAGGAGCCCGAGCTTGCCCTGGGCCTTCACGTCCCCCTGCACGGCGGCTTTTTGATACCAGGCGACCGCTTTCGCGGCGTCCTTGGAAATCCCCGTGCCATTCTCATACATCAGCCCAAGGTTGAATTGAGCGGTGGCGTTGCCTTGCTCGGCGGCTTTTTGGTACCATTCCACCGCCTTTGTCGCGTCTTTGGGCAAGCCGATCCCGTTTTCATAGAGGAACCCGAGGTTGCCCTGGGCTTCGGCGTAATCCTGGGCAGCCGCTTTTTGATACCATTTGACGGCTTTGGCGATGTCCTTCTGCACGCCGGTGCCGTTGGCATACATGAGCCCGAGATTGTATTGGGCCTGGGCATAGCCTCGTGCCGCGGCTTTCTGCCACCACTCGACGGCTTTCGCCTCGTTCTTGGGAACCCCTTTGCCGCTGGCATACATGAACCCCAGTTTACCTTGGGAAAACGGGTCGCCCTGGAGCGCCGCTTTCTGGAACCATTCGGCGGCTTGCGCCTCGTCTTTGGAAACGCCGGTGCCGCTGGCATACATCACGCCAAGGCTGCTCTGGGCGAAGGCGTTGCCTTGCTGCGCGGCTTCCCGATACCAGTCCGCAGCTTCCGCCTCGTCTTTGGGAACCCCTTTGCCGTTGGCATACATGTAACCGAGGTTGCTCTGGGCAAAGGCGTTGCCTTGCAAAGCCGCTTTCTGGAGCCACTCCACGGCTTGCCCCTCGTTTTTCGGAACCCCCCTGCCGGTCGCATACAAGAGCCCGAGATTGCACTGCGCAAAGGCATCCCCTTTTGCGGCTCGTTTTTCCAAAGCAACCCGTTCCGTTGCCGGGAGCGTGGCGGCGGCGCACGTAAGCAGCAACGCAACGCTCAGCGGGAGGATGGGCTTTGTCATTGCACGAATATTCGTCAAGCCTCTCCCGCGCCGCAAGTCTTTCCTGTTTGCGTTCTTTGCGTCCTTTGCGCGAAAACTTCCCAGCCCCGGGTTGCGTAACGCCCCGGAACCTGCAACCATTAGCGGCAGTGAAAGCCCCGTTCAGCCTATTTCTCGCCCTGCGCTACCTCAAACCCAAGCGCACGTTCGTGAGCGTGATCACGCTCATCTCGATTCTCGGCGTGACACTGGGTATTACCGTGCTGATCCTCGTGATTTCGGTGATGACCGGGTTTGACCACGAACTGCGCAGCAAAGTGCTCGGGTTCGAGCCGCACATCCTAGTCCAGAGCGGTTCGGACGCGCTGGAAGAGTGGCAGCCGCTTTTGAAAAAGATCCGCGCGACTCCCGGGGTGGTCGCCGCCGCGCCGTTTGTGCAGGGGCCGGTGATCGCCGAGTTTGGCAATCAACGGATGACGCCGGTGATTCGCGGAATCGACCTCGCCCAGGAACTCAAGGTCACCGACATCGCCCAATTCATCCTGCCGGGCGGCAAACTCGATCTTTCGGGCGACACCACGGTGATCGGCGCAGACCTCGCCCTCACTCTCGGGGTTTTTGTCGGAGATAAAATCACTGTGTATTCGCCCGGCAACATCAAGCCGGTGCTGGAGGCCATCAAAAAAGCGGAGCAAGACCCGAAGGCGCTGGAGCACGTCAAGGAACTCGTGCTGCCGCGGGATCTGACCGTGACCGGCATTTTCCGAAGCGGACGTTACGCGTACGACTCCAATTTTCTGCTCGTGCCACTCTACGTCGGCCAGGAGTTGTATGGAATGGATGCGAGCGATGCGCTCACCGGCATTTCCGTGAAGACGGTGGATGCGAACCGCGCCAGCGAGGTGAAGCAGGCCCTCAAACCGCTGCTGCCCCGGGGCGTTGGGGCGGCGACTTGGGAAGACCTCAACAAAACGTTCTTCGACGCGATCGCCATGGAACGCAACGTGATGTTCTTTTTGCTCCTGTTCATCATCGTCGTCGCGGCATTTGGGATCACCAACACGCTCATCACCGTCACGGTGCAGAAGACGCGCGAGATCGGCATCATGAAAGCGTTGGGAGCCACCACGGAGCAGATTGTCTGGGTGTTTCTCGCGCAGGGAATGGTGGTCGGCTTTTTCGGAAACCTCAGCGGACTGGCCCTCGGGATGACGCTCATCAAATACCGCAACGAATTCAAAGATTGGCTGGCGGAGACGCTCGGGATTCAAGTCTTCCCGGCCGACATTTATCAATTCTCGAAAATCCCGGCCCAAGTGGTGCCGCACGATGTCGCGGTGATTTGCATCAGCGCCTTTGTGATCTGCTCGCTCGCCGCGTTGATCCCCGCCTACTTCGCCGCGCGGCTCGACCCGGTGAAGGCGCTCCGGCAGGAGTAACATTATAGAGGCGTTCAGCCCAAGCTCGAAAAGTCGCGCAGCGGCCCACGCCGCCGAAGAGCATCCGACAAAATAAACCGAAACCGCTTTAGAGCGGTTTAACCTCCAGGCAAGCACCCTCTTGGGTACTGCGGACATAGATGAAACCGTTGCTCACAGCGGGCGTGGACCAGCATTTGCCTTCCACGGCTTTGAACCGGCCCACTTCTTTGTAAGCCTCCGGCGTCGGCTCCACCACCACGAGTTCGCCATTATCCGCCAATGCGAGCAGCTTGCCGTCGGCAAGGATGACATTGCCTTGCCCAAACCCGGGCTGCGACCA
>JAPLTE010000017.1 GCA_026398235.1 Verrucomicrobiota bacterium
CGCTTCCAATCGACGTTTCTGGGGCGATGCCCTCCTAGACTGAGTTCCACAAATGGTTTGGTTTGACCCGCATGCATGGCACCACGGGGATGTTGCTTTTAGGGCAACACCGGGGCGGGGTCAATACTTAGGCGCAAACCAGCAGGCGGATCTCCTTCGTTTCCTCCAGCCGCTTTCCGGTTGCCCCAAACGCCCGGCGCGATTATACAAGCCTCCGCTATGCAGACTGTCATCAAATCCTTAGGGCCTTGCCTCATTCCTTCGCCCCTGACGCGCAGCGGTCAGGTCGACGCCTATTTCCGCAGCGACGACGAACGCGTCCTCTGCGACGACACCCTGGCGGGATTCCAGGTGGCAGCCGCCCAAAAGCAAATCCCGCCCAGCTTTGAAGTGGCTGGGCCGCGCGCCAAAATCTTTTTTGATCCGCGCCACACCCGCGCGGGCATTGTGACGTGTGGCGGGTTGTGCCCCGGCCTCAACGACGTGATCCGCGGGCTGGTGATGGTGCTCCACCACAACTACGGCATCGAAAAGATTTTCGGCTTCCGCTACGGGTACGAGGGATTGGTGCCGAGCTTCGGGCGCGTTCCCGTGCCGTTGACTCCGGAGGTGGTGCTCACCATTCACAAAATGGGCGGGACGATGCTAGGCTCCTCGCGTGGCCCGCAGGACGTCGGGGTCATGGTCAACACCCTCGAAGAGATGGGCATCGATTTGCTGTTCGTGATCGGCGGCGACGGCAGCATCCGCGGCGCGGGAGAAATTTCGGAGGAAATCGAGCGGCGCGGCCTGAAAAAGGCGGTTGTTTGTATTCCCAAGACGATCGACAACGACATCATGTACGTCGACAAATGCTTCGGGTTTGAGACGGCGGTGGCCGAAGCCGGCAAAGTGATTTCCTGCGCCCACGCGGAGGCGATGGGGGCGCTCAACGGCATCGGGCTCGTGAAACTGATGGGGCGCGATTCCGGTTTCATTGCGTGCCTTGCGACGCTGGCCTGCGCGGAAGTCAACTATGTGCTCATCCCGGAAGTGCCGTTCACGCTGGAAGGGCCCGGAGGGCTGTTTGAAAGCCTGCGCTCGCGCCTGGACCAGCGCAAGCATGCCGTCATCGTCGTGGCCGAGGGAGCCGGGAAAAACCTGGTGGCGCAGGCGGGATCAGATGCATCGGGTAATACCAAACACGAAGACATCGGCGTCTATTTGCGCGACAAGATCACCGCGTATTTTCAGGGAAAAGGGATCGAGACGACCCTCAAATATATCGACCCAAGCTACACGATTCGCAGCGTGCCGGCCTCCACGCAGGACAATGTTTATTGCTCGCGCCTGGCGCAGCACGCGGTACATGCCGCGATGTCCGGCAAGACCGCGATGGTGATTGGACGCTGGCACGGCAGCTATGTGCATATGCCGATCGACCTCGTCACCCATGGACGCCGCAAGGTGGACCCGGCGGGTGAACTGTGGCAGGCCGTCGCCGAGATCACCGGCCAACCGCTCCGGTTTTAAGTCGCAGTTTGACGACACAAAACCAGGTATCCTGGCAAGGGTGTCCACA
>JAPLTE010000115.1 GCA_026398235.1 Verrucomicrobiota bacterium
AGAAAGGGATGCAGCAAATCTTCGCCCTTTCCACGCAGGCATTCTCGTTTTTCCAACAAAAGGGCGGCTACCGCGAAGTCTCTCCCGAGGAACTCCCGGCCACGCGCCGGGAGAAATACGAGGCCAGCAACCGGAACTCGAAAATCCTCATCAAAGACATCACCGCCGTGCCCACCGCCGACGCGCCCAGGCACGTGTGATGCCGAGCATAAATGGCTGTCGGTATAACCCGAAGCCTTCTCATAACTCGAAGCCTCTTATAACCCGGAGGGTTTATACAAATCCGCTTACAAAGCAGCTAAAGAACCTGTTCCAATACCAGTTGCCTGTTGGAAAATAGGTCGAGAATTAAGTTTAAATCAGCCCGAGCTTCATCTTGCCCGCTTCGCTGATCATCGACTGATCCCATGGCGGGTCCCAGACAAGCTCCACGTTTGCCTCCGCAACCCCAGGGATGCTCTCCACGCGCATCCGGGCTTCGGCGGCAATCGTGGGCCCCATGCCGCAACCGGGTGCGGTGAGGGTCATTTTCACGGAAACACGCGCCTTGCCGCTTTCCTGGCGCACGATGGCGCAATCGTAAATCAGGCCGAGATCGACGATGTTCACCGGGATTTCCGGGTCATAACACGTTTTGGCCTCGCAGCCGATCGCATCGGCATTGGCTTCGGTGATGCGAAAAAGGTATCCCGCCTCGCTGGCAACGGTGTAGCTCCCGCCCAGGGATTGGGTGACGGTCACACGTGTGCCCGCTGGAAGCGTCACGGTGGTTCCTTGCGGAATCTGGATCGCCTCGCAATCCCGGCTCAATTCGATTTCAGCTTGCATGTTGTCTTCAAAATGGTGCAGATCGCCCCCGAGGGCAAGCAGAAGCCGCTTGCGCCTACTGCGGCGAAAGCTCCCAGAAGGCCCGGAACGCCAGCGCCCAATCCCGATTTTTCACGCTTTCCCGCGCTTGCACACCCAGTTTTTGGCGCAACGGGGCATCCGTGACCATCTTGCGCACCGCGCCGGTAAACTCCTCCACGTCGAGGCTGCGCGTGATGTATCCGTTCACGCCGTCTTGCACGAGTTCCTTGGGCCCGCCGGTGTCGGAAACGACCGTCGGCACCCCGGCGGCATGGGCTTCGACCACGACATTCCCGTAGGTGTCCGTGGTGCTTGGAAAAAGGAACACATCCGCCGAGGCGTAAGCCGTCGCGAGGTCCACCCCGTAGAGCGCGCCCGTAAAACAGGCGTTCTTGAGGCTGCGGCTCAGTTCTTTTAAATACGGGCCATCGCCCACAAAAAACATCTGCACCGGCAGCTTTTCGTTTTCCAGTCGGCGCAACGCGGCGGCGATGACATCCTTTTCCAGTCGGCGCAACGCGGCGGCGATGACATCCAGGTCCTTCTCCTTGGAAATCCGCCCGACGTAAAGCAGGGCAACCTTGCCAACAGAGGCGCCAAAGCGGTTCCAAAACTCCGGGTCGCGGCGGTCTGGGTGAAAAAGATCGGTGTCGAGCCCGCGCGGAAGAATCGCGATTTTTCCGGGCGCGATGCCCCGGTCGATCCAGGCCCGGCGGTAATCCGCGCTGTTCACATAAAGCAGGTCGAGTTGGGAGTAGAACCCGTGCATGTATTTCCAGGTCAGCGTTTCCAAAAAGCTGTCGTCGGTGAGGATGCG
Organism: Verrucomicrobiota bacterium; assembly: GCA_026398235.1. Taxonomy (GTDB): domain Bacteria; phylum Verrucomicrobiota; class Verrucomicrobiia; order Chthoniobacterales; family Chthoniobacteraceae; genus UBA695. The sequence goes on from JAPLTE010000115.1 coordinate 1,667, forward strand.
CACGTATTGCGGGAAATCGGTGTGGTAGATGCCGATGGCCCGCAAACCGAGGAGCCGCGCGGCAAGCAACGCCGTGAGCCCCACGGGGCCAGGGGTGCTCACGATCAATTCCGTGAACTGCTCCCGCTGGATGTAGTCGAGCATTTCCAGGATCGGCGGGAAGCTCAGTTTTTGCAGTTCGTATTCGGGCAGCTCGAACTCGCCGATCGGGGCGAAGTTCTGGATCGGGATGTCCGTGACGCGCATTTCGGTGCGGGAGGTGACGACGATAAGCTGTTCTCCGGCGAGCACGCCCGCAGCGGTCATTTTGCGGATCGTCGTGGCCAC
>JAPLTE010000044.1 GCA_026398235.1 Verrucomicrobiota bacterium
CGAAGCCAAGGCATTACCAAGCTGGAGCTTGGTAACGAGGACAACGCATTGGAAAAAAGGAACAGAGAATCTGGAATTCAGGAAAAATGCATCCATAGATTTCGCAGATTTACACAGAATTTTTAAACGGGAAAACTTCTCTTGGCTTCCTGATTCTTTCTCCTGATTTTTTTCCTGAATTCCTGAGTTCCTGATAATTTTAGATGCATTTATCCTGCCCTGTGGAAGCCGCTTGAGAAATCCGGGCAGGCACATTACGCTTTGCAGCCTCATGCACCGCTGGATTGCCTTTCTCTGCTGCGCTTTTGCCGCTGCCGCCGTCGCCCAGACCGATACCATCAAACCGACGTGGTTGACGGAGAAATTTGCGCGCACTTATGTGCTGAAAATTCCCGCGCCGCGCGGGCAGATCGTGGATCGCAACGGCGAGCCGCTGGCAGTGACGCGGGTCTGCCAGAATCTCGGGATCGTTTTCCCCGCGCCGCTCGATTACGCCGAAGCCAAGGCCGTCGCTTTCGCCCGAGAGCAAATCGCCAAGGCGGAACGCCTCACTGGACGCACGGTTTCGATTTCCGACAAAGCGATTGAACGGCATTTCCGCAACCGGGGGATTCTCCCGCTGGACATTTTGCAGGATCTCACGCCCGCCCAACAAAAGGGGCTCAACGGCCATTTGGGCGAAGGGCTCATCCTCCACCCGATGTATGCCCGCTCTTACCCGAACGGCCCCCTGGCGGCTCACATCCTTGGCTATGCAGGCCGGGCAGGCGGAACGCTCGACAGCCCGATTGAAAACAACGAACTGCTCTGGCCGGAAGCGGAAGGACGCGAAGGGCTTGAACTCGCCTTCAACGAACAGCTCACCGGCAAACCCGGCCAGGTCACCCTTCATTTCGACGCCACGGGTAAGAAGGATTACGAAAAAATCACGGTCCCGCCGCAGCCGGGCTACAACGTCGTCACCACGCTGGATCTCAAGCTCCAGCAACTCTGCGAAAATGTTCTGCAAAAAGGGGTGAAGCGGGGCGCGCTCATTTTTTTGGACCCGAACACCGGCGATATCCTCGCCATGGCCTCATGCCCTTCCTTTGATCCCAACCAATTTATTCCAGCCATCTCTGCGGAACGGTTCAAGGCGCTTTCCGATGACCCGAACCATCCGCTGATCCCGCGCGCTTTCCGCGCCGTCTATCCGCCCGGCTCCACCTTCAAAACCTTTGTCGGCATCGCAGCCCTTGAGAGCGGCGCAATCACCCCCGAGGACGAGTTCTCCGGGCCTCCTTCCCTGGAGATCGGCAACATCGTCATGCGGAACTGGAAAAAGACCGACGCGGGGATGCTGAACTTCGCCGCAGCCATGGAACAATCGTGCGACACCTGGTTTTACCAAGTCGGCATCAAGACCGGCTCCAAGCCGCTCGTCGAATGGGCGCAACGCTTTGGGTTTGGCGCAAAAACGGGGATTCCGCTGCGGGCGGAAGCGGAGGGGTTGGTTCCCACCGATGAATACAAAAAGAAACGGGAAGCCCGCAGACTCAGTTCCGGCGATCTGGCGAACTTCTCGATCGGCCAGGGCGACCTGCTCGTGACGCCACTCCAGATGGCGCAAGCGATGGGAGCCGTTGCCAACGGGGGGACTTTTTACCAAACACGCCTTGTGCTCCAGGTGCAGAGCCTCGATGACAAAATCGTCACCGGCTACGATCTGCGCGTCAAAGATCAGATCGACTTAAAGCCGCCGAATCTCGCGGCATTGAAGAAAGGGCTCGTCGATGTCATCACCGGAGCGCATGGCACCGGAGGCAAGGCGGGCGTGGAAAACATCGAAGTGGCGGGCAAAACCGGCACCGCGCAATGGGGGCCGAAAAACAAAGAGCGCAACGCCGCGTGGTTCACCGGGTTCGCCCCCGCCGACAAGCCGAAATACGCGTTTGTGGCTCTTTACGAGAGCGACGTGAATCAAAAGAACACGCACGGTGGGACCGTTGCCGCGCCGCTGGTTGGCGAAGTGCTCAAAGAGCTTTTCAAAGACGAATCCAAACCGCAGGAGCGCAAAAAGAAAGCCGACCCGACCCCCAAGCCAGCAGAGGAACAAGTCGGCGGAGATTAGGCTTTATCAGATGGGCGAGGGCGGCCCTTGGTGTCCGGGTATTCGGAAAATCCTGGATCAGCCCACGATTTTGTCCTCGTTCCCAAGCTCCAGCTTGGGAACGCACTTATCTGCGAGGCTCCAGCCTCGAAAGCGCGGCCGTAGATGAACTGAGAAATTTTACCCTCGCTCCGTTTGCATACGAGAGGCGGTTGTGTTTCCAGTTTGCGAAGCTGGAGCTTCGAAGACATTGGCATTACCAAGCTACAGCTTGGTAACGAGAGCAAAAAAAGAAAGCCGCCCGGCTTTATCTGATGGGAGAGGGCGGCCCTTTGGTGTCGAGGTATTCGGAAAATTCCTGGATCAATCCCACGATTTCCGGGGTGCGCGTACAAATCGAACGGGCGAGCTTTTCGTAATTTTCGGGATTGCGCTGGGCAAGCTCCGCGAGCGCCATGAACACCGCGAGCGCGTTGTTCATCGAATGTTTCATATTGCTAAGACGCAAACGGAATTCCATCCACTCCTCGTGGGTGAAATGGACCGGGTCCCCTTCCTTGGAACTTAACTCTGGAGGTATCGGGTTCATTATGCTTTTTTGTCTAATTACACCAATCACGCAAAATGGCTGCGGAGACAATCAAAATCACCGGGGCGAGACAGCATAATCTCAAGAACCTCAGCTTGCAGATTCCGCGCCAGAAGCTCGTTGTCATGACGGGTCTGAGCGGCTCGGGAAAGTCGTCGCTCGCGTTTGATACGTTGTATGCCGAGGGGCAGCGCCGCTACGTGGAGAGCCTTTCCGCCTACGCCCGGCAGTTCCTGGACCAGATGCAAAAGCCGGACGTCGATTTCATCGAGGGACTCTCCCCGGCGATCGCGATCGAGCAACGCAGTTCGGGCAGCAACCCACGCTCAACGATCGCGACGACTACGGAAATATACGACTATTTGCGCGTGCTTTATTCGGCCATCGGCCAGCCGCACGACCCGGCCACAGGCGAGCCGGTTTTCAAGCAGACCACGCAATCCATTGTCGATGCGCTGCTGGCCTTCCCGGAGGAGACCAAGCTCATCCTTCTCGCGCCGCTCGTGCAAAATCAGGCGGGGGAATTCCGCGATGTGCTGGAAAAAATCAAGCGCGAAGGGTTCGTGCGGGCGCGGCTGGACGGCGAGATCGTGGAACTCGGCAATGCCCAGCAACCGGTAAAGCTTGAGAAAGGAAGAAAGCACACGATTGAAGCCGTGGTGGACCGCCTGGTGGTGCGCGAAGGAGCGCGCCAACGCTTCGCCGATTCCGTGGAGACAGCGCTCAAATGGGGCGGAGGCCGCCTGCTGGCGCTCTCGCAAAGCCGGGGCGAAACGCGGTGGGCCGAACACCGTTATTCCACCGATTTCACCAACCCGGAAACCGGCTTCACGATCCCGCAGCTCACCCCAAAACATTTTTCGTTCAACAGCCATCTCGGCGCTTGCCCCGCGTGCCACGGGTTGGGAACGGAGTTGGTGTGCGATCCCGACCTGATTGTCTCCGATCCGTCCAAAAGCCTCGCCGACGGGGCCGTCGTCCCCTGGGCCAAGGCGACCAAACGGATGCATGGGTATTACAGAGCCTTACTGGTTTCTTTGGCAAAGGCGTTTCGCGTCTCCATGGAAACGCCGTTTGCAGACTTGCCGGAGCGTTTTAAGGAAGCCCTCTTTTACGGAACGGGCGACCGCTCCATCGATCTCCTGATGGAAACCGGCACGCGCAAGACGCGCATCCAAAAACCGTTTGAAGGGGTCATCGGCAATCTCCAGCGGCTCTATGAGCAGACCGACAGCGAACTGCGCCGCCTGCAAATCCGCAATTTCATGAGCCGCCGCGAATGCACCGTCTGCCACGGCGCGCGACTCAAGCCGGAGATCCTCGCCGTCACGCTTGCCAGCAAGCAGCGGGGCAAGCTCGGCATTCAGCAACTCTGCCATTTGACGATCCGCGAAGCCAAGGCGTTCCTGGAAGATTTGGCGTTGACCCCGCAACAGCGCCTCATCACCAACGAAGTCCTGCGCGAAATCCTCGCGCGGCTGAGCTTCCTGGACGAAGTGGGGCTCTGCTACCTGAACCTCGACCGCGAAAGCGGCACGCTTTCCGGTGGCGAAGCCCAGCGCATCCGGCTGGCGACACAGATTGGCTCAGGGCTCGCGGGCGTTCTCTACGTTCTGGATGAGCCGAGCATCGGCCTGCACCAGCGCGATAATGACCGGCTCATCGGCACGCTGCGGCGGCTGCGCGACCTTGGAAATTCAGTGATCGTGGTTGAACACGACGAAGACACCATTCGCGCGGCGGATCACATTGTCGATCTCGGCCCAGGCGCTGGGCTGCGCGGCGGCTATCTCGTGGCGCAGGGAACGTTGGACGAAGTGCTCGCCACCCCCGGTTCGCTCACGGCGGATTATCTCTCGGGCCGCATGACGATTCCCGTTCCGCGCCACCGAGTCTCCCCCGTCGGCAGCCGCGAAAAAGCGCATGAGCCGCGCGCGCTTTCCACCGGTTGGCTGACCGTCGAGGGGGCGAGTGAAAACAATCTGCGCAATGTCTCCGCCTCGTTCCCGCTCGGCTGTTTGACATGCGTCACCGGCGTAAGCGGGAGTGGAAAATCGACTTTGGTGGATGACATTTTGCGCCGCGCCCTGTTCCGGCATTTCTACAGTTCCAAAGATCGCCCGGGCAAATACCGTGCGCTCCTCGGGCTCGACCAGGTGGACAAAGCCATCGTCATCGACCAGACGCCCATCGGACGCACGCCACGCTCCAATCCTGTAACCTACACCGGAGCGTTTGCGCCCATCCGCTCGCTTTTCGCCCAGCTCCCGGCTTCGCGCGTGCGAGGCTACGACCCGGGCCGCTTCTCGTTTAACGTCAAAGGGGGACGCTGCGAACATTGCGCAGGCGACGGGTTGATCAAAATCGAGATGCATTTTCTGGCCGATGTCTATGTGGAATGCGAAGTCTGCCGGGGCCGCCGTTACAATCGCGAAACGCTGGAGATCACATACAAGGGCAAGAATATCGCCGATATTTTGGACATGACCGTGGATGAAGCCGCCCGCTTTTTCCGAAACGTGACCTCAGTCTGCGATAAACTGATCGCGCTGGAAGATGTGGGTCTCGGCTACGTGCGCCTCGGGCAGGCTGCCACCACCCTTTCCGGCGGCGAGGCGCAGCGGGTCAAACTCGCGGCGGAACTGGCCAAGAAAGCCACTGGCCGCACGGTCTATATCCTCGATGAACCGACCACCGGCCTGCATTTCGCGGACATCCACAAATTACTGGAGGTGCTCCTGAAATTGCGCGACGCGGGCAACACGCTCATCGTCATCGAGCACAACCTGGAAATGATCAAGTGCGCCGATTGGATCCTTGACCTCGGGCCGGAGGGCGGACAAGAGGGTGGGCGGATTGTCGGCGAAGGCACCCCCGAGCAAATCGCCCAGTTGGAGGCCAGCCACACCGGGCATTACCTGCGGCGGGTGCTGAAGTGATCCAATTCCTGTTCATTTTCTGCGCAAACTGCATTATGAAGAGCCTCGTCTCATGATGTTTCACCCTTTCCATTCCCGTTTCGGCAGTTCTTTGGCCCTTCTGCTCTCTGTTTGCATGGGAACGGCCTCGCAATTGGAGCAAGCGCGCAAAGCCTTGGATGAAGGGGTGGCCGAGGTGGCGATTGTCCAACTTCAGCAACAACTTGCCGCCGCAAATCTGCCTCCCGAAACGCGCCGCCAGGCCAAAATCACTTTGGCCGAAGCCCTGTTTGCGGCGGGCCGCACCGAAGAAGCGCTCCAGCAGGCGAGCGACCCCGAAGTCAAAGCCCCGCTCCTGGAAGGGCGCATTCAGGCCGCTGCAGGGAATTGGAATGCCGCGCTGACTCTGTTCGAAACAGCCGGCAACGATCTCCAGGCGATCACGGGCAAAGCCGAATGCCTGCGCTCCCTGGGTCGGCTGCCCGAAGCCATTGCAGCGCTGGAAAGCATCGCCGCAGCGGGGCCCGCATGTGTGGCGTTGCGCCTGGGCGAATTCCATCTGGAGCAAAACCAGCGCGACCAATGCCGCCGCGTTCTCACGGGCATCCGTGCGCCGCTTACCGTGGCCGAACGCAAATGGAAACAATATCTGGAAGCGCGCCTGCTCCTGGCGCAGAACAAGCCCACGGAGGCTTATGAGCGGTTCGAGACGCTGCAACTCGACCCCCGGCACGTCACCGGCGCAATGGTCGTTGGGGCCACCCTGGGAATGACCGATTCGCGCACCGAACTCACCGGCCTTACCGCAGCCGACGATATTATCGAGCAGTATATTTGGAAACACCCCGAGAGCCCTTCGCTCGCGGCCCTTTTTCATAAACTCGACGAGGTGTATGGAGGAGAGGAAAACCCCTCCCTCGGCGAACTTCAAAAATGGTCCCAGCGCGAACCGGCGCTTCGGGCCGGGTTTGCCACATTCTACCTGGCGAAGTCGTTGGCGCGCGACGGCAAGCCCGAACCCGCACTCGCTGCCCTGGAAAATTTCGCGACCCGGTTTCCCCAGCACCTGCTGCTACCCGAGGCGCTCTTGATGCAAGGCCGTTTATTGGCCAATGACGGCAAGTTCGACGCTGCTCAAAAAGCCTTGGATGACGCCCTCCGGGCGGCTCCGCAACCCGATCTGCGCGCCGAAATCGAAATGGCCAGCGCCAGCGCCCATTTCAAGGCGGGGGAGTTTGTTCTCGCCGCCACCATCTTCCGCAGCGCCGGGGAGCACTGCCCCGCTCTGGCCGAACGAGCGCGCTTTAACACCGCTCTTTCGTGGTTGCATCAAGGCAACTACGCCCGGTTTGGGCAAGAATACCAGGAATTCAGCCAACTCTTTCCCCAAAGCCCTCTGCGGCCCGATTTGATTCTCGAAGAAGGCCTTCTTAGGACACGTCAGGACGACCCCAAAGCGGAAGCGGCGCTGCAACAATTCATCCGCACCTTCCCCGATAACCCGCGTGTCCCGGAAGCTTGGCTCACCCTGGCCGAACGCCGCCACGCCCGGCAAGACCCCGCAGGAGCCACTGCTTTTTTAAAAGTAGTCAACACCTCTCCCCTAACAACCCAGACCGCCGAGCAATCCGACTACCTGGCCATCTTTGTCGCCGACGCAGCCAACCCGCCTGCCGACGACAAAGTAATCGCCCTGTGCCGGGCCTTCATTGAGCGCCACCCGACCTCGCAACGACTCCCTGAAGTCCGCATGAAAATGGGCCAGGTTTTCTTCCGCAACGGCGATTTTGCGAGCGCCCAAACGCAGTTTGAAACGCTTGCTCTCGAAACCCCTGCCTCGCCCTTGGTCGAAGCCGCTCTCTTTTTAGCCGCACAAGCATCCACCAAACGGATCGATGCGGCAGGGATGGACCGCGCGATCGAACTTTTCGGAGATGTGGCCACCCGCAACGGGCCGCTGGCACTCCACGCCCGGCTCCAGCTTGCGGCGCTGCAAAACCGATTGGGCAAAGAAGGCGACGCGGTCAAACTCTACGACGACATTTTGCGCGCCAATCCCGGCACCGAGATCAAGGCCGCAGCGCTGGCGGGAAAGGCAGACAACCTCCTCGCGCTTGGGGCCAGGGACAAAACGCTGGTCGAACAGGCGCTCGCCGTTTACGAGCAGCTCGCCAGCGAACCGGGCATCGACGCCACCGCACAGCACCGTGCGCTCTACAACAAGGGGCGCTGCATGGAAAAGCTGGAGCGCCCTGAAGAAGCGCTCGCGGCGTATTACGAAGTGGTTGAATCCGGTGTCGCCAAGCCGCAGGAATATTTCTGGTTCTACAAGGCCGGTTTCGATGCCTGCCGCCTGAGCGAATCCCGCCAGCAATGGAAAAGCGCCATCGCCATTTACCAAAAAATGGCCGCCCTGGAGGGGCCGCGCGCCGAGGAAGCCAAAGCCCGTATGACACAACTGCGGCTGGAACACTTTATTTGGGAGTAAAACAGTTCCACGATTCAAAAGGCGAAGAGGGCACTTTGATGTGCTCATTCAGTCACCCCGTTCCAATCCCGCAAATTCCGCCCCGCTTCATTTTTTACTTTTTACTTCCCTCTCCATCCTTTTTACTTGCCATCCCATGCCTCACACCAAGCTTTTCATCCCGGGCCCGATCGAAGTTTCACAAAAAACCTTTGCCGCTTTCTGCAAGCCGATGATCGGCCACCGCAGCAACGACTTCAAAAAGCTCTACGCGTCCATCCAGCCGCAACTGCAGACGTTGTTCGGCACGAAGCAGCCGGTGTTCCTCTCCACCTCGTCCGCATGGGGCGTCATGGAAGGGGCGATCCGCAATCTCGTCGTCAAAAAAGTGCTCAACTGCATGTGCGGCGCGTTCTCGGACAAATGGCTCGATGTTTCCCAGCGCTGCGGCAAGCAGGCCGAGGGGCTCAAGGTGGAATGGGGTCAGCCGATCCTGCCTGAGGCACTGGACGCCAAGCTCGCCACGGGCGAATTCGACACCGTCACCCTCATCCACAACGAGACCTCCACGGGGGTGATGAGTCCGCTCAAAGAACTCTGCGCCGTGGTCAAAAAATACCCGGACGTGCTGCTCATCGTGGACAGCGTTTCCTCTTTCTCCGCCGTGCCGATCCCCATGGACGAACTCGGCATCGACGTGCTCCTGACCGGCAGCCAGAAAGCCCTCGCCATGCCTCCCGGGCTGGCGATCTTCGCCTGTTCCGAACGCGCCTTCGAGCGTGCCGCCACGATGAAAGATCGCGGCTACTATTTTGATTTTATCGAGTTCAAGAAGAACCAGGCCGACGACATGACGCCGAGCACCCCCTCGATCGCGCATATCTACGCGCTCCAGAGCAAGCTCGAAGACATCTTCGCCGAAGGGATCGAAGCCCGCCACGCCCGCCACGCCAAACTCAACGCGCTGGTCGCGGATTGGGTGGTGCGCAACGGCTTCGAGTTCTTCGCCCCCGAAGGGTACCGCTCCAAGTCCCTCACCTGCGTGAAGAACAACAAGGAGATCGACGTCGCCGCCATGAACGCCCGCCTCAAGGAGCGTTACCATGCCGTGATCGACGGCGGCTACGGCAAGCTCAAAGGCAAGACCTTCCGCATCTCCAACATGGGTGACGAGACGGAGCAAACGATTTCTGAGCTGCTCGGCTGGCTCGACGACTGCCTCAAGGGATAAGCGCCGCACACGCGAAGGGACTGGGGCGCGCGCCTTCCGGAATCTCCGGAAAAACCACTTGCGCGTCCACGTACCCGCATGCACGCTTGCACAGAATGCCCCGGCTCACTCCCCTGCTCCTCTTGCTCCTGCTCACCGCGCGCGTGTTTGCCGTGGGGGATTGGACACTGCTCAAATACGAGGGGCGCGATTACGTGCCGCTGGCCAACGTCGGCACGTTTTATCAATTGGGAAACCTCCAGCAATCTGGCAGCAGCCTGGTCCTGCGCACCGCCAATCGCAGTCTGCGAGGCCAGGTCGGCTCCCCAGAGTTGTATATCAACAACCTGAAATTCATCCTGAGCTACCCGGTGGCCGAAGTCGGAGGGCAACCGGCCATCTCGCGGATGGACCTCACCAAACTGCTTGAGCCGGTGTTGCGCCCCAGCCGCATCCAAAGCTCCGTCTCCGTGGAAACCATCCTCCTGGACCCGGGTCACGGCGGCCATGACAGCGGAGCCCTTTCGCTTTTCGGTTGCGAAAAAAACTACGCGCTTGATGTCGCCCTGCGCGCCCGCGATCTCCTCCGCGCCGCCGGGTTCCGGGTGTATATGACGCGCTCCTCGGACCGTTTCGTGCCGCTGGAAGAGCGCGCCGCCATGGCAAGCCGTCTCCCCAACGCCCTCTTCATCTCCATCCATTTCAATGCCAGCGGCAACGATGCGACCGGCGTGGAAACCTTCACCCTCGCTCCGCGCGGAGTCCCGTCCATGGCCAACGACGGCCCGGCCCTCTCGGATTTCGTCCCGTGCGCCGGAAACGTCCGCGACGCCGAAAATATCGCCCTTGCCTGCGCCGCACACGCCACGCTGGTCTGCAACTCGGCCATGTTTGACCGGGGGATCAAACGGGCGCGCTTCGTCGTGCTGCGGGAAAGCGCCACCCCTGGGGTGCTCATCGAAGGCGGTTTTTTGAGCAATGCCAACGACGCCCGCCGCATCGCCACCGCCGCCTACCGCCAACAAATGGCCATCTCGATCCTGCAAGCCGTCCAGAACTACAGGAACGCCGTCGGCCCCCGGCTCCCCGTGGCCTCCGTGGTCCCCCGCAACAACTCCGGCCCCACCGTCATCACTACAACCACGCCTTCGCAGTAGAGAGAAACTCACATCCAAATCCCCCCCCAATCCCAGGAACTTAAGCCAGCTTCCGAAGCTCTTAAAAACCTGTTCCGGCCTTCGTGATCTGCGTGTTCCCTGTGGTGAATCCGTTTTCCGCTTCTTTTTCCGCGCGATTTGGTCCGTAATGGCACCCGACAGATGGACCACACCCTTTCCAACGGCTCACGCCCCATCGGCGTTTTTGATTCCGGCATTGGCGGACTTACCGTCGCGGCGGAACTGCGCCGCCTCCTGCCACAAGAAACCATTTACTACATCGGCGACACCGCGCGGGTTCCCTACGGCGGCAAAAGCCAGGCCACCATCGAGCGGTATTCGGTCGAAATTAGCGAGTTGCTTTTAGCCGAGCAGGCCAAGATCATCGTCGTCGCCTGCAACACCGCTTCAGCGCTCGCCATTCCCAAGCTGCACGCCACCCTGTCGGTGCCTGTTACAGGGGTAATCGCACCCGGAGCGAAAGCCGCCGTCGCCACCACCGTCAACGGCCATGTCGGCGTCATCGGCACCCGCGGCACGATTCGCAGCGGCGCCTACGAGCGGGCCATCCATGCCCTCGCCCCGGAAGTGCGCGTCACCAGCCAGGCCTGTCCCATGCTTGTTCCGGCGATTGAAGAGGGATGGCTGGAGAATGACATCACCGACGCGATCATCGCCCGCTACCTGGCCCCGCTGGTCGGTTCCGGCATCGACACGCTCGTCTTGGGGTGCACCCATTACCCACTGCTCAAACCGGCCCTGGCCCGCTTTCTTGGACCCGGAATCCGGTTGGTGGATTCTGCGGAAAACTGCGCGCTCGCGGTTCGCGAATTGCTCGCACAAGAGCACATCGCTGCGCCGGAAACGGCCATCGGCACCCTCAATGTGGGACTCACCGATGCCTCCGACGGATTCCTGCCCGTCGCCGAACAAGCCCTCGGGCTTTCGGTGGGAAACATCCGGCTTGCTGCCGTGCAACGTTAGAAGCTGTGCTTGCGGCGTGGCTACCGTCCCTGCAACAACGCAAGGAATTCCCTCAGCGCCGGAGTGCGGGGGCGGTTGCGCTTGAGCAGGATCCCAAGGGGACGGCGCAACGGCGGGTCCAACGGGATCCCGCACAAGGTTTTCGCCTTGATTTCATCCCTCACCGTCGCAAGAGGAAGAATCGAAATCCCCTGTTCGATCTCCACCGCCCGCTTGACGGTCTCAATGTTGTCAAACTCGATGGTATGCCCCAACAAGATACCGTTTTCCCGGAAATGCCGGTCCAGATACTGGCGCGTCGGGAGATCGGGATCGAACGCAATGAACCGCTCTTTTTTAAGCGATACTGGCGCGATTTTTTTGCTTTTGGCGAACGGATGCGAAGGCGGGCAGATGACAACCATCTCGTCGTCCATAAAGGACTCTACGTGAATCCCCTTGCGGGCGATCGGATATGCCACGAACCCCATAATGGCCTCCCCGCTCAAAACTTGGGCATAAACCTGAGCCGAACGCCTGTAATTGACGTTCACCTGCACCCTTTCATATTTTTTCTGGAACGCCTTCAAATACGGAGGCAAATCGTGCAACCCGATGGAGTAAACCGCCGCGACCTGAAGCTCTCCGGCCACCACATCGGCCAATTCATTGAAGCGCTCTTCCAGCCCGTCGTAAATTTCCAGCATTTCCCGGGCGGCATCCAATAGCACCGTTCCCTCAGGCGTCACGCAGCATTGGCGGCGGCCACGCTCCAGCAGCGTACGCCCCAGTTTCTTCTCCAGTGAGAGAATCTGTTGACTCACCGCGCTCTGTGTCATGGAATTGAGGGAGCCCGCCTTTGAAAAACTGGCGGTCTCAACCACGTCACAAAAAATTTTAAGCGTCTCGATATGCATGGGGTATTAAACACTCTAATGGATAAATCCAGCTGCCGTCAACTCTCTTTCTATGTTCGCTAAAAATCTCGAAATTGTCCGGGGCCAAATCGCGCAGGCCGCCGCCCGGTCGGGTCGCCACGCGGAGGAGATCACGCTGATTGCTGTCAGCAAAACGCATGGCCCCGAAGCGATCATGGAGGCCGTGGATGCCGGCCAGCTTTTGTTTGGCGAAAACCGCGTGCAGGAAGCCCGCGCCAAAATGCCCCTGCTCCCGAGTCGCGTCCGCTGGCATTTGCTGGGGCATCTCCAGTCGAATAAAATCCGGCAGGCACTTCCCGCCTTTGAGCGGATTCACAGCATCGACACTTTGTCGCTGGCCCGGGACGTCAATCGCATCGCGGGCGAACTCGGCCTCTTCCCCAAGGTTTTCCTGGAGGTCAACGTCGCCGGGGAAAGCAGCAAATTCGGGTTCACCCCGGACGCGCTGCGGGCGGCGATGGAGGAACTTCTTGCCCTCGACCGAGTCTCCGTGGACGGGCTGATGACGATCCCTCCTTTCGCTCCCGAGGCGGAATCGTCGCGCCGCTCTTTTGCCAGGCTGCGGGAATTGCGCGACCGGCTGGCGAACGAATTCCGTGTGCCGCTTCCCGAGCTTTCGATGGGAATGAGCGGCGATTTCGAGGTGGCCATTGAAGAAGGCACCACGTTTGTGCGGATCGGCACAGCCCTGTTCGGCGAACGCCGGGGCAAGGCATGGAAGCCGGTCGCCTCGGAGATCGATTGATTCTCGCGCAAAGCCGCAAAGCCGCATGCTTTGCGTGCGGGGAGTCATTCCTTTTTGCGCCCTTTGCGCGATCCCCCTGCGGTTTCTTCCACGCTCGTTGAGCGTGCGGTCTCCGAAACCCCACAAGAGGAGCGCACCGTGAATCGCATTACTGGAATAGAAACTGAATACGGCTGCCTTGTCTCCGACGACGCACCGCAGAACACCTCGGACTCTTGGCCCGTCCGCATCAAAAATCACCTGTTCAAAAAAGACAAGATCGGAGCGGTCGATCTGCACTATCGCGATTACGAAGAGCCGCCCGGCAACGGCGGATTTTTGCGCAACGGCGGGCGGATCTACGTCGATATGGGCCATCTCGAATACGCCTCGCCCGAGTGCCTGAGCGTGCGCGACATGGTCGCCTATGACATCGCAGGCGACACGCTGGTGCAAAGCGCCATCAACGCGCTGCGGGCAGAAACCCGGGTCGCGCTCATCAAAAACAATGTCGATCATCACACCGGCGCGACTTTTGGCTGTCACGAGAATTACCTCATGCGGCGCGAAATGCAGTTCACCCCTCCGGCCTTGGGAACGCTCCTTTCCTTCCTGGCCACCCGCCAGATTTACACCGGCGCGGGCCGCGTGGGGCAGACGAATCCGCTCTCCTTTGAATACGAGGCCAAACAATCGTCACGCGTCGATTTCCAGATATCCCAGCGCGCGGACCACATCGTCAACGACATTTACCAATGGGTGCAGTTCAACCGCGCCATCATCAATGCCCGCGACGAGCCGCTGGCGGACCATCATCGCTTCCGCAGGCTCCACCTGTTGCTCGGCGACTCGAACATGAGCCCATTCGCAACGGCCCTCAAAGTGGGCTTGACCTCGATGGTGCTCACGCTCATCGAACAAGATTGTCTGCCGCGTGACGTGGTCCTGCGGGATGCCGTCATCTCAACGCGCGAAATTTCCCGTGAAGGGACCGGGCGCGGCGTGGTGAAGCTCGAAAATGGGCGCACCCGCAATGCGCTGGAAATCCAATACGAATTCCTCGCCCACTGCCAACGTCACTTCACTGGTGCCGATGAGGAAACCGATTGGCTGCTCGAGAGCTGGCAATTTGTTTTGGAAGCGCTGGAGTCCAATCCCGAACGGCTCATCGGCGGTGTGGACTGGATTTCCAAACGGTGGCTGCTCGACCTCTTCCGCACCAGCGAGAAGCTCTCGTGGCAAGATCCGTGGCTGCAAAGTCTCGACCTCGAATACCACAACATCGATCCCGCGCGCGGCCTCTTCTTTACGCTCCAGCCGGTAAAACACATTGCGGATTGGAACGCCAGCGTCGCAAGCATTGAAGCGCAATACATTCCGCCCGCCAACACGCGCGCGCACGGCCGCGGCCTCGCCGTGAATTGGTTCCTCGAACACCCCAAGAGCACGTACTTAATCAACTGGGACTCGATCAGCCTCGACGGCGATCCCCCCCTCGCCCTGCCCGATCCGTTCGACAACAGCGAAGCGCAAATCCGCCAATTCCTGGCCGGATGAAAACGCGGAAAAAGAAATTATCAGGAACTCAGGAGAACTCCCAAAAGAGGGTTCTCTTTTCCTGACTTCCTGAGTTCCTGAGTTCCAGATTGTTTTTTGCCTTTGGAATTCGTGAACACGCCAGAGCCTAAGAAGCTGGCATCGGCCTGCTTTTTTTGCCCGTGACGCGCATCAACCCGCAACGATTCGCGGCGGCGGTCACCAGGGCAGCCACACGGCGTTTGAGCCGGTAGGCACGCTGGAAAAGCCACACCACAAAAATAAAATAGGCCACCCGCAGCAGATCGTGCCCAAAGCCGGTCGCGTGGACATTGTAGAGCAGCACGGAGAGGGCGATGAAGTTGGAAAGCACCGTCGTGACCACCGGTTTGTAGCGCAGCCGCACTCGCGTCAGGCACTTCGGCCCGCCGTGGTACTCCGTCACAGTCCCCAAGCTGATGCTCCAGAACTGGTTGCCGTAAATTTGCACATCCCAGTTCTTCCAACCGGTGTCCGCCGAATATCTCCAATCCTCGGTTTCCAGAACGGCGAAGATTTCTTCCAGCAATTTCTCGCGACCCACGCCGGTCTCGTTCCAAAAATCGAGTTTCGAAATGGAACCACGCGCTCCCCGCTTCCCAAGGCTCTCCTCGGGGCGCGCAATAACGGCCTGCGGCGTCTGCTTGTATTTAAGCCAGGTAAAATAGCGCGCCCAGCCGCGTGTGAGCGGTTGCGCCGCAGCCAGGAACGCCACCAGCAACCGCGCGCCGATGGTGTCGTGCTTGGGCTCGATGCGGGCATGGATCATATACGAAAGCGCCACCAGGAATGTGCCCCCCAGCATCAGGTACGGGACGATCCGGATGGTTGGGAACGCGATGGAAAGCACGCCGATCACGAGCGTCAACGCCACCCACTCAATACTGCTGACATATGCCGCAACGTCGGATTGCGGCGTCGGGTAAATCGACTGAAAAAGCCCCTGCCCAAAGACGCCGTGGTAAATGACCGGGCGGTTGAAGAGCCAGGTAAACCGCGGCGAGCCGTAGATTTGCCCCTTCCACTTTGCCGTCCCCGTGGGGCCGAAGAAAATGAGATGTTTGAAGCGCAGCATCGACTCCGCCTCCCCGTAGCCGTCCTGCTGTTTTTTGAACGCCTCCAGTGTAAACCGGCGGTAATGCCAGACGATCGCTGAGGGGCTGAACGCGATCACGCCGCCGTTGGTTTGCAAGCGCCAGCAGAAGTCTACGTCGTCCCCTGCCTTGCGGTATTCCGTATCGAACCCGCCGACACTCATAAACGCCCAGCGATGAAACGCCATGTTGCAGCCCGGTATGTGCTCGGCCACAACATCGGTGAGCAGCACATGGCTTGGCCCGCCCGGCGCAGCCGATACCGCCGCCTGAACCCAGTTGACTGCGGGCGGCGAAACGTTCGGGCCGCCAACGCCGCAATAATCGCCACTCAAAAGCGTGCCGACCATGTAATAGAGCCAGTCGGGATCAGCCATGCAATCCGAGTCCGTATAAGCGATCACGTCCCCCTTGGAAGCGTACGCCCCGGCATTGCGCGCGTAGCTGAGCCCCATGTTCTTTTGGACGATATTCAAAAACGGCGGCAGCTTGCGTCCCGTGGCGGCACTGCGGGCCTCGCGCGCGGCTTCAAACGCGGCAACGATCTCCTGCGTGTTATCTTTCGAGCCGTCATCGACGAGAATAATTTCGTAATTCGGGTAATTGAGCAGATCGAGCGACTCCAGGCATTCCCGGAGCGTCTTGCCGCCATTGTAAGAGCAGACAATGATGGAAACCAGCAGATACGCCTTGAGCTTCACCCGCTCTGTCTGCGCCCCCGACCCGTTCATCTTTGCCTTGAGCACGTGGAACGACTTCTTCGGCTGGCGATCCCGCGTAACGAGCCCGAATTCCCAGTCGTCAATCTCGTGGCCACCCGTGAACCATTCGTCCGTCCAGGAAAAGAAAATCGTCCCGGCCGCACCGCCAAGCACCACGCAATCGAAATGCCAGTCGAGCACTTCGGCTTGCGCATCCTCGCCCTTGCGCATGGTATCCATCCCAAACTCGCCCATGATGAGCGGCTTGTCGTCAGCCAGATTCTGGAGCCGTGCCAGGTAGCGCTCAAAATCGATGCGCCGTTCCAGGTAAACATTGAACGTGAAAAAATCGACGTTGGACGGAAGGAGATATTCCGTCGGCGGATAGCTCGCATACGAATACATCGGCTCCGGGTCCACCGACCGCGCGACATTGATCAAATGCTCGACAAAATACGTCACGCGTTTGGCGCCCAGCCAGCGGACCATCGTGGTCGGGATTTCGTTGCCGACAAGATAAGCAAAGATCGCCTCGTGCCCCTTATTGCGCGCCACGGCATCGCGGATCGTCTGGACGATCTGCTTGCGGATTTTGCGGTCGTTGAGAAACTCGACATGTTCCGCCCAGGGGATCGAAATAATCACCCGCATCCCGTGATCTCGGCAGACATCCAAAAACCATTTCGGCGGGACGTGATAAATGCGGATGATGTTCACCCCCATTTCGCGCATCAGCTCGAAATCCTGCGCCGCACGCTCGGGCGTCGGGAGGAAATCGCCGTCCGCATTGGGCCGGAACGGGCCGTAAGTGACGCCTTTCAGAAAAAACTTCTCCTCGCCCGCGAAGAAAAACTTCGCACGAGGGCGGACGCGCGCCATTGGGAGCGCCTTTTGGGGAGCGAGGGAAACGGGTAAATCAGCCAAAACCTGGGACATGGAGAAAGAATCTCTAAATCGGTTCAGGCTGATTGGCAATCCTGGTGTGCAAACGAAAGGATTTAAAATCGCTCCGCACCTTGGAGAAAACAGGTTCGAGTCATAACAGCAGCCCAAGGAATTCACTGTTTCCAAGAAAATGCCCATCTTTTTCCAAAAAAAACTGATTGCAGACCCTCTCACATCCGGCTAGTTTCTGCGCTCCCGGTCCACAAGGCCGAGAGGAAACGGAGTCTTAGCTCAATCGGTTAGAGCGCCGCCCTGTCACGGCGGAGGTTGCGGGTTCGAGCCCCGTAGACTCCGCCACTTATCACTCGGTAAGTGGCTTATTTTAAGTGACTTGTGCATTTCTAGGAAAAGGGTCTACATCAAAGTTTGGGGACTGAATTGGAGTTAAGTAGTTGTTTTAGTGGTGGTTGAGTTCGGTTTGAAGTTGGTGTTCAAAAATTAACCGCATTGAGCGATGACTCGCAGACGGTAATTTTCGAAGTTTCTAAAG
>JAPLTE010000088.1 GCA_026398235.1 Verrucomicrobiota bacterium
CTGGTGGTGAGGGTCGCGATGTTGGTTGCGCCGTTGTAAAACTCGATTTTACTGATCGAGCCATCGCTGTCGCTGGCCGAAGCGGTGACGGTGATCGTGGCGGGAGGAGGATAGCTGGCTCCATCGGCGGGACTGACGAGAGCGACCACGGGGGGCTGGTTTACGGCTGGGGCAACGGTGATGAGGGCCGATGCGGTTCCCGAATTTCCCACGCTATCGGTTGCGCTGTAAGTGAAGCTGTCGGTCCCACTAAATCCGGCAGTCGGGGCATAGGTAAATCCGCCGTTTGGGTTCAGATTGAGTGTCCCGTGGGAGGGGCCGCTCACGAGCGCCGCAGTGAGGCTGCTGGAATTGCCGGTGTCATTGCCAAGCAGTCCGGGAGCAGCCACCGTCAAGCTCTGCCCGGCATTGACCGTATAGGCGTCATTAAGCGCGGTGACCGGGGTTGTATTGCTCGTGCTATAGCGAATCTCCACCGTATTGATCGCATTCCCCACGAGCACCCGCACGAGTTGGCCGCTGGTACGGAATTCGGATGTGGAGGCGAGGACTCCATTGCGCCGCACCTCCAGCCCGGAGAAAGCGGGCTGGGGAATCCATGTTTCCACGGCGGTCTGCGGATCCGTTGCGCCGGTGATGGAGAGGGTCAACACAACCTGGGCTCCGTTGGTTCCCACGGTGGGAACCACCTGCGCTCCGTCCCGCTTCCCCCACCATGCATAGACATCGGTGGCGTTCGCGGCCCAAAGCCTCGGTTTCGCCAAACTGTAAGTGACGTATTCCTTTTCTAATCCAGAGGTGGAGGAGGCGTGGGTGTAAATATTGATTAACGCGCCGAGGTTGTAATAATAATCCACCGCTGCGTGGAGGGATGACGTGCTGTGGTATTCCAGGGATTGAGCGATGGTCGTTCCCACATACCAATCGCTTACCGGCAGGCTCAATGTGGAATAGCGCTTGCCCGAGGTGCGGGTGGAAAGCGTCCAATGAGGAAAAGGGGTGAGCTTTTGTTCCCCCGCAGCGACAACGCCCAGTTGGCTGCCAATGTCATACGAATCCTCGCGCGTACTGTTAAAATATGGGGAGACGCAAACGCGCAGTCCCTTGGCGTTGTTGATCCCCGAGAGCCAGCCTTCGATATCCTGGAAGGCGTTCCCCAGTGAGGCCAGCGCATACGCTTTTCCATTGGCAAAACCGTTTGGCGTTGTGTCCAGCGCCTCATCGAGCCCCCAATGCCAGTAATCGAAATCCGCATTGGTGAGGGCAGGGTTGTTGGGATTGCTCAGTCCTCCGTTGTGCGGGCCAATCGTTGCATCGTAGTTGGTCACCGCGCGCCGTAAGCTTTCGATTGTCGCGGCGGAGTTCGCCATGTCCACACGCAATGTGCCGGTGCAGAAATAATAATCCCCTTTGGCCCCGAGAGAATGTTCATACCGGGCCGAGGTCTCGATGCTGTTGATTGCGTCTGGAGAATTCTCAAAATCATGCCGCACGTTGAGTGCTGCATCGTAAGGGTAGGGCCACGGGCTGAGGCGCGGCACCGGCACCGCTTGCGACTCGAATGCCCATTGGATGGCATTGCGGAAAATCGCATAGGAATACATACCCGGAGCCCATCCGCCATGCGCGATCAACGGCTGGAATGCCGCCTCATAAATGAACCGCCCCCTGCCATAGCTTTTCACCAGCAGATACGGCCCGAAATCGTTCTGGGCAATGGTTTGCGCATCGCCCGCCTGCACCCGCCACGCGGGATGTGGCCCCCAGTAGGGGTGGCTCGGGGAAGTGCCCCAGGGGATTTCTTCCGAATTCCACGGCATTTTCCAGGTCAGCACGCCACTGGGGAGGTGGGCGATGAGCCGGTGGTCGGTTTGTTTGCTCAATGAGTAGCTAAAGCCCCAGTTGGAGAGGTTGGCGTTGACCATGTGCACCCCCAGGGAGTTGGCGATGGCAAAATCGCCGCGGGTTGTGCCGTCGCTTTTTCGAGTGAACGAGGACGAACCCACGAAAAGGGTTCCGCCAGCGGAGACATAATCCAGCAGGGGCTGAATCTCGCTGTCGTTCATTGCTTCCGCAGCCAGGCTGATCATGATCGGGAACTGGGGGTTTCCGTTGCTGTCCAACAGTTTTCCGGCGCTGATCTCCGCATCGCTCACCACCGTGAATGCTGTCCCGTCGGAATGGAGCGCCTCTTTGAGCGATTCCGGCATTACAAAGTAGTGCCACTGGGTGGGCCACCATTCAAAACCGGTCGTTCCCGCCCCGCGCGGCGTGGTGGCACTGGCGGGAAGATTCTCGAGCGTGCGGGTCAACTCCGAATCGTGAATGGCAACTGCCGGCACGATTGCGCGTGCGGGAAGCGATCCCATAAACCCGATAATAGCCGCAATGAGCGTGATCTTTTTCATGCCATTTTTCCTAATGGAGTCCTCGGGCTTATATCGCATGAACTCATGCGAACGCATGGCTCCATAATTGCCGGTTCCGGAAGCGCCCCAGCGCCTCTTCGGGCCTGCTATAGGGCGCTCGACCCGCCGCTTTGCTCCCATTTGCGGATGTTCTCTCCTGCCAGGCGAGCCAAAGGTAAAATGGTTTCCCGAACCGCCGACCAGTCATGTGCCTGCAATTCAAACTCGATGAGTTGGACGGCTTGGCCATTGATGATTTGGCCGACCGGCGCAACGCCCTTTGCTTTGAGTCCCAACTTCCGATTGAGCGAGAGCACGCGGTGATTGGTGGAGACGGTATGGGATTTCAAGGTGCGAAGCCCGAGCCGCTCAAACCCCACTCCAAAGCCGAGGACGATGCTGGGGATCGCCGCGGGAACTTCGGGGCGCACGATCCAACGTCCCGACTCGCCTCGGTCGCCCTTTATTTTGTAGATCCCGTAGGTGCCCACCGGGATGCCGCAAGTTGTCTCGATGATGAAGTAGTAATCGTCCTGAAGATCGAAGTGCCTCCTGAGCCATTTTTCCTGGCTCGCAATATCTTGCGCGGAATCGCCGATATACCCTTTCGCATGCTCCATGTTGCGCAACCAGACAATAAACGGAGCGTCATCGAGGCAGGCCGGGCGCAGGCGGACGCCGTAATTTTCAACGGTGATGGAATGCTGCATGAACTAGAGAACGGGTGAGAAATGGGGAGTGCGTGCGGCGTCTTGTTCCCATTTCCGAACCTGGACTTCCAGCATAAGCGCCATGGGCATCAACGTCTTGCGCAATTGCGGCCAGTCCTCCGCGGTCATGACCATGTGGATCATGTCCACCGATTTTCCGCCGATGATCTGGGCGGCGGGCTCACTATGCGTCTCCTGGAATCCCATCTGCTTGTCGAGCAGGATGACGCGCTTGTTGGTGGAGACGACCTTGGTTCGCAAGGTGCGCAACCCAAATCGATGAAAGGCGATGTCCAGGCCGGGGATGATGCTCGGGATCACGGTGGGCGTCTTGGGTTGCGCGATCCAGCGCCCGATCTCTGCGCTCTCGTCCTTCATATTGTAAATGCCCCATGTCCCCACCGGAATACCGGCGCAGGCGGTCTCGACTACGAAATAGTAATCCCCATTGCGCTCGAAGTATTCTTTGAGCCAGGCCTGCTGGGTTGGCACATCCACAGCGGAATCGCCCACTTTGCCCTTTGCGTGCTCTAAATTGCGCAGCCATACCAGGAATGGGGCATCCTCCATGCGTACGGGCCGATGGCGAATGCCGAATCCTTCGGCAATGATGGAGTGATTCATAGGCGGCCGTTTTTCAAGCTCGCACACTGCACAAATTTCCAGAGTTCGCCGGCGGTTTTCATCTGGCCAAATTCTGCGGTGCTGATGTTCACTGCATAGGTGGCGTCCAGCATGGCGATGATGGACAAAACGCCCATCGAGTCCAACTGGGAAAATGAGACAAGCTCATCGGATTCGTGGACATTGTCCACTTCCAAGATACCGGCGATGTGTTTTAAAAATTGATCCATGACGTTCTCTCCTTTCAAAAAAATGTGACCATTTCGCAGAAGGCCAGATTGCCCATATCCATGAGCATGCCGGCCCACGTCAGCCCTCCCCCATAGCCGACCAGGCAGGTGAGGGCGCGGCCTTGTTTGAGCGCCTCTGGCAGATTGAGGGTGATCGCCACAGGGATTGTGGCGCCGCTGCTGTTGCCGAAATTCTCGACGACATTATCGGGCATCTTGGCCCGGGGAATGTTCATTTTGTCTGCGAGCTTTTCCAGCATGAACCGGTTGGACTGATGGCAGACGAAATGGTCCACAGACTCGATCGATACACCAGCTCCCGCAAGCAACTCCTGCACCAGGGGCGGCACCTCCGTTTGCACAAAATTGAAAATGGCCGATCCCTCCATGCGCAGGTGATTCTTGGCGCGCAGATTATTGTCGCCTACGTTTTCGAGGAGGGCGGTTTCAGGTGAGCAGGGGAGCCGTATTCCGCCGGCCGGGATCATGAGCGCGTCCCCGCGGGATCCATCCATCTTGATGTTGGTGTGGATGACTCCATCTCTGGAATCACGTTCCAGGAGCGTGATGGTGACGGCATCTCCGATCAACGGGTAAATACTGCGGTCTTTGGGCGAGGTCCGCTGGCTGAGAATATCCCCGTTGATGAGGACCACCTTGCGGATGCTCTCCTGCTCAAGCAGCATGAATGCTTGGGTTAAGCCGACAACGAATCCGGCGCATCCCTGGCTGATGTCCAGGCAAAGCGTGTCGTGCTTTAAGCAAAGGCGCCCTTGGATGATGTTGCTGGTCGGCGGCATGATATAGTCCGGGCTGTGGGTGACGACCAGGAGCGCGTCGATCTCCTCCGGTTGCAAAAAGCCCCGGTCAAAAAGGCTTTTCAGGCCGAAGACTGCGAGATCGGACAAGCAGGTGCCGGGTTCCACCACACGGCGCTTGTTGTAGCCCATGGTCTCCATGAGCTTGAGAGAACGGGCTTCGGGGAAGTTGTAGTTCTTCATCTCCTCGATGAACGAGAGTTCGCGTTGCGGAAGAACCGTCAAAATGCCCGCAATGCGCTTGTGCTGGAACGTAAATTTCATGGCTGGACTCCGCACTTTTTCAAGAGCGCGTGGATTGCCTCTGAATTTCGGAAATTTTCCGGTACGATCTCGGTTCCCGGGATGGAGATGCAGTAGTTTTTTTCCAGGCTGGCCACGAGGGTCATGATGTCAAACGAATCGAGCATTCCATCGCCGATGAAATCGCCGGAGGCGGCAAAATCGTATTCGGGACGGATTTCCTGTAGAATGGCGGCAACGAGTTTCATCCAAACATGCAATCGTTCGTGAGGACATAATCAACCACCCCATCGCTGGCGTAATGGTAATGCTGGTATTTTTGCACCACGTCCTGGTCCTCGGCATTCACCCAGAGGACGAACCTTCGAACGCCTGTTTGGGTGGCGAGGTAATGCCGTATTAAGGACGAACCGATGCACTTGCCGCGACAGGCGCTGGCCACAGCCCAAAAGCGCAGGGTGGACAGGACGCCGTGGGTTTCAAAGAAGAGCAATCCGTCGAACATGGGGCGGCTTTTGGAAAGCAGGATTTGAGAGGCGTCCACGGCCGCTTCGATTTCCTCGGGAGCGGGAAGCTGTTTTGAGTAGCGATCGAATGCCTCTTCAAGAAAACAGAGGATAGCCGGGATGTCGCGCCTCTCAGCAAAAGTCACATCAGCACGGGGGAGGGCTGTTTCCGCTGTGGTCCGCGCCATGCGCGCGAGGTGTTTATAGGGTTGGAACCCTGCATTTTCCATGGCTGGCATCCAGCCGTCCAGCGACTCGGGGCTTCCGATCAGGTCGGTCACGACGCGCTCCGTCCCGAGTTCGCGTAAGTTGCTCAAATCCCTCTGCAGGGCATCCAGATTGGGCGAACAAAAATAAAGGTGCCAGAAATCGCGATCCCTGCGGAAAAAGAAAACGGTTTCGCCGCAAGTTTGCACATTCAACATTTTCCGGCCAATCCAAGCGTCCAGATTCTGCCGGGACGGAAAGAAGTTTGTGCAAAACTCTGCACTTTTTTTTGACTGAAGGATGCCTTCAAATACTTCCTGAATGGAGAGAACGGGTTGCATTGCGTTCAAAGGACGCTTGCGCTCAGAAGCGCCCGGTCAATTTTCCCATTGGGATTGCGAGGCATCAGTTCCATCCAATGAAAGGCTGTGGGAAGCATGTATTTGGGAAGGAGCGGCGCCAGGCGTTCCCGGATGCAGGCGGGGGACATTTCTGTATCGCTTTCATAAAACAGAACGATCTCTTTTTGGCTGTGGTTGTAAGTGGCGCAGCAATTGCGGATTTCGCCCAGTTGCAGGACGGCGTGCTCAATCTCGCCGAGTTCGATGCGGTACCCCAGGTGTTTGATTTGGAAATCCTTGCGACCCAGCAGCATGATCTCGCCGCGTTCGTTTCGATACCCGCTATCGCCGGTGCGGTAGATCAACTCCGGGTAGTGACGGTTTACGGGATTTTGCACAAACCCTTTGGCCGTTCGCTCCGGGTTATTGTAGTAGCCAAGGGCAATCGAACTTCCCCGCACACAAATCTCGCCCGGCTCGCCGACGCCCGCCAGTTGTTCATTGTCATTGAGGATCAGGATCTCGGTATTTTTGCACGGGAAGCCGACCGGCAGTTTTTCATCATCGGAAAAATCCCGGTCCACAATGAAATAGGTGCAGGCCACGGTGATTTCAATGGGGCCATACAGATTTGCAAACAGCGCTTGGGGCAGGTGTCGCCTCCAGTAATTGAGCTGTTTTGTCGGGAAAACTTCGCCAATGAACAACACCTTTTTGATGCGATCCAGGGCCGCCTCGGCCAAGAGATTCTGGTTCGCAATATTCACCATGATGGTTGGAACCCAGAAGAGAAAATTGATCGGTTCGGAGGCGATAAACTCTACTAATTTAATAGGGAAAGCCGCCAGATGTTCCGGAACGACCGTCAAGGTGGCCCCCTTGGCGAGCATCGTGCAAAATTCCAGGGTGTAGGCGTCGAAGACACTGGGAGCGAGACTCCCCATGATTTCACTGCCGTCGAGCCCCAGGCGCTCGAAAGCCCAGTCTACAAAATCGATTGTGCTGCGGTGGTTTAAGGCCACCCCCTTTGGGGTGCCGGTCGAACCTGAGGTATGAATGAAACAGCAAGGGTCGGTATCGATGAGCGTATCCAGCCGCTTGAGCAAGGAAGGGTTGTCATAGAATATTTCCTCCACCATGGCCTGCTCGATGAAGAGCAACTTCTCAGCCGAGACCCCCAGAGTGCACAGCGTTTCGGAGCACTGGGCTGAGGTGATGATCACCTGTGCGTCCAGATTGTCCAGCATCCCTTTAAGTCGCAAGGGGGGGGATTTGACGTCCAGGTTGGCATAGGCGTTGCCGCTGTAGAGAATCCCGAGGTCGGCCACGATGTTCTGGGCGCTTTTTGGGAGGAAAACGGGAACCGGCTTGCCCGTCTCTTCGCTCCTTTGTCGAATGAGCGCGGCGCAGTTTTTGGCAAACTGTTCCAGTTGGGCAAAGCTCAAACAATGCCCGCGATCTTTCACGGCTGTTTTTTCGGGACATTTGAGCAATGCGCCCTTCTCAAGATATTCGAGGATGTTGATTTGCATTTTGCGAAGAAAATTTGCGATGCGTTCAAGCTGCGGGTCCGGCTCCCCTTTTCGATTCCCAACCCCGAAGCGGTCCTATTTCAGGGCAGGCGCTCTGATGCCTGTTTTTCTGCGCGGTAGAATGTGGGTCGCGCACGCCGAAGGAGCCCCAGAGGGTAGTGGGCCAGATAGCTCCACTTCCTCAAGGTCACCGGTTGCGCATCCCGAACCGCTTCCAAAAAGCGCTGCATGGAGGCCTGCATTTCGTGTTCTTGCACGTGCTTGTAAACGGCCTCCGCCTCTTGCCGATACCCGCTGGGGCTGAGGCTCAGAATGCGTTCGATTTCATCAATGACCTTTAATCGCGGAGGAGCCAGATCTGCCGGCCCCAGGCTGCCCTTTGGGAATTGGTACACGGGCCCCCATGTCAATCCTTCCAGATCGAAAGGAGCCGCTGTGATATTCGGGACTTTGAATAGTGCCGCCTCGAAGATCGATGTTCCCATGCCCACGAATACGGAGGCGTCGGCAAGCACCTGCCAAAAGCGGTTGTAGGGAACTTCGCCTTCCAGCGTGATCGCGTTTTCCAGATTGCATTGCCGGATCCGGTCCCGCATCGGTGCTTCAAATTCTCCTTTTCCGTAGACGGACCAGGTGACTGCGTGCCCTTTGTCCAAAAGGCGCCGCACGATGTCGATCATGTAAAAATTGTATTCCTTCATTGGGGAGAGCCGGCCTACAGAGACGATTTTTCCCGCCTTTGGCTGGCGCACGGCCGGGAGAAATTCGTTGGCGTCCATCGGGAGCGGCCACAAGATGGCGCTTTGTTGGTACAGAGCGCGCAGTTCGTCTAGTTGGTCCTGACCGCAAAAAAGGCGGGCGCTGGGCGGGATGCATTCAAAAAAATTGCGGAACAGCAGGGAAGGTCTTTCCCAAGATGGCCACCCGGCTGCGGAATGGTCGCGAAAGACAAAGGGGTTATAATTTCCCGCGATGACCTTACAGCGGTTTCCAAAGAAGGACGCCATTTGGCAGGCGATCCAGGAGGCTTGCACATCAAAACTCTTGATGACATCCGGTGGGGAGATTTTGCACTCTTTGAGAATCTTGCCCGCGTGGAAATAATAGTAGAGCTCTGCGTAGCGCGGGCCCAGGGCAAAGACTTGGACTTCCTTGGGAAGAAGATGCCCCCAGTCATCCACCTTTTTCGCAATAAACGTGACTTGGTTTCCTTCCCTGATCAGCCAGCGGGACATTCGCGCGATCAGCGTTTCGATGCCTCCCAAGATGCCTGGGCTCGAATAGATGAATAAATAATGCATGGCAGTTATCTAGTGATAAGGGATTGGAGGGAGCCTCTCCATTTTTGGTACTGGAAGCGGATATTTTTTGCGGCGTTCGCGCCGAGTGCCGCTTTGAGCAGGGTGGATTGCCACGCGAGCGTGGGCGGTGCGAGTTGGCCGCCGAGCGACATTGCAAGATCTTTCGCCCGCAGGAGCAAATCCGGCTCGTCTGGGTGGATGTAATTCAGGTTGGTCTGCAAATAGATGAGGCACGCTGCGCGCACACGCTCTCTATCCTCCATGGATCGCAAGTGGCGGATGTGCAGTTCAACGGAAAGCAACTGCGCTTCCCTTTTTTGCCTTGAGAGGCCGATCTGGCTGAGGCTGCCCATGCCCGCTGCTCGATAGTAAGTCTTGGCTTCAGGTACGAAGTGCACGCGTTGGCTGGCGAGGAGGACCCGGCTGAAGTATTCTCCGTCATCATCCACCCAAAGCCGCGTGTCCCAAGGCCCGGCGGCTTCCGTCAACTCCCGGCTGACGAGCCACGCCGTCGTTTGCATATAGATGTTCTGCTCCATTTTCCGCAGCATCCATTCCACGGACTCCAGGTCGCACCAGAGCGCGGTTGGCGTGAACCTGGCTCGCTCGGGTCGTTTGGTGAAGCGCCCCCATGCGCAGGAGAGCAGGGTTCGGCGGCTTTCCCCATTTTGCAGCGCTTCCATCTGCTTTTGGATTTTGTCCGGAGCCAAAAGGTCATCGGCATCCAGCCATTGGATGTAATCGCCCTGGCATTGGGCGAGTAACGCATTCCGGGCTGCCGATGCACCCTGGTTGGGCTGCGAAAAGATCGCAATCTCCGGGGATGAGAACTGGCGCGCAATGGCGAGTGTGTCGTCGGTGGAGCCGTCGTCCACGATCAGGATTTCCTTGTTTGGCCACGTCTGCCCTGCGGCGGAGCGGATTGTTTCCACGATCCATTTTCCCGCATTGTAGGCGGGAATGAGGATCGAGACACGGGGAGCCATACTTCGAGAAATAACCCTCGTGAAGCGCTGGATCGTCGTTCGCTGGCCTAGGGAGTCACCTGTAAATTTTTGGGCGGCTGAGGCGTCGCTCCCGAGCTGGGGGGATTCGTGCCGTTGACAAACCGGTACCCTGCGGGAATGCTTGCGGGAACAACTGCGGAAGGGTTCGCCGGGTCAATGGGCGGCCAATTCAGATTGCCGAACCATGCCGGTTTCGCGGTGAGATAATAGCTGTTTGGCAAATTGCGATCCGATATCGTCGGATCCCATTTCTGGGTGCCGCTGACAATGTCCCAGTTCCCATGGTTGATCAAAGTAGTGGACGGTTTGGTGCTCTCCAGTGCCGCCCCGCCCCCGTCCCCAGCGCCGGTATAGCCAAGGCTGAATATATAGCGATAGGTGTCGTAGCTGCGCGAAGCGGGGGCGACGACCATATAGACTCCGTTGTTGGTTTTGAAGTAGGGATCCCCCAGTACATTCCCGACGATGTTGTAATAGACCGATGCGAAATCCAGGTTGATGGCCCGATTTGCCTGGTATTGCCGCCAGGTGGAGCCAGTCACAACCGGCCCCCGGCCCGTCAAGGGCGGATTCGCGGTCGATGTTCCCGCGATGTAATTGCGAAAAGCCGTGCCATGACTTGAAGAGCCCCAGGTGCTGTCCGGGTGGAACGAAAGCGCGTAATTGCCTTCCCATAAATTAAATGCCGGATGCGCGCCGTGACAGGAGAGGTCCTGCATCAAGACGTTCGGGCTGTTCGAGTCGAAAGTCTGCGTGGAGTAATTGTAACCGATTACGTTCCCCGACGCGCCCCAGTTGAGCATGATCGAGACATGAAGGCGCCAGAGGATATTGTTTTCCACAAGGCAGCCGGAAGTTTTTTTTGCGAGAAAAACACAGGCGTCTGTTTGTCCCGGCGTATGCAAGTAGGCGTCGTGAAAATAGCTGTCGCGAATTTCGCAGCGATAAGAAGTATAGCAATCCACATGGTCCCCGTCCGCATAGTCGTCCTCCACGTTTTTGATCCAGCAGTAGGCGCAGGCTGTCATGTTGAAGTTGGCCGTGTATCCGGTGTTGTTGCAGCGCACGGTCAAGTTTTCCACCCCTGCGTTTTTGACCACCGGCGTCACGACGACCGCCTGCGGGGTCAGTGTGGACTTATAATCGGTATAGAGGCCGGGAGAAATGCCGATGGTCGTGCCATTGACGGACGTGACCTCCACCATCTGCCCCATAGCCCTTGTCCCGCTGGCGCGGCTTGCCCAGGTGCAGGACCCCTCGTTGCCGACAATGGTCACAAAAGTGCTGTCGTTGAGTTCATCAATCATCAAATAACCGCCGACGGTGACGCTGCTCGCGTTGTCGAGTGTGATCGCAGTGGAGCCGGCCGTCAGCCCTCCCGTGATGTTGTGGATGGGTGTGGGCGGGGTTCCGTAACTGTAATCATTCGTCGAAGCGTTGAAGGCAAAGACACCCCTTCCGCTCCCGCGGGCATCGATGACGGTCTTTCCCGGGCCGTCCCCCCGAACGGTGATCGGTGCGTTGATGGTGAGCATGCCGGTCACGCGGTACGTCCCGGTGGGGATATAGACCACCTGATTTGCCGGGCAGGCATTAATGGCCGACTGGATCGCGCTTGTATCATCATGCGAGCCATCCCCAAGAGCACTATATGGGGCGTTCTTTACATTTGCAAAAATGGTCGTCCTGGTGGGCACTCCGCCCGGGATGCCGGTATTTCCCTGCCAGGTGATGCGTCGATTGGCCGGGATAATCTCGCCCAATCCCGCGAGCTGCGAAAGCAAAAGGAAAGCAATCGCGATGCTGAATTTTCCTCCGAGCCGATTTTGGAGCCGATGGTGTTTCATAGGATGAAGATATTGAACCGACACCGCAGAGGAGAATCGAGGAACGCGGATCTTTTGCGCCTGACAAAAAGCCTAGTCACCGCGAACGGTCATTCACTGAGGTATTTATTGCCTAGCGGCATGAGTCCGAAAAACGTCAGGAGCAATCCCGCATGATCGAACAAGCGCATCAAATATTTCATGAAGATGTGTTGGCCTGCAAAGACCAGGAAAGGAAGGGCAAGACTGTAAAGGATGCATGCGGCGGCGGACTTCGCGAAGCGATATCCATCGGCATAATGCCTCCGGTTCTGCCCCCGCAGCAGAGCCCGTTTTAGAATGTAGGAGCGCTTAAAGCGGGCAGGCGACACCAGCTCAAAAACGACTGCTTCATTGCACCAGGTGAAAATGCGTCGGCTTTCCATCATCCGCCGGAAAAAGTCGTTGTCTTCGCCGCCATCCCCGAACTGTGGCCGGAACGGTTCGGGGATTTCCCGCAAGATTTCACGCTTGAAGAGGACATTGCCTGTCCGGGTCTGGCGCCAGTCAAGGACCGTCCCGGTGGAATGCGCGTGCCGCTCGCAGAATTTTCCGCGGATGAGCCAGGAAGGCGGCTTCTGTTCAAAAAACGGTTTCACCGGCCCCAGGACGCCATCCGAATGATGCGCTTGGCAGGCAGTAAACAAAGCCAGGAGCCAATTTGGTTCGGGGAGTTCATCGTCATCAATGAATGCCGCGTAATCCCCTTTTGCAAGGTCCAGCGCTTTGTTTCTTGCCCGTGCGATATTCTGCTCAGGCTCGACGCAGTAGGTAAGAGCGGGACCGCTGCCTGGAAAATTTTCCACAATCGAGCGGGCAGATTCCAAACGGTCGTTGTCGGCCACCACAATCGAGTAACTGAACCGGCCCTCCGTTTGCTGGCAGCGAAGTCTTTCCAGCAAGCGGGCCAGCAGAGCCGGGCGCTTCCAGGTGCAAATGCAAACGGTGATGTGAGGTAGGGTCATTGCGCCTGTTCCTAGTTTGTTTCGATGAGTTGTCTCTGAATAAGTTCGCAGGTCAGCGCTTGATGGATTTGCAATGTATAATTCTGTGCGCCCGAAAAATGGTTGCAAAGGAGTGTTTCCAGGCTGTTGCCCCGAAGGTAAAACCGGCTTTGCGCAGTGGAACCGATCAGCATTTCCTTTACGTATGCGGCGAGTTGGTCGCGGTACCAAACGCGGTAATGGTAAAATTTATGCCGCCCCAAATACAGACGCTCCAGACGGAGCGGCTTCAGATGCTGGTCGATGCGGGCCAGCCACTGTGGCATCCCGTAATCATAGGCATATTCTGCTCGCACGGTGAGTTCTTGATACAGTTGGCGTGCCCGGGTGAGCACCGGCACAGGGCGGTGGATCAGGCCGCGATCTGTGGGGATTTGGCCCAATGCCGCATTGCCTTCTACAATGAGGCGTAGCGCAACGTCCGTGCCCTTCAGCGCAAGGTCTGGCGCTTGGTAGATGAGCGCCACAAGGTCGTTGTCGAGATAGGGCGCGCGCAATGTGATCTGCGATTGCTCCACAGAAAGCCGCGCATAGTGATGCCACGGAACCTGTTTAAAGGCGATGAAAGAGGCCGTGCGGCCGCGCTTTTGGCTTGCGTAATTTTCAGCGGCCGCCTCGCCCAGGCGGATGAATTCAGGATCGTACAAAGCAGTGCTTAAAGGCCGGGGCTTGAATGCGATGTTGCCCCTGAGGATTTCCGATCCGTAATTTCCCGTCAGGCGAATGGGCGCTATCTGTTTTGCCAATCTGTTAACGTACAATTCAACGGCTCCCGATACATCCATTGCGCCATCGGATAGATAGACGGTCTTTTCTGCCAGTGCGGGAAATTGTCCGAGAAATGCGCCCTCTACCGAAATGGTTTGATGGGGTTGCTGGCAAGCCTTCGCCAGTTTGCGAGCCAGTTGCACGTCCGCGCAATCACGGTAGGATCCGCCAAAAGTGTAGCAGGGGAGCGTGCCTGGCTGGCAATCCGCCCAAGCCAGAATCAAGCGTCCATCCAGCCCGCCGGTGAGGGACATTCCGATCTGCTCTCCCTCGCGAAAATATCTGGGCAGGATCGCGCGGAAGGTTTCCTTTAATTTCAAATAATACTCCCGCTCGTTTAAAATGGGCTGGCATTCCCAGGTCTCCCTTTGGAAATAGAGTTCCTTCTGAATCGGTTCGCCGGGAGAAAAGGTCCATAGGGAGCCTCCGGGCAAAAGCGAGATCCCGGAAAAAAGAGTCCGATTTTGCAAGACACAGCCGCAGGAACAGAACTCAGCCAAGCTTGGGGCATCGAGTTGCCGGGTGGAAGGCAAAACGCTTAGGAGGGATTTGGCTTCCGAGGAAAAATAAAAGGAGTCGGCGGCTTCATGGTAATAGAGCCGACCCAATCCATAACGGTCGTTAAAGAGAAAGCTTTTGCGCTGACGCATGTCCAGCAGCAGGCCGCTAAACCAGCCGTTGAGTTTTTGGAGAAACCCCATGCCGAATTCTTCATAGAGGTGAACCAGTTGGCTGGCATCCTCGCCAGTGCATTGGTGTCCCTTGGCCCTGAGCCGCGCGCAATCGCCCGGATCTCCGAAATGTTCGCCGGTGAAAAGAAGGACAATATCCCGGGCTTCATTCCAGACGGGCATGCAGTCGGAAAATGACCCAGGGTGGGCTGTCCAGCCGCTGCAAACCCCCAGGCGGGCTTGGAAATGCTTTCCGGAAGCATAGGAGCCGTCGTGCAGCATGCACTTGAGCATCGCGTCCATCCGTCTGTCGTCCGTTGTCGCGCGCAGGTGTTTGCGGATGATTCCTGTGATCCCTGGCATGTTCGATGAAATAGCGGGACTGGAGCAGGGAAGGTTCGAACTTCCATTTTCGCAGCGAACTACGACGCTCTACCCATTGAGCTACTGCCCCGTTCCTGTAATTGCTTCCGATAGTGAAATTGATTCCACCGACTTCTGAGGGAGGCGAACCGGTCTTGTGCGGTTTCGGGGATGTAACTTATCAGCTTGCGATGCAGAGAGAGTTTGAGCGCGAGTCGGCCCCGCAAATTGAGCGGAACGTAGTAACGCGGAATATCCTGTTGCAGGAAACCGTGGTGTTTTTTGAACTCGCCAATTCCCCGCCTGCTCCAAATTCCGTAATGCAGGTAGGAGATGCCTTTTGCGGCGCACACCTCCACCGCCTTTGCAATCAGCGCGTTGGTGGAAGCTTTGTCCCGCCACGCGATCTTGGAGATGATCTGCATCAAACTTGAAGCATTCCTTCCGTGCACGAGCTTGATAAACCCGATCATCTCCTCTCCCTGGAATGCGCCGATGAAGTCACTCCGTTCCAGATAGCTTGCATGGTCGTTTTGGACCGTCTGGAAATCTTTTCCGTAATGCTTGAAGCGTTTCCCCTGGCGCAACGGACATTCATTGTAAATCTCCATGATGGCCCGGACAAATGTCTCATCCAGAGTGCATACGCGCAGGTCCACCCCGCCCTTTTGCGCTTTTCGGATCATGTTGCGCGTTTTGTCGTTGATCTGCTTTTTCCACCAGTGCTCGTAGGTGGTGATGGGAAGCACGGCCAGGCTCTCCGGCTCATGAGGGTAGGGATATTTGGGAATCGGCTCCCCGATCTGCTGCAAAAATGTGAACAGGTCGGCGTTGAGCCGGACTGTTTTGAGCTTTTGAAGAAAACATTCCGCGTCATCTATAAAATCATAATACTCCCCATGCATCCTGGCTGTTTTCAGGAACCGCCCAAAGACGCCGATTTCCATTCCGTCCACAACAGCCGCATGGGATCTCCTTTGATTCATAAGCGGGAGGTTTGCACGCTTTGGGCATGGGAACCGGTGGTGAGGGTTCCCAGCCGCTGCCGGAAGTTTTCGCTGCTTAAATGGGCATATTCCTCCGCCTCGGCGGGGTGGGTCATCAATTCCACATTCGCTATTTTAGCCAATGCCAGAACCCGTTCCAGGCGGTTGTAGCGGAGGCAATCAGAGAGCGCGAAAAAATAATCGGGCATGATGTATGCACCGTCCATCCACCAGTGCACGAGCGCCCGGTAAGCCCGGTTTAGCGGTCCCTTTTCCCCTTGCTGGAAGGTGAAAGTCCCGCGCACCCGCTGTCCTTGCGGGAGGATCTGGTCTAAGAGCATGTTGGAACAGAGGTGCATGTGCTGGTGGCCGTCGAAACGGGAAGGCGGGCGGCCATAAATGCGATGAAACTCCTCCGCCTGCGCTTCATAGACATATCGGAAAGCATTTCGCAACCGCGGGTGGTAAAAGAGGACCCGATATTTGCTGCCGTTCAGGAAACGGGCGATGCGGTTCTGGGCATCGCGCAGGCGTGGCGGAGCGGGGCTGGTAAAGGCCTCGCTGAAGTTCAGATGCAGCCCTGTATCCACGCGGTGGCTGAGCGCGATTTCCGCCGCGCGCTCCGAGTCTTTCATGTAAACCATTGCGCTTACTGAAGTGACCGATCCCAGAGCATGGCAAACAAGGGTGATGTCGGTCTCCTCCTTGGATCGCCCCCAGTCATCGGCGTTGATAATCAGCATAGTTTTGTGAGTTGCGAGGAAACGGCTTTTTTTCAGCGGCTTGCGATAGGCCAGAGGCGCTCCGGAACCTGCGCGGGCATTCGATGGTCATGAGCAAAAACGCAAACCAAAGGGGTGCCAGCCGGAAGTAATTGGATTCCGAGAAATTGTAGATGATCGCCAGCAGCCAGAAAACAAGAGCCATCATCCCCATCGGGGTCTGCTGGTACCAATGGTCGATCGCTCTCTTTCCGGCCGACAGCAACAGCACCCCCAGAAGCGCGAGTGCGACGATGCCCCCATCCAAATACAGTTCAAGGTAGCCGTTATGCGCGGATTGGATTTCTGTCAGCGCCCGGATAATGGCGGTTCCCTTGTCGCTGTCCCAAAAAATGTAAAAGCCATTTCCAAAAATCGGATTCGTCTCCTGATTCATGACAAGCCGCCAGATTTCGGTGCGTCCGGTAAGGGTGGGGTTGCGACCCAGCGCCCGGATCACCATGTCCGAAAGGTGAAACGTCTTATCCAAGGCGATCAAGCCGAATGCGGCAATAATGCAACTGATAAGGAGGGATTTTCCGTTGGCAAACCGCACGAGCCGACCGCTTCCCCAGAGGACGAAAACCCCCACAATAAAACAGACGAGCGAGGTTTGGCTGTCGCACCGGATCATGAGCAGCGCTCCCAGTAAAAGCATTCCAATGCGGATATTCTCCTGCCGCCGCCTTCCCTTTCCAGGGTCGGTCTTTCGGATCTCGAGCAGGTCCCATACGACCATGAGCCCGAAGACAAAGAGCATCTGGCCCAGGCTGTTTTTTTGAGTGGTCACGCCAACCAGCATCGGCACGCCCGCCACGGAATAACCCCGGCCTATCTCAGGAAAATATTTTTCCAGCACGAACGAAAGGGGGAACAGGATATAGGAGACCCGAACAAAAACCGTCCGGATCGCTTCGGCCGGGTTTACCTCGGTGAGAAGCAGGAGGGCGGTCGTAACGCAACCGAAATCCTTCACCAGACGTTTGAGGGAGACGAGCGGCGCTTCCGACCAAAATGCACTGAGTGCCAGGTAAAAATAGATGAAAAAGAGGGCCTTGTTTTTCCCAAGTGCCTGCCCCCAGTTGAAGCCGCGGTTGAACAATACCAATACGGAGGAAACGATGAGGAAGGCAAAGAGGAACGTGTTGATCGGGTTGCCTTCAATATCTCTGCCGCCGCCAGCCCCAAACCAATACGAGACCGGACGTGAGCCGAGGATGCCAATCCAAATGCCGGGAATGAGGAGGGCGCGTGAGGTTGTGCGCCGCCCTTTTCGATCTTCACGGAAAAGCCAGAGGATCAATAAAACGCAAAGCAGGAGGATGATTCGGGGATACATGGCAGCCTAGGCTCTTTTGGCGCTCCCCCAAAGAAGTTGTCGCAGACGTCCCATTTGTTCCGCTCGGTGAAATTGCATCAACTCGTTGGAAACGGGCCGCTCCATTCTTTTCAGCGCGGCCCAGAAATAACCGGCAAGAAAGAGGATGCCCCCCAGAACAAATGGGCGCTGCTGTGTTTGAAATAACCCCCGAAGCCCCTCGAATAAAGGGTGGCCCCCCATGGCATAGGCCTTCTGGCCGTAGCGGAAGCGCACGATCCACGGGCTATCGGTTCCAGTCCCGAGTTTCCGGTGGTGAACGCAGGTTCGTTCCAGGAAGGTCCGCGTTTGCCATCCGTTCAAGCGCGCGGTCGTAACGGCAATCCAGTCAATGCCGCCTCCCTTGATGGGGTTGTAGCCGCCGACCGCTTCAAAGCAGTCTCTCCGGAAAAGTTGGCATGCACCGGAAACATGTTCAAGCTGTGCAAACCGATGGCCGTAGGTGTGCCCCTGCGGTTGGCTGGCATCTTCAAGATACGGGGTTCCCGCGACGCCGAGCTGCGGAAGGGCAGAAAATTTCCCCAGCAGGAACTCGAAATAATCGGAGCCAAACGAGATATCCGCATCAAGATTGCCGATGATGTCAAAAGCTCCTCCTTTGAGTCGATCGTATCCAGCGTTGAAGCAATGGGCTTTTGCGGCGAACTGCCGGTCCCGGTGCTCCGGCATCCTTAGTAATTCGATCCAGTCGCACTGGGCGGCATACTTTTGCACGATCTCTTCGGTTCGATCGGTCGAGCCGTCGCTCACAATAATCCACTTCTTCGGGGGGCGGGTTTGAGAGAGGACGGATCGGATCGTGTTTTCGATATAGGCTTCCTCGTTGCGCGCGGGCGTGACGAGCACGTATTGTAAGAGCCTGGCGGGAAAAAAGTCTGTGCGCTGCGCATCCGCCACGGAAGTGCGAGCTCCCGCAGAGAGCCTGTACAACAGGTGCGAGAGCGCTTTGATCATCGTGGCTTGGCCCCAGTGGAGCATCGGCGTTTGGATTTTTGTCCAGCCCAGGTCCCGGTAAAAAAAGTGGCCGTCGGCGTCCTGCATCTGGTCGATGGTCCAGCTTGCAACCTTTTGGGCGAGCGGCAAGGCGTCCGGGTCGAGATCGGAGAAGAGCGTGAGTGTGTCGATGGCCTGTGCTGCACACTGAATATCGACAGGATATTTCTGGTTGTGGTAATAGCGCGGGCAGCCGTCAGCCTCGAAAAAATGTTTTTTGAAAAAGGCGAACCCGCGCAGCATGTGCGATTCGAAGCTCCGGTCCCCCGTGGCCTCCATATAGCGGCGAAGGCTGTCGAGATTGTAACCTGTGTGGAAATTGTCGATCCAGAGATACTTCGGCTCCTCGCCATAAAACCAGGCGCCATCGGGTCTCTGGCGCTTGCAGCTATAGACCATGGCTTGCTGCGCGATTTCAAGCGCCGCCTTGTCTCCTGTTTTTGCGCCCGTGCACGCCAGCATCGCCGCGCCGAGCATGTTGGAATTGTGAATGGAGCTCTGTTTGAATCCGACGTAGCTCAGGCAAGTGCCGCTGCCTGTCTCTTCGCGCGGGAGCGACACGATCCATGCGCAAACACTCCGTGCGACATCCAGGTAACGGGGCGCGTTCAAGGTTTCCGAAGCCTCCAAAAATGCCTGCCCGATCAGACTGCTCCAAACAATGGTCGGTTCTCCTTTGGGGATTTTCCCAGCACGGGTCGAAAAGGAGAAATGGTTGCCCCAGCAAAATTCCCGCGAGGCAGTGGAGCGATTTTGAATCAGCCACTCCAGGCAATACTCCGCACGCTCCCTGTAATGATCAGATCCCGTGGCTCGGAACATCCTTAAATATCCCCATGCCATGTAGCCCATCCCTTTTGTGGAGGTGTGGGGACGAATACCTAAGAGCGGCCGCAGATTCATGGGAGCGCGATAGACCGCTTGTTGCAGCAGCCGTTCCAGCAGAAGCCGGTTAAAGGTCAGGCCGTGAAGGAATGAGTTGCAGCCATCCCCTGGATCATAAGCCCGGTACTGATTTTCCTCCACCCAACGGGTCGCGCCTTGGATGCTTTGTTCCAGCTTACGCCAGAGGGGACTGCCGTAAGAGGCAGCCAGGGCAGAGGATTGGGCAGGGGTTTGCTTTAGCATAACGATTCGCGATTTCCGCAAAGGAGCCGCTCCACAAGTTGCAGATAAGCTTGTTTGCTCTTTTCCCAACTATGGAGTTCGGCATACGCCGAAGCGTGAGCAATGAGGGAGCGCCGCAGCTTTCCATCCACGAGGACCTCATGCATGGCGTCTGCCAGGGCGTCTATATTCCCGGACTCGAAGAAGCGCAGCACGGAGTCGTCGAAATAATAGCTGTCCACCTTTGTGCGGGAGGCGACCACGGGAACTCCTGCCGCCATGAACTCCATGATTTTTGTGCTGTAAGCTTCATTGCCAAACGAGTCTGCCCGCTTTGGGACCACCCCCAAATCGGCTCTGGCCATCACCTGTGCGATTTCATGGAGTTTGAGCGGAGCGAAAAACCGGACACAACCGGACAAACCCAGTTCTGCAACCAGCTCCACCAGCTTCGGTTTCAGGATGCCGTCCCCATAAATGTGAAACTCCGATCGCGGCAGCCGAAGCCGCAATTTTGCGAATGCGCGAATCGCAATGTCCACGCCTTGGTGCCACTGCAAGCTGCCGGGAAAAAGCAGAAGGAAGTTTTCGTTTGGGGAGGAATCCACGCGCGGACGGAATACGCGGGCATCCACATTGTTGATAAACACAGAGCACTTTTGCGCCGGGGCGGAACGCGCCGTGTATTTATCGAGCCAGAGATGGCTGGCGAGGATCACATGATCGGCGAAGGCCGCGGAAGCTTTCTCCATCCACTGCAAGGCTCGCGCAGGCGGCGAGCTGGCCGAGTCGTTAAACTTGCTGGCGAAGAGTTCCGGCACGAGATCGTGGATATCCAGGATCAAGCGCGCTCCAGTCAGCTTCGGATGCCATGCCGCGTAAATGATGAAGTCAGGAATGTTATGAGCGTGGACCAGATCATAACGGCAACGCCGGTTTTTGCGAAAAATGCTCCAGGATGCCGCTGCGAAAAACCGAAGCAGCGGCCAGAGGAAGGAGGCTTTGGACTGCTCCGTTTTTCCAAAGCGGTCTTTGATGCGCAAAATCCGAACGCCTTCGATCACCTCCTCCTTCGGCATTTCCGGGCTGCGCCGGAGGGCGAATACATCGACCTCAAAGCCTTTGGCGGCCAGGGTTTGAGCATAGCGCATGACGCGATTGTCGCTTTCGTAAAACGAATGAGTGACCATGCAGACCCGCTTGGGTGCGCTGGAAAGCCCGTGGAATATTGAGCCCTGGTCCATGTTAGATTTCGCCTTCGATGAACTTCGGCGCGCAGGAGCGTGCCTTGTTGAACACGCAGGAAACGTCCGCTTTGGCAGCGGCAAGTTCTTTGCAGGAACGTCTCAAGGTATCCTCATGGGTTTTCCCCGCCTCGACCACCAGCAACACTTTGTCCATGAACCCCGCAAGGGCCACGGTCGCGCTGGTTTGCGTAAGCGGAGGCATGTCAAAAATGATGTAATCAAAGGAGCTGGATTTGATATGGGGGATCAAATCATAGAAGTTTTTCGGCGCAAACTGCGCTGAGCCGGCGTGGGCATGGGACACAGTGGCCAGATAATGGTGCTCGGAATCACCCGGTGCATCCGCCCCCCCCGTTTGGAGCACCTCCACAAGCGAACCAGCCGATTTTTCAGTCCTGAACTGCTGGATTTCCGTGTGCTCCACATTCATGTTTACGAGCAGAACCTTGCCATCGCCCAATTCTGAGATCGACGCGGCCAGCCCTTCGGCAACCGTGGAAATGCCTGCCTCGCGCGTGAGGGCAGTCACCGCGATCAGCTTGGGCTTGCGAACCAAGCGATTGAGTTTGAAATACAAAATAAGACGATCCCGTATCGCTTCAAAAAATGGGACGATCTGGTGCCCCAGCTCGCTGCGGGCAATTTCCTGGAGGGTTGCCGAAGAGTCGTCGTTTTCGCTCTGTGGTGGCAGACGCAGATGGCCGCTGGGTGGCACATACGGAATGGAGACCAACAGCGGGAGCCCAAGTTTGGACTCGATTTCCAGTGCGCGTTTCACCGTGCGGTCCACCACTTTTTCAATAAGAAACGCAATCACGAGCCCGACTCCAAGCCCCCCGAAAATCAAGCCCAGCAAAATTTTGTTGGTGCCCTTGGCATCCCTTATCCCTTCGGTGGGGCTCTGGACGACGCTGATGTTCGGTATCTTCGAAGGGTCGAGCGCTTCGTCAATCCGAGCCTTCTCCAGGCTCGTTTGGGAATACCTGTAATTGGTCTCTTCAATTTCTCTCTTGCGTTCGAGTTGTGCAATCTCGATGGCTTTCTGCGAAAGCAGCCCGGATTTCTCCTGGAAGGAACGAAGCTGTGCGGAAAGGGTGTCCGCCTTTGCATCCATCGATGCGAGGCGGGTTTTCTCCGTGACGAGGTCGAAGCGAACGCTTGGGGAATTGGTCGCTACCGCAGCTGCCGTGCCCATCAGGTAGGGATAAACTTTTTCCAATTCCCTGCGCCGTGACTCGAGTTCCGCGATTTGCGACTGGACGATGCGCACTTGAGGATGCTCGACCGTGTACTTCGCGAGCAGCTCCCGCTCTCTCCCATGCATGTCATCCAGGCGCATCCCCAGGATCTGGTATTCCTGGATGACTTTGCGGTTCTTGGTCTGTTCGCTTGCAAGGTTATTTGAGTTTACTCCCAACCCGCCCAGCAATTTCTCGATTTCCTGGATACGGGCGCGCTGTTCGGCCCGCTCCACCTCGGCAGCGTCAAGCTCCTGCTGGCTCTTCACCAGCACGTTAGTGAGGTTTGCCGAGCTATCGGCCACGGAGACGATCCCCGAGTTTGTCTTCAAGCGCTTTAATTCCTCCTCGGTCTGCTGCAACTGCGAGCTGATCTGCTCTGTTTGCTTGGCGACAAACCCGAAGGTGCCCAACGAGCGATGCACCTGCATGTGCTTTTC
Organism: Verrucomicrobiota bacterium; assembly: GCA_026398235.1. GTDB lineage: Bacteria > Verrucomicrobiota > Verrucomicrobiia > Chthoniobacterales > Chthoniobacteraceae > UBA695. The sequence continues at coordinate 22,749 of JAPLTE010000088.1, forward strand.
AAAATACTGGCTGACAACGGCATCCAGAACGCTTTTGGTAACCTGCGGGTCGCGATTTTTGTAGCTGATCAGGATCACATTGCTCCCCAATTTCGCTGAGGCCTTGAGACCTGCGGAAATGGCATTTGCGGCGGCAGCCTGTGTTGCCTGCTTGGCATCGGGCAGCAGACGCTTGACGCCGATCGCTTCGGCGACCTGCATCGCCACGTCGGCACTGGTCAGAATCTCCACCTCGGCGTTGATCATGCTCTCGCCGATAGGACCCGAGGCGGGGGTCTGGGGCCCTGTGTCGAGCTTGTCCAGTGCGTTTCGTTCCAGAACGTAGCGCACCATCAACTTCGCCTGCGATTCGTAATCGGGAAATCCGAAATAATAAATGCCTGCGGAAAGGATCCCGATGGCCGTGCAAAGGGTGATTAATCCTTTGCGCCGGAACAGAATATAGAGGATTTCGTTTAAGTTCAGACCTGAGACGGGTTCCTCTGGAAAGGGGGCCTTCATGGTGGAAAGGAAGGGTTAAATGCTACACGTGACGGCCTCTCTTAAGACCTCGGTGACTTGCTCCACCTGCTCGGGCTTCAATTCCGGATACATCGGTAAAGAGATAAATTCCGCCGCGCAACGTTCTGCCACGTGGAACGCGCCTGCCGCGTAGCCCAGGCTGCGGTATGCTTCTTGAAGGTGGATGGTTACAGGGTAATGCACGGCGCATCCAATCCCCCGGGATGCCAGATGCCGCATAATCCTGTCGCGCTCGCGTACCCGGATCGCGTAGATGTGGAAAACATGCTCCGCGTAAAATGCGGTCGTTGGGATTGTGATTTCCCGGATGTCGCACAGGGCCTGGTTGTAATGCGCTGCATGCGCGCGGCGTAGCTGGTTTCCCGTTTCGAGATTCGGCAGTTTGATGCGAAGGACCGCCGCCTGAATTCCGTCCATCCGGCAGTTCCACCCGACTTGCGAATGGTAATATCTGCGATCCTGGCCATGGTCCCGCAGGATCCGGATTTTGTCATACAACTCGGAGTTGTTTGTCACCACTGCCCCGGCCTCACCGAAAGCTCCGAGATTCTTTCCAGGGTAGAAGCTGAAGCATCCCGTGTCGCCAATCGAACCGGCGCGCTGTCCCGTGTACTCGGCCCCATGCGCCTGGCACGCATCCTCGATGATCTTGAGCCCAAACTCATTTGCAACCGCCTGAATGGGTTTCATGTCCGCCATTTGCCCAAACAAATGGACGGGGATCACCGCCTTTGTGTTGGACGTGACCGCTTTGGCCAATGCCTTGGGGTCCATCGTGTAGGTGTGCTCGTCCACATCGACAAACACCGGGCGCGCGCCGCAATACGTAATAGCCTCCGCCGTGGCCATGAAGGAATTGGGGACCGTGATCACCTCGTCGCCGGGGCCGATGCCCAGAGCCAACAGGGAGAGCCACAGGGCTTCGGTGCCGCTGCCAACGCCAATGGCATGACGGCAACGGCAAAATACGGCGAATTCCTCCTCAAATTCCTCAACCACCGGGCCTCCGGCGAAGACGCAGCGATCAATCACCCCCTCGATGGCGGCATGGAATTCTTGCCGCAGCGGAGCGTGTTGGGCATTCAGGTCAAGAAAGGGCACGTTCATTGGAATTTATATATGTGTTCAAAATACGGGCGGGATTACCCGCCACGGTGGTGTTGGGGGGGACATCTTTGGTCACGACGCTTCCAGCGCCCACGAGCGCATTGGCCCCGACCGTGATCCCCCCCAGGATGGTCGCGCCCGAACCGATGGAGGCGCCTTGCCGGATGGTTGTGCGCTGGGGAATCCAGTCCGCTTCGGTCTGAAGCTGCCCGCAGGGGGTGGTCGCGCGAGGACGGTGGTCATTGATGAAAGTCACTCCATGGCCGACAAACACCGCATCTTCAATGGTGACCCCTTCACAAATGAAAGTGTGGCTGGAAATCTTGCAACGTTCGCCCACCGTGACGCCCTTTTGGATTTCCACAAACGCGCCAATCTTGGTCTCATCCCCGATTGCGCACCCGTAAAGATTCACAAACGCAAAAAGGCGTACATTCCTGCCGAGGCGGACATCGGGTGCAATACGTTGGAGTTGGAGGGGGATGTGGGTGCTCATAGAGATTCCGATGGGGCGAACTGCTTTGCCTTCATTTCGTTTGTGTGGGCATCCGATGCTGACGCCAGCAGCACAGGAGCGCCATTCTGACGCAGGGATTGCGAAGAAGCTTCGAGGATCCTGACCATCTCAAGCCCCTCGCGCCCCCCGGTCAGCGGCTGAGTCTTCCCCTCGATCGAATCGAGAAAATGCTGGCATTCCGTTTTCAGCGGCTCCTCCTGGGCAAGCTTGGGGATATAGCTGTCGCCGTAATGATAAGAGTAGTGGAAATCCGCGAAGGTGTCGTAATGCGGCGGGCGGTCCACCCGCACGTCGTAGATGCGGATTTTTTCCAAAGTCTGGACATCATCATATAAAATCATCCTGCGTGTGCCCACAATGGTCATCTCGCGGATTTTCCTGGGCTCCAGCCAACTGCTTTGGATTGTGGCAAAGCGCTTGTTGCGGAAAATCATCGACATGTTGGTCACATCCTCGATCTGGCTGGTGACATTGGCGTTGCCCTGGCAGTTTACAGAGACTGGAGGCTCCCCAAGGATGTGCAAGATGATGGAAATATCATGCGGCGCGAGATCCCAGGCGACATTGATGTCCTTCTGGAAAAGCCCCAAATTGAGCCGCCGCGAGTTGATGTAGCGGATCTCGCCAATGTCCCCGTTCTGCACAATCTCCACGATTTTGCGCACCGGAGAGGAATACAGAAAGGTGTGCCCGATCATGAGCACCAGACCGTTCTGATGCGCGATTTCGATCAATTCCTCGCATTCGGCGGAGGTCGAGGCCATCGGCTTTTCAATAAAAGTGTGCTTGCCGGCGCACAGGCTCGCCTTGGCGATCGGGTAATGGTGCTTTACCGGAGTGGCGACAACGATGGCGTCCAAGGCCGGGTCTTTGAGCATTTCGCAGAAATCCGTGAGCCCCTGGACATCCGGATACAAGGTTTTCAAATGCTTGAGGCGCTCCTGGCTGGCGTCGCACATGGCCTTCATGTGGCATTGGCGCAACAGCTTGAAATTGCGGATGAGGTTTGGTCCCCAGTATCCGCACCCCACTACGCCTATGGAAATAGGTTGGCCCATAAATTACTCCTTGGAATCGCGATCGCTCTGTTCAGTGGTTCCTCTTTATGAGCAGTTTTGCTTGGTGCCCTCGGTTGGCGCCTGTATGCGTGAGCCGAAAACCTGCCGGGCGATGGCTGGGGCGGTCTTGAGCATGATCCAGAGGTCCATCCACAGGGACATGTGCCGAGCGTAATAAATATCCATTTCAATCATTGTGCTGAAGCTGGTTTCGTTTTTTCCGTTCACCTGCCAATACCCGGTCAACCCCGGCGGCGCGCTAAAGCGTTTCCGCTGCCATGCGCCATAGTTCGCAAATTCCGTGGCGGTGCAGGGGCGCGGCCCGACCAGGCTCATCTCCCCGCGAACGACGTTGAAAAGTTGCGGCAGCTCGTCGAGCCCGCTCGCACGGAGAATGCGCCCCAAGGGAATCAGCCGGGGGTCGCCTGAACGATCGAGCTTGGTCATCGGGCAGTCTGCCTGCATCAGCCGCTCAAGGTGCCGCTCGTGTATTTGGGTTTCGGCGTTGACTTTCATGCTTCTGAACTTCAAGCAACGAAAACGCCTGCCCCGGTAACCCACGCGCTCCTGGCGAAAGAAGACCGGCCCTGGCGAGAGAATCGTGATGCCCAACGCCAGACAAACCATCAGCGGCAGCCAAAAGGGCAGTGCGAGTGCGATGCAGGTCAAATCCAGAACACGTTTCCAGCGCGGGAACGACGTGCTGGAGTCGCTCGCATCCTCCCCGGCCTTAGGCTCGGGCGATGCGCCGTTTGCCTGAGCTGATGCTTCGATAGGATCCATGTCCGAAGGAACGGCTTTTTCCGCATGCAGCGCTTTGCCCTCGGGACGCTCCGCAGCAGGTCGGTTTTGGGTCTTTTTATGACGCTCCATGCTTTACCTCCGCGTTTCAGGTGGGCTGTGGTGATGGGGGGCATCGTGGTCGCCTGTGTCCATTTCGAGGAGCTTCCCCCTTTTGGACGCTGCGCAATTTTGCCCTCGGAAAGGTTTGCCTACTCTTGCGGCACAGCTTGCGGCTGCGGCGTTTTCCGCACGGGTGGCGGGATCGCCCTCCGCGTGTCGATCAAAAGCGGCGCCTTCTTGCGGATATCCTCCCATTCATAGGTGGAATGGTCGGTGACGACCACCACGCAATCCGCTTCGTACAGGGCCTCGTGCAAGTCGGTTACCCCGGTCATTTGCAACCCATCATGGTTCAATAGGGCGACATGCGGATCGTGGTATTTTAGAATCGCCCCTTTTTGCGTGAGTTCATGAATAATATCCAACGCGGGAGACTCGCGCACATCGCCTACATCCTTTTTATAGGCAACCCCCAGCACCAGAACCTTGCTCCCCTTGAGCGGCTTGCCAGATTCATTCAGGGTGTCCTGAACTTTGCGCGCCCAGTAGCGGGGCATGCTGGTGTTTACTTCACTGGCGAGCTCGATGAACCGGGCGGTGTAATTGAGCGTGCGCAGTTTCCATGAAAGGTAAAGCGGATCAATGGGGATGCAATGGCCTCCCAAGCCGGGGCCTGGAGTGAATTTCATGAAGCCGAACGGCTTGGTGGCCGCCGCGTCGATCACCTCCCATACGTCGAGCCCGAGGCGGTCGCACATCAAGAGCACTTCGTTGACGAGGCCGATGTTTACCGCCCGGTAGGTGTTCTCGAGTAGCTTGACCATCTCCGCAGCCTCCGTGGAGGAGACGGGAACCAGGGTGTCGATGGCGCGTCCATAGTAGGCCCTCGAAACTTCCAGGCAATCGGGTGTGACGCCGCCGATCACTTTCGGCGTGGTGCGTGTGGTCCAGTCCCTGCGACCCGGGTCCACCCGTTCCGGAGAGAATGCGAGAAAGAAATTCTCGCCCACCTTGAGACGGTGGGTGCTCTTGGAGAGCAGCGGCAGAACCACTTCCATCGTGGTGCCAGGGTAGGTGGTCGATTCCAGCACCACCACCATGCCGGGGAGTAAATATTTGGCGAGTTGCTCGGTCACGCTGACGATGTAAGAAATATCCGGGTCGCCCGTTTTGCGCAGCGGCGTGGGAACACAAATCGAAATGGCGTCGCATTGGGCAATCGCGGAAAAATCCGATGTGGCCGAAAGCCGGTGCTGGCAAACGAGTTCCTGCACGGAGCGCTGGCTTACATCGTCGATGTAGGACTGGCCGCAATTGATGGCATTCACCTTATTGGGGTCCAAATCAATGCCGATCACCTTGTAGCCAGATTCGGCGAAGACCACCGCGAGCGGCAGACCCACATAACCGAGTCCGATGACTGCGACCTGAGCGTCGCCCGAGGCAAGTTTTTCCAGAAGTCGAGTTTTGCTGTTGTCCATGTCCTCCCCTTGAAAATCCAGTGATTGTTTTCTGCACTCTTATCGGAACGCGTCACCGTGTGGGATGCTCCCCAAAAGCAGCGATGCCGTTCCGCTCCAAAATCGTGCGTCCAATCCACAAGGCGCGGGGAAATTTTGGGCGCGTGCAAAATCAAAGCGCTCCTTTCTGCCACCTGCGCAGAGCGGTTCCTACGGGGGAGAGCCCCTGAGCTTACCGGGAATTCTAGAGAGCTGCCGCCGCGATGCGTGCGGTTTCCTGAATATCCGCTTCCGTGTGAGCCAGCGAGATGAACCCGGTCTCAAATTGCGAGGGGGCGAAGTAAACCCCTCCCTCCAAGCAGGCATGGAAATACCGGGCGAACGCCGCGCGATCGCTCCGCTGGGCATCAGCGAGGTTGAGGACGGGACCGGCGGTGAAGAAGAGGCAGAACATCGAGCCGACGCGATGGAACGCCATTTCGCGTCCTTTTTGCCGGAGGGTGGCGCGAACGGTTTCTTCAAATAGGGCGCCGAGTTGCTCCAGGCGCGCCCAGCCGTTGACGCGCTCAAGTTCGCGCAATTGCGCGAGCCCCGCAGCCATGGCAAGGGGATTTCCCGAGAGGGTTCCGGCTTGGTAAACGGGCCCATCGGGTGAAAGGCGGTCCATAATGTCAGCCCGGCCTCCAAAGGCTCCCACGGGCAGCCCGCCGCCAATCACTTTTCCCAGAGCGGTAAGATCGGGCGTGATCCCGTAAAGTTCCTGTACGCCCCCGCGTGCCACACGAAAGCCGGTCATCACCTCGTCAAAAATTAAGAGCGTTCCGTTTTCGGTGCAGAGCCGCCGGAGTTCTTCCAAAAAGCCCGGCTGCGGGAAATAAAGTCCGGCGTTGGCGGGGATCGGCTCCAAAATAACGGCGGCAATCTCGCCGCCTTCGCGGCTGAAGAGCGCGCGGAGCGCTTCCGGGTCGTTGAAGGGAAGGGTGATTGTCAGGTCCGCGAAGGCGCGCGGCACCCCGGCGCTGTCGGGTTCGCCGTGCGTCAGTGCGCCGCTTCCCGCCCGGACGAGTAGGGAATCGACATGTCCGTGGTAACATCCCTCGAATTTGACGACTTTATCCCGGCCGGTGAAGCCTCGGGCCAGGCGCAGTGCGGACATGGTGGCTTCCGTTCCGGAGTTGACCATCCGCACTTTCTGGATGCTGGGCACCCACTCGCAAATGAGGCGCGCCATTTCCACTTCCAGCGGGTTCGGGATGCCGAAGCTTACGCCGTGAGCCGCCGTTTCGCGGATGGCCGAAAGCACCACCTCGGGCGCGTGCCCCAAAATGGCGGGCCCCCACGTGCCTACGTAATCGATCAACTCGTTGCCGTCCACATCCCAGATGCGGGCTCCTTTCGCGCGTTCCACAAAGAACGGCTCTCCTCCCACGCCGCGGAAAGCGCGAACGGGGGAATTGACCCCGCCGGGGATGAAGCGTTTGGCCTCGGCAAAAGCGGCGACGGAAGCGGAATGCGAATTCATGCAGGGCAGATTACCTGCAAAACCGCTGTGCGAAAGCGGAAAATGCCGCTACTGCTCCCACTGAAATTTGGATCAATAGCTCATCGGATCGAGCTTCACCTTGCCCCGGAAAATAAAATAAATGGTGGCCGTGTAGGCCAGCACAAGCGGCACGCCGATCGCTGCCACAATGAGCATGATCCCGAGCGTTTTTTGGGACGAGGCGGCATTCAGAAGGGTGAGGCTGTTTTCCGGATGGGGGAACGAATAGACCATGTGAGGGAACATCCCGATCCCAAAGAGGGCCATCAAGGCGATCATCGCAGCGCAGGAGCAGAGAAAAGCGTTGAAATCCCGGCCCAGGCTGATTTCACGCGGGATGTTGGCAATCGCAAGCGCGTTGAGCACGGCGACGGTAAACAGCCACGGGTAAGCTTTGAGCGTCTCCGTCATGTGCGGGATGTAAAGGAGCGTGGCGACCGTCACGGCCAGGTAGAAGAAGACAAAAATGAGGATGCAGCGGTTGACCCAGCCCCGAAGTTTGTCGTGCAGGGTGCCCTCGGTTTTCATCACGCCATAAATCGCCCCGTGCATTGCGAACAGCGCCACGGTGGTCACGCCCACCAGCAGAGGGTAGGGGCGCAGGAGGTGAAAAAAGTTGGCCGCGAATTCCTTTTCGGGATCCAGCGGCACCCCGGAAATGATGTTGCCCAGCGCCACGCCGATCAAGAAGGCCGAGAGGACGCTGCCGATGCTGAAACCGATGTCCCACATTTGCCGCCACCAGCGCATCGGTAGTTTGCTGCGGAATTCGATGGCTACGGCGCGGAAAATCAGCGCGACGAGCAGCAGCATGAACGCGAGGTAAAAGCCGGAGAAGACCGTCGCATAGACCATCGGAAAAGCGGCGAACAACGCGCCGCCTCCCGTGACGAGCCATACTTCGTTGCCGTCCCACACCGGGCCGATGGAGTTGAGCATGATCCGGCGTTCCTCGTCCGTTTTGGTGAAAAGGTGCAGCGCGCCGATGCCGAGATCGAACCCGTCGAGGATGGCGTAGCCGGTGAACAGGACGCCCACGAGGGCGAACCAGACAAAGTTTAAAAGGGGAATATCGTCAAACATCGGCGCGGGGCTCCTTACGCAAAGGTCCGACGGGAGTAAGATCGGCCTCGTCGGGCCCGTGTTGGATTTTGTGGTTTAAGAGGAAGATGAAAACAGCGAAGAGGAGCGCATAAACCAGCGAAAACATAATCAGCGAGGAGACGATCGCTCCGCCACTCACGACTTTGGAAAGCGAATCCGAGGTGCGCAGCAGGCCATAGACGATCCACGGCTGGCGTCCGATTTCCGCCGAGGCCCAGCCCAGTTGGTTGGCCATTTGCGGCCCAAGCACGGAGAGGACAAGGATTCCCAGCAGCCACCGCTGTTCGAAGAGCTTGCCGCGCCACCATTGCACGGTGCTCAAGAGCGCCAATCCGATGAGCCCCAACCCGATCGCCACCATTGCGTGGTAGGTTTGGAATACGACATTCACAGGGGGGCGGTCGGCGGGCGCGAATTCGTTGAGGCCGCGCACCGGCTTATTCCCGTCTCCATAGATCAGGAAACTGAGCATCTTGGGAATCGCGAGCCCGAACCGGACCTCGCGGCCCGCTTCGTCCACCCATCCGAACAGATAAAGCGAGGCCGGGGCGGTTGGGTAATGGGCCTCAAAGGCGGCCAGCTTGGCGGGTTGATTTTGGCTCACGCCTACGGCGCTGTCGTGGCCTGTGTAGAGCTGGAATAGCGATGCGGCCAGCGCGACCACAAGCCCCATCTGGAGCGAGCGTTTGGCGAAATCGAGATATTTGCCTTTAAGCAGATACCAAGCGCTCACGCTCACCACCATCCACGCCCCCGCCTGCCACGCGCCGCAGACGGTGTGGATCAGGCGATCCATTGAGGAGGGATTGAACACCATGGCCCAAAAATCGGTGATTTCAGCCCGGGTGATGCCCGCGTGGTTGACAAGGTGAAATCCAGCGGGCGTTTGTTGCCAGGAGTTTGCCACGATGATCCAGACCGCGCTGAAATGCGCGCCGAAGGCAACCATGCAGGTGGCGAAGAAATGCGTTTTGGGACCGACCCGATCCCAGCCAAAGAGCAGCAGCGCGAGAAAACCGGATTCCAGGAAAAACGCGAAAATGCCCTCAGCGGCAAGCGCGCTGCCAAACACATCGCCAACGAACCGGGAATAGACCGCCCAGTTCGTGCCGAACTCGAACTCCATTACGATCCCTGTGGCGACCCCAATCGCGAATACCAACCCGAAAACGCGCGTCCAATAGCGCGCCATTTGGTGGTAGACCGGGTTTTTAGTCTTCAGCCACGTTCCCTCCATGAGCACCAGCAGCAAGCCGAGCCCAATGGAGAGCGGCGGGAACAGGTAGTGAAAACCAATCGTGAACGCGAATTGTAGACGGGCGAGGGTTAGGGCATCCATGGGGATTGGCTCAGATTTGAGCCTCCTGTATATCGTGCCTGCTCATCAAAAACAGCTCAAAATTCCGCTGTTTTTACGGCAGCAGGGGGTGTCGTTTTTGATTATAAATGCTTTCTAAATATTGCCTTCTGAAGATTCTCTCTTTTTAATCCAGCATCCTTCCGTCCGTGAGTCACCACTTCATTCCGTATGCCATCCACTTTGTCCCCTCGAGTTCATAAACACCAGGCACTCGCCTATCGCCCGGAGATTGATGGACTGCGTGCTCTTGCGGTGCTGTCGGTTGTCTTCTTTCACGCCCATTTTTATTGCCCGGGGGGATATGTGGGGGTGGATGTCTTTTTTGTCATCTCCGGGTTTCTGATCACCTCCCTCATCCTGAGAGATCTCCGTGCAGACCGGTTTTCCCTGGCGGAGTTCTGGGAGCGCCGCATCCGCCGGATTCTCCCGGCGATGATGGTGATGGTGTTGGCGACCCTTATTTGCGGCGGCTTTTTGCTTCTTTCCAAGGATTATGAAGCGCTGGGGAGGTCGGCCATCGCCCAAGCCTTCTTGGTGGCGAATCTCTTTTTCTTGCGGGATGATGCGACCCGAGGCGGCTATTTTGGCCCCACGTCGGATCAACGGCCGCTGTTGCACACCTGGTCTCTTGCCGTCGAGGAACAGTTTTATCTTCTTTTTCCCTTGGTGCTGGTGTGCCTGTTCCGTTTTGAGCGATTCCGAAATCCCAGGACTTTAGGCCGGCTTTTATTGGCGGGGCTCCTCGCAGGGTTGGTGCTGGCTGCCCACGACCTCAAGAATCACCCCGAAGCCACCTTTTATCTGCTGCCCACACGGGCATGGGAACTTTTGTGCGGAGCATGGATCGCCTCGTTGTCCAGTGCTGGCCTACCGGGCAACCGGTGGTTGCGGGAAGGGGCGTCTTGGCTCGGCATTGCAGGGATCCTGCTTCCGTGTTGGCTCTACACAAAGCAGACCCCCTTTCCGGGGTTGGCGGCGCTCCCTCCCTGCTTGGGAACCGCCCTGCTCATCTGGAGCAATACCCGGCACCAGGACGGGCAGAGTGGCACAACTGCGGCGGGTCGTCTTTTGGCGCTTCGACCGATCGTGTTTATCGGGATGATTTCCTATTCCCTTTATTTGTGGCACTGGCCGGTGCTGGTCCTGGGCAAATACTGGTATCTTCACAGCAGCACCCCTTGGTATTTAAGCGCGGGATTGGTGCTGCTGGCGGGTTTATTGGCGGTTCTCTCCTGGCGTTTTGTGGAAACCCCTTTTCGCAGGAAGATCCTGATGGCCACCCGGGCATCCGCCTTCCGTTTCGCAGCGGTGAGCGCCTCGATCACCCTGTTGATCGGCACTGCTCTGACGGTGCTTCGAGGCTTGCCAGCCAGATTGCCTGAACTTGCGTTAAAAAATGAGGAAGCCGAACAGGATCGAGCGGGTACCCGGGAGATGAGTTTATCCATCAAGAGCATCCGGCAGGGTCGCCTGTTTCCTTTCGGATGCAGGGAGTCTGCGGTGACTCCGAAGCTCCTGTTGTGGGGAGACAGCCACGCCAAGCACGCGATTCCTGCGCTGGACGCGCTCTGCCGCGAGTGGGGTATCGCGGGATGCGCGGCCACGCGTTCAGCGAATCCGCCTTTGCTGGATTATGGACTGAAAGATATCACGGCCGAGTTTTCGGCGGCCGTGCTGGAGCAAATCAAGCGGAAAGGCATTTCCAATGTCATCTTGGCTGCGTATTGGAGTTCGTATCAGAGCAAGGATCCACAAATTCTTGAGACAACGCTTTCCGCAACGATCCGAAAGCTCCACGAGGCGGGCTGCAAAGTGTGGGTGCTTCAAGATGTGCCCGATTTTGATGTTGAGCCTTTCAAGGTTCTTGCCCGGAACGCGATCTTTGGCATGGATGACCCCATTTCCTGGCGCAGACAGGTTTCCGAACATCATCGTAAGAATGCGATCCTCTATCAAATGGCAGAGCAAGGCCTGCCAGCGACATTCCTCGATCCCGCGCCCCGGTTGCTGGATCCGCAGAGCAACAGCTACCGCGCAGATATCCAAGGCATTTCCCTTTACCATGACGTCGGCCATCTAACGTCCAAAGGGTCGCTCGCCCTTCTGCTGCCCATGTTCAGAGAGGCGCTGGCGGGACAATTGGGTTCAGTGGGGCAGGCGGGAGAGCATCCCTCTTTGGCCCCCACAGAACTCCCGAAACCGATGCCCTAGCAAATCGTGTTGGTTGCGGAAGATTCCTGCGTCAAATGTTTGACAATTTGCGCTGGATTTCCGGCCACGACCACATTGGGCGGCACGTCTTTGGTGACGATGGCCCCGGCGGCAACCACGGAGTTTTCTCCAATGGTGACGCCTTTGAGGATGATCGCGCCCATGCCGATCCAGACATTGTCCTTGATCCGCACGGGTGCGGTGCGGATCGGTGGGCGAGGGGGGCGGCCTTCCGCGAACGGCGCGAGCGCCAGGGCATCCTGATGCCGCTGCGCCGGGTCGAGCGGATGAAAGTCGCTGTCGGCAATCCCCACGTTCCAGGAAATGATGCAGTAATTGCCGATCTCGATCAATTCCTCGGCCATGATGAGCGCGCCGTTGAGCAGTGTGTAGTCGCCGATGGTGCACTTGCCCTCCTTGCCGATGGAAAAGGAGCAACCGGAGTAGCACGAGCTGTTGGAGCCGATGACGACGCCGGGTTTGTGGCGGGACCGGTAGAACCGGAAGATTTGCGTCGTCTCAAAATAGCAGCCGTCGCCCCATTCAATCCCCTCCGGGATCGGCTTGGGATACCAGTCTTGGTGAATCGTGCGGTCGGGGAGTACGTTGGTCATAAAAATCAGGAAATTATAATCAGGAAGCCAGGAAACCAGGAAGGAACAAGCGGAGGAAATTTCATCAATCTGCGTTCATCTGCGAAATCTGCGAATAAACTTCTTCTACCCTAAATTGGCCGAGTGGTAGAGGTCTGCATATGCGCCGCCGCAGGCCACCAGTTCCGGCCCTGCGCCTTGCTCGACGATGGTGCCGTTTTTAAGCACGACGATTTTTTCCATGTCATGCACGGTGGCGATGCGGTGGGTGATGATGAGGGTGGTGCGGCCGCGCATGAGCTCTTTAATGGTCTCCATAATCGCCGCTTCGGTGGTGGGGTCGAGCGCGCTGGTCGGTTCGTCGAGCAACAGAATGGGCGCATTTTTCAGGAATGCCCGTGCGATGCCGAGGCGTTGACGCTGGCCCACGCTCAAATGCCCGCCCCGCTCGCCCACTTGTGAGGCGTACCCGTCGGGAAGCGCCATGATGAAATCGTGCGCCTGGGCGCGCTGGGCAGCTTGGATGATCTGTTCCTCGCTTGCGCCGGGCAGGCTGTAGGCAATGTTCTCGCGGATCGTGGTGGAAAAAAGGAGCGTATCTTGCAAGACGATGCTGATCTGGCTGCGCAACGATTTTTTGGTGATCGTTTTCACATCCCGCCCATCCAGAAGCACCCGGCCTGCATTGGGATCGTAAAACCGGGGCACCAGCGAAATAAGCGTGCTCTTGCCCGCGCCCGTCCCACCCACAAAAGCGACCGTCTGCCCTGGCAGGACTTCGACGTTCACCCCTTTGAGAATCATCCGCGCCTCATCATAGCCGAAAGCGACCTCTTCCATGCGGATCGATCCCTCCGTCGAGGTGATCTCCACCGCGCCAGGGATATCCTTCACGTCGTCCTCGCGGTCGAGCACTTCAAAGCAGCGCTGCATGCCGGCGGCCGCTCCTTCCAGCGCCCAGGCGGTGTAGGTCAACTGCTCCAGAGGTGCGTAGAGGGCGGTTAAATACCAGGCAAACACCGTGAGTGTGCCCAGAGAAAGCGTCCCGCCCAAGACGTGCAGCGAGCCGAGGCCATACATGGCCGCCGTTCCAAAAGCCATCAACGTGCTGATGACCAGCGCCGAGCGCATGTTGGTTCCCGTCAGTTTCAGGTTCGCCTCCAGGCTCTGGCGGGCGCTCTTGTGGAACTGGCCGACTTCCCAATCCTCGCGACCGAAAGCGTGCACCATCCGCACCGAGGCCAAGCCTTCTTGCGCCACGGTGAGCACGGCGCTTTCCCGTTCCTGGATGGTGGTCGACTCGTTGCGAATCTGGAGGGCGTAATAGCGGATCGTTGCCACCATCAGCGGCACGATCCCGAGGGAAATCAGCGTCAGTTTCCAATCCAGCGCCACCATCACCGCAAACGTGCTCACGAGCGTGATGCCGGACTGGAAGATATTCGAGAACCCTTTGTTGTAGATCGTCTGGATCGCCTGCGAATCATACGCGACGCGGAAACTGGAATCGGTGGAACGGCGCGAATCATGAAACTTCAGGGGCAACGATTGCAGATAAGCATAAAGTTCCGTGCGCAATTTGAGCAGAGCGGAAAGGCCGACCCGGACAAAAACCAGACTCGTGACGAGATTGATCATCCCGGAGAGAAGATGCACGAGCACGATTCCCACACAGAGCGTCCCCACCACGAGTTGCGGGGAAAGCGAGCCGAACCAGCGGGCAAGCTGCGCGTGGGCCCCGGCATGGGCGGCATCCGCCGGAAAGAGCACCCCATCGACGATATATTTAAACGGCCACGGCTTGAGCAGGTTGAGCCCGATGGTGAGCAGCGTCAGCGCGGTCGCAAAAAGCGTGGGGCCCAGAAAGGGGCGGAAATAAACAATCGTTCGGCGGTAAAGGGACATACGGAAGCTACGGCAAGAATTAGGCGGTGAGGGGGCGAATTGCAACGATTCTTAAAAAAACCAATCTGGAACTTCAGGAAAATAAATGAGGGCGCCGTTTTTTCATTTCTTGAGTTCCTGAGCTCCAGATTTTCTTGAATGCTGGCAATCACCCGGGAATAGGTTACACTCCCTCGCATCCATGGAAATCCCGAAAAAACTCGCCCAACTCCAAACGTTGGCCGCTTGCTGGCTGGAGAAAGCGATCGCTGGCGCACAAACGATCCGGCCCGTGCTGTCGGGTGCCCGCAACAAGGCGCTCACCGGTGTGGTCGTCGCTATTCCGCTGCTCGCCACGATTTGGGTGGTCCAACTCGCCTACGCAGCCATCAATGACGTCAGCGCTCCAGCGCTCTTGCGGTTGGGGATCAATCTCCCGCTGCTTCCGTTTTTTGTGACGCTGGGCCTGTTTATCGCGCTCGGGTTTATGACCTCCAACGTTTTGGGCCAGCGGCTCTTGGATCGCATGGAGATGACGCTTTTGCGCATCCCGTTGGTGAACACGGTGTACACGGGGATCAAGCAGGTCATCGACTCGTTCAAGACCTTCAAGAACATGGAAAATTTTAAGCGGGTGGTCTATCTGGACTACCCGGCGGACGGGGCGCGCTTGATCGGGTTTGTCACCGGCCAATATTTCGATTCCAAGCTGGGCGAGGAAATGACGAGCGTCGTGATTCCCACCGCGCCCAGTCCCATGACGGGGATTGTGGTCGTGATTCCCGCCAGCAAGTTAACCGAGAGTTCGTTGACGCTGGAAGAAGCGATGAAATTGATCGTTTCCGCCGGGCTGGTCGTCCCCAAACGGCGCGTGGTCGCTCCGGTTCAGCAGCCCTCTTTGCCGTAAATCGCAACTATTTCGTGTTCCCCGCCGCGACGCTCACAAACGGGCTGTCTTTGAGTAAATACCGCCACGGCAGATGAGCGGCTTTGCTGATGCCGATGCGCAGGGACGTCTCGACTTCAACGTGCTCCAGCCGGGGGCGAAAGCCCATCGTGCCGCCGCAGAGATTTGTGCCGTGGTCTGCCCCGGTGATCCCGAGCGCTTGCGTGAGCTTGCCCGGCCCGGAACAAAGATGGGGGAGGGCGGTGCGTCCCCGGCGCTGGCGCATGAGCTCGAGGCCCCGGAGCGGTTGCACGGCTCGGATGAGCACAAAACCGTCATCAGCCCCGCCTCGACCGCCTTTGACGAGGACATTGAGGAGCCAATACATTCCGTAATTGAGATAGACGTATGCCGCGCCTGGATCATGGGCTGCCAGGAAGGCGCGGGTGCTGGGACGGGAGAAAAGATGGCACGCCTCGTCTCCTACGGCGCTGTAGGCCTCGGTCTCGACAATCGTCCCGGCGCATGCGCCCGAGAAAAGCTCGCAGCCGATCAACTCCCGCGCGCAGGTCAGCGGATCGCGTTGGAAAAACTCGCGCTCTAGAACCATATTCGAGAACAGGATGAGCAGGAGGTTTTTGTCTTCTTTGCACGCGGCGGAACCGGGAAATTTTTGGACAGGATGGACATGATTTACAGGATTTTAGAAGGGAATGCCCTCAAATGCTCACCGACTTTCAGGGACAACAAGCGTAATCCTGATAATCCAAAAAATCCTGTTAATCCTGTCTAAATTGTCCCGCGTGCCTGGGTAAATGATCACATCCCGGTGGGGTGATCGAGGAACTCCCACGGGAGACGGTATTTCCGGGAGAGATGCGCCCCCAATGCTTTGACCCCAAAGGTCTCGGTGGCGTAATGGCCGGCATACAGGACATTGAGCCCCAATTCCTCCGCGGCCGGGTACGTCCAATGGGGGCCTTCGCCAGTGATGAAGGTATCGACCCCTTCCGCGGCAGCCTTGGCTAATTCGCTTCCCGCGCCTCCGGTTACCAACCCGATGACCCGCGTGCACTCCGGGCCGCCGGGAATGCATTTGACGGGGCCGCCGACCGCCGCCGAAAGCCGTTCAGAGAGGGTGTCGCGGTCCAAAGCGAGCCGGGTTTGTAGTCCGATGAAATTCCCTTTTTCGAGGAAAAACGGTTCCAAGTTTTTGAATCCAAGGGCCTTGGCTAAAAGCGCATTGTTGCCAAGTCGGGGGTGCAAGTCGAGGGGGAGGTGGGAGCTGAACACCGCCATATCGGCGTCGAGCGCCAGCTTGAGCTTGCGGTAAGCCGGGCCTTCCACGGGTTGCAATCCGCTCCAGAACAGCCCGTGGTGGACCAAAAGTAGGGTGACGCCTCGCTCGGCGGCGAGGGTGAGCGTTGCCTCGCATGCGTCCACCGCTGCCCCGATCTTCCCCACTTTCCCGCTGTTGGCCACCTGCAATCCGTTCAGGGCGTTGGGCCAATCTGTCACTCCAGCGTGGTTAAGCAGGGTCGTGAGGTATTCGACCAATGCGCTGAGACTTGGCTTTTTCACGGAATAAAAAATCAGGAAGCCAGGAAACCAGGAGAAATACCAAACTCTACGGCTTCCGCTCCGCCGCTTGCTGTTCGTAGTTGTTCAGGATCATGTCCATGATCCGGGAGGCAGGCACCACTTTGGCGCTGTTCAGGTCGAGGTTGCCGTCTTTGCCGATTACGACCACGGCGAATTTGCCCTCAAATCCGTAATTGGCGGCGATTTGGGCTCCATTGTTCGCGACAACAAACGGCACGTTGCTGGGGATCGACTGGTCGGCGGTTTCGGGATCGGTAAACGCAGCGACAAAGACGGCATTGCGCGCGGCGAACTCTTGGTAAACGGCCTGGATGCGGTCCGCTTGTTTGCGAAGGGCGCTGGATTTGGGGGAGGGGGCGATCAGAAGCACGACTGGCTGGCCTTTCCAACTTTTGAGCGTTTTTCCCGGCCCCCACGTGAAGTCGGGCGCGGGCCGCACCACTTCGGCATGGGTTTGGGAAAAGGCGAAAACGGCAAGCAGGAGGAGAAGGCGGTTTTTCATGGCAAACAGATCAAACTTTGAGGATTTCCGCCTCTTTGTGGGCGACCGCTTCGTCGATGGTTTTGACTGATTTATCCGTGAGGGTCTGCACTTCCTTCTCCATGGTGCGGAGATCATCTTCGGTGATTTTCCCCTCTTTTTCGAGCTTTTTGAGTCCGTCGATGCCGTCACGGCGGGCGCTGCGGATGCGCACGCGGGCTTCCTCTGCCATCACTTTGATGGTTTTGCAGAGGGTGATGCGGCGTTCTTCGCTCAATTCGGGGATGCGCAGGCGGATCAATTTGCCGTCCACCGTGGGATTGATGCCGAGCTTGGATTCTTTAATCCCGCGCTCGATATCCTTCATCGTGCTCATGTCGAAAGGCTGGATGACGATAAGGCGCGCTTCGGGCGTGGTGATGAGGGCCACTTGCTTCATGCGCATGGAACTGCCGTAGGCTTCCACCTCGATATTTTCCACCAGCGCGGGTGAGGCTTTGCCAGTGCGGACGCTGGAAAACTCGTGCTGCATGTATTCCACGGCCTTTTCCATGGCTTCTTCGGTTTCCAAAAGAATGTCGTCGGAGTTCATAATAAGAAGGTGCAGTTGGGAGAGCTGAAAGTCTAGTCCTGCGAAGTGACCAAAGTGCCGACGGCTTCGCCCAGGACAACGCGCTTGATGTTGTCGTCGCGCATCATGTCAAACACGATGATCGGCACGCGGTTATCCATGCAGAGGGAGAAAGCGGTGGAATCCATCACGGCAAGGCGCTTGGTGAGGGCCTCGGTGTAGGTCAGCTTGTCGTATTTGGTGGCGGTCGGGTCTTTGGCGGGGTCGGCGGTGTAGATGCCGTCCACTTTGGTTGCTTTGAGAATGATTTCCGCGCCAATTTCGCTCGCCCGCAGGGCGGCGGTTGTGTCGGTGGAGAAGAAAGGATTGCCGGTTCCCGCGACGAAAATCACGACGCGGCCGAGTTCCATATGGCGCATGGCGCGCCTGCGGATGAACGGTTCGGCGACATTTTTCATTTCAATGGCCGTCTGGACGCGGGTGGAGACCCCTTGGGCTTCGAGCGCGCTCTGGAGGGCCATGCCGTTGATCACGGTGGCGAGCATGCCCATATAATCGGCGGCGGTCCGCTCCATCCCTTTGTGGCTCGCGGCCAGGCCGCGCCAGATATTGCCGCCGCCCACGACGACGGCAATTTCGACGCCCAAATCGTGCACTTCGCGGATTTGGCGTGCGATGTTGCTGGCGATCTTGGGCGAGATGGTGTCGCCGCTTCCTGGTTCTCTTAATGCTTCACCGCTGATTTTAAGGACGATCCGTTTGTATTTCGGGGTCGGGGTGTGGTTTGACATTAAGGACACAGTGAACACGAAGAGGCTCCCGTGCATCAAGCCTCAACTTTCGGTATCTTTGAGCAGAGCAGGAGGGAGAGGGGCTGCAACCCCTTCTCTTTCTCCAAGCCGAGGACAAAAAATCTGGAACTCAGCAACTCAGGAAAGGGTTTTTCTTTGCTGAGTTCCAGATTGTTTCTACTCCGCCGTGCGGATGCGCTGGACCTGGATTTGCACGCGCACCCGGCCCTGCCATTCGTTGCGCTCAATGCGGAAGGCGATGTCCCACGGCGGGCGCGGCAACGGGGCAGCGGCTCCGTTGAAGAAGATCGCTTCCTGCCGCGTTTTGCCCTGGCCCAACGCAAGGCGCAGATGCTTTTCCTTGAGGATCGCCGGTTCGGAGAGCGGACGCACACCGCGCGCCAGCAAAAGCGGCTGCGCATTGCCCATCCCGAACGGCTGCAACCGCTCGTGCATCCCCAAAAAATCGAGGCTGATTTCGCTGAACGCCATTTCCCCATCAAGGGTAATGCGCGGTAGTAACGCCTCGTCGGAAAGCAGCGCGCGGGCGCACGTTTTAAACGCCTCCCGGAATGCCTCAAATTGTTCCTGCCGCAGCGCCATCCCCGCCGCCATTTCATGGCCGCCAAATTTTTCGAGCAAGGGGGCGCACTGGCCGAGGGCTTTCACCAACGAGAACCCGGCGATGCTCCGCCCGCTGCCTTTGCCGAGGCCATTTTCGTCAAAGCCGATCACCAAAGTGGGCCGGTGGTATTGGCGGCAAATGCGCGCGGCCACGATGCCCAGCACGCCGGGATGCCAGCCAGGCGCGCCGACTACGATAGCGGCATCCGCGGGATCAAATCCAATCTGCGCTTGTGCTTGCGTGGCGGTGGTTTTTTCCACGTTTTGGCGTTCGCGGTTGTGCGCGTCCAACTCCCTCGCCAATGCGCGCGCCCGCTCGGGATCATCGGTAAGGAGCAGTTCGAGCGACTCTTGCGCGGTGCCGAGCCGACCCGAGGCGTTGAGCCGGGGACCGAGCTTGAAACCGACATCGCCCGGCGTGAGCGGCGCACCGACTCCCGCCACTTCCATCAACGCTTTCACCCCGGCCCAGCGGGTGCGCGCCATCGTTTCGAGCCCCTTTTGGACGAGCACGCGGTTCTCGGCAATGAGCGGCACGATATCCGCCACGGTCCCAAGCGCCACGAGATCGAGATGCTCGCGCAAATCGAAATCCGCAAGAGAGCGCACCTTCAAGAGGGCATGGCAAAATTTGAAAACCAGCCCGGCGCTGCACAGGTAGGTGAAATCGGCTTCGGCGTCCGTGCGCTTGGGATTGACCAGCGCGGTGCAGCGCGGCAGCAATGTAGGGCATTCGTGGTGATCGATTACCACCACATCCACCCCTTGCCCCGTAAGCGTGGCGATCTCGGCAGCCGAGGCCGTGCCGCAATCCACCGCGATGAGCAGTTGCGGCGCGAATGTCTCCACGCAACGCGCGATACCTTCCGGACTCAGCCCATACCCTTCGTCCATGCGCGAGGGCAGGAACGCCTCGGGCTTGGCCCCATACGCCCGGAGGATGCGCATCAAAAGCGCCAGCGAAGTGACGCCATCCACATCGTAATCGCCATAGAGCACGATCCGCTCGCCGCGATCGATCGCCGCCAGCGTGCGTTCCACGGCGGCGCGCATTTCCGGCAACAGAAACGGATCGCTGAGCCGCTTGAGCTTGGGCGCAAGGAAATCGGCGGCCTGGGCTGCATCCACGATTCCGCGGCGCGCAAGAATTTCAGCCACCGAAAGCGGGCACCCGAGCGCGCCCATCAGCGCGGCCGCAAGCGTCTCTTGGTGCTGCTCGAGCGGAGGAGGAAGAATCCAGCGGGCGTTCATGCGAGCGCTTCCACGGTTCTATGGCGTGGCCGCCGCATCCGGACGCGCAAGCAACGCGCCATTCAAGACGCGGTTGACCGCGTTCAGATAAGCGCGCGCGCTGGCTTCGATCACATCCGTGCTGGCTCCCTTGCCGGTCACCAGGTGGCCGCCGCCGAAGTCACACTTGATCGTCACCTCGCCCAACGCATCTTTGCCCTGCGTAACGGCTTGCACGTTGTATTCCACCAAGTGCCCCTTTTGATTGAGCATCCGGTCGATGGTTTTCATCGCGGCATCCACGGCTCCATTGCCGGGGCTGGAATCCTGCAAAATTTCCTCGCCGCGTTTGAGCCGCACGGTCGCCGTGGGAATGGTTGAACTGCCGCTGGCGACGTGGATGTAGTCGAGCGTGTAACCTTCCAGGTTCGCCCCCATCGAGTCGTCCACCAACACAGACAAATCGTCGTCATAGACGAATTTCTTTTTGTCGCCGATTTCCTTGAACCGGACGAAGACGCTTTCGATTTCGGCATCGCTCAATTTGAAACCCAAATGCTCCAGGCGCTTGACCATCGCGTGCCGCCCGCTGTGTTTGGTCAACGGCAACTCGGTGTCGCCCCAGCCGACTTCGCGAGGGTCCATAATTTCGTAGGTCTCCCGCTTTTTCAAAATGCCGTCCTGGTGAATCCCCGAGCTGTGGGCAAATGCGTTTTCGCCGACAATCGCTTTGGAGCGCTGCACCATCAATCCGCTCATGCGGCTGATCAGGCGTGACGATTTCACGATCTCGCGCGTGTGCACGCCGGTCTCGATGCCGCCGTAAAAATCGCCGCGCGTTTTGATCGCCATGACGACCTCTTCCAGGGCCGCGTTGCCCGCGCGCTCGCCGATGCCGTTGATCGTCCCTTCAACCTGCCGCGCCCCGGCTTTGATCGCCGCCAGCGAGTTGGCCACGGCCAAACCCAAATCGTTGTGGCAATGCACACTGATGATCGCGTCGTCAATGTTGCGCACGTTCGTTTTGAGATAGGTGATCAATCCCGCGTATTGTTCCGGCACGGCGAACCCGACGGTATCGGGGATGTTGACCGTGGTCGCCCCGGCCTCGATCGCCGCCTGCACCACCTGCGCCAAAAACTCCGGTTCCGTGCGGGAGCCGTCCTCGGGCGAAAACTCGACGTCGCGGCACAGCGACTTGGCGCGTTTAACCCCTTCGACCGTCATGCGGATGATCTCCTCGCGGGCTTTGTTGAGCTTGAACTCGCGGTGGATCGCCGAAGTGGCCAAAAACACATGGATGCGCCCGCGTTCGCCCGCCGCTTTCACGGCAGCCCCGGCGGCATCGATGTCCTTGGCAACGCAACGGGCCAACCCGCAAATAATCGGCCCCCGGATTTCCGTGGCGATCTTGCTCACGGCTTCGAAATCGCCGTCGCTGATGACCGGAAACCCGGCCTCGATGACATCCACATTGAGGCGGGCCAACTGCCGGGCGACCTCCATTTTTTCCCGCAAATTCATGGATGCGCCGGGGCATTGTTCGCCGTCGCGCAACGTGGTGTCGAAAATGATGACTTTGTCTGACATAAAAACGTTCTCCTGCTGGTGGATGGGTAAAAAAAGAAGCGGCGCGGACCGCCTCCACCGGGAGCAGCCGCAGCCGAATTACGACAAAAGGCTCCGCGAGACCATCCGCTTTATGAGAGCGAAAGCCCGAGGAGCAACGTAAGTCGGCTGGTCAGCAAAGAATGCATGTGTGCGCCACCTTTAGCAGGATCGGCGTGAAATTCAATCGGAAAAAAGAGCCCACAGGCCGACTTTCCATCCCGGAAAGCTTCGGACCCAAGAACGCGCTTGCGGGATATCCAGGGGATAATCAGCCAGGGCAAGCGCATCTAAGAAGCTGTCTAAAAATTCGGCGGAGGTGCGCAAGAGGGAGAAAACGGGGTATGACAAGGCACGAGCGAGGAGCCTATCGGTGGATAGGCGACGAGGGAGTAACACAGTCAGAGCCCGTTTAACCCTCTTGCCTGAAAGGTTGCAGAATAGCGCTCTTTTATCGGGGGGCGCGCGTCAGCCGCCGCACGCGCGGCAGCGCGAAAGGGGTCCAGCGTCACGCTGGCTCTTGCCCTTTGGGTTGCGCATCTTTTGGCGCTGGCCTGCGTTGCGCGTCGGTCGCGTATCTGAAGATATGCTCCCTCCTCACCGCCTTGGCCAACCCCAAAACCTGCTGCAACGCACCCCGCTCCCAATTTTGAGACAGCTTCTAAATAAAAGCAAAAGAGAATCTGGAAATGGGGTCATGACAGGCGATTTCTTGACTGGATAACATTTTTCGAAGTTTTCGAGGGATTTGGCGTCATTGGGCGTTTTCTCGCGGGTTGAGCCGGAGCAGGTTGAAGTCGTGGGACGTGAGGAGCCACTTTTTCCAACGCGGCGCTTGTCTCGCCCGGTTTTCTGGGGCAGAGTTCTCCACTCTTATGAGCAACAAACGGTCGGGTTGTCTATGGGTGGCCATGGTTTTGGTTCTGTGCCTCAGTTTACTGGTGAATTTGGTGCTGGTGGGCGGCAAAACCAAAGAGGTGGGGAGTGGGTTGCAATCCAAATTACGCAAGCCGGAGCGGTTGGAGGAGCGGGTGTTGCGCAGCGGCACCGGCAAGGACCGGATCGTGGTGATTCCCGTACGCGGATTGATCAGTTCCAGCGTCGCAGGCCGGATCAGCGCTTCCATGGTGGAGGATATCAAGCTGCAGTTGCGCCAGGCGGAAGAGGATTCCAAAGTGAAAGCTGTGGTGCTGGCCATCGATTCGCCGGGAGGCGAGGTGACTGCGTCCGACAATCTTTATAGCGCCGTGCGCCGGGTGCGCGCCCGCAAACCGGTGGTGGTTTCGATGGGGTCGATGGCGACTTCGGGCGGCTATTACACAGCCTGCGGCGGGAGTTATCTGATGGCTCATCCGACGACGTTCACCGGGTCCATCGGCGTGATCATTCAATCGCTGCGTTATAACGATCTGCTGAACAAAATCGGCGTCGCGCCGCAGACGTTCAAGAGCGGGGCGTTCAAGGATATGCTGAGCGGCACGCGCGAGATGACGCCGGAGGAGAAGGCATATATCCAGGGGTTGGTGATGCAAACGTATGGGGTTTTTGTGGGCGTGGTGGCGCGCGAGCGGCATCTCGATGAGGCGCAGTTGCGGTCGGGAATCGCCGATGGCCGCGTGGTTTCGGGAACGGACGCGCTGGCGGCAAAACTTGTGGATGAGCTGGGAGAGATCGAGGACGCGTATCGCAAGGCGAAGGAATTGGGCAAAGCCCCGGACGCGGCGGTGGTCGCTTATGAAGCGCAGTTTAGCTGGAGCCGGATTTTCCAATATATCAGTAGTGAGGAAAGCTCGGGGAAGGTGGAGATCAATGTGACGCAGAAGCTTCTTCCCGCGTTGGAACCGGGGCGCGCCTATTGGTTGCCGGGCTTTTACGCACCTTAGGGCGTGTTTACAAATCGGAGCGTTATGATGTTCACACGAAGGCACGAAGCACACGAGGCAGAGCCGATGACGGTCTTTTTCTTCGTGCCTTCGTGTGCCCACTCTAAACCATGATCGTGATGGACTGGGCTCGGCTTGTAGTGGGGGCGCTTACGTTGCTGCTCGCGACGGTAGCGATTGCGCTCTCGTTAAGGATTTATGCGCGCCTGCTGGCAACGGTCCGCGCCGGGTTTGGCAAAGTCCGGGTGGAACTGCTGGGTGTGCCGGATTTCATGGTCGCGGCAGTGCTCATTGCGTGGCTGGGCTCATCGGCCTTGCATGGTTTTTTGCGCCATACGCCAGAAGCGCCATTGACAGATACGGCGCTTCGGGAAAGCGCGGCGTTGTTTGGAGCGGTCATTGGTGCGATCGGGCTCTTTCTCCATGGACGGCGCATTTCGGTGGTGCGGCTTTTCGGGCTGAATCCTACGGATCCGGGCTCTGTATTAAAGCGGGGCGCAGGGCTTTTTGTGGCGGCGCTCCCGCTCGTGTTTCTTTGTTTTGGGTTGGTGCAGGCGGTGGTGCATCAGGAAATGGAGATGCAGGAGATTGCCAAATATTTTCAAGATGCCGCGCGAAATTCGGATTGGAAGCGCATCCTGCTTGCGGCGGGAATGGCGGGCGTGATCGCGCCGGTGACGGAGGAGTTTTTGTTTCGCGGTTATTTTTACGGCGTGCTTCGGCGCTACCTTGGGGTTCTTCCGGCGATGTTGCTCGTTTCGGCGCTCTTTGCCGCCATTCACATGAACGGCCCGGTTTTTCTGCCGCTCTTTGTTTTGGCGATCTGTTTTACGCTGGCGTACGAGGCGACCGGGTCGTTGCTGGCTCCGATGTTGATGCATGCGCTTTTTAACAGCGCGATGCTTGCCGCGATGTTCTATAGTGCGCACCACTCATGAAGCTTTCCGATTTCGGTGAAGAGGCTCTTATTGCCCGGTGGACGCGCGGTCTGCCCCGCGACGCTGCGTTGCTGGTGGGGCCGGGCGACGACTGCGCCGTGGTGGGTCGGCGCTCGGATGCTCTCTGGAAGCTGCTTAAAACCGATTGTGTCATCGAAGGGGTGCACTTCACGGGGGAAACCGATTTCGCCCGTGTGGGTTGGAAAGCGCTGGCCCGCAACGTGAGCGACATTGCGGCGATGGGCGGTGAGCCGGAACACGCGCTCATCACGGTGGCTTTGCCGCCGGGCCTGGAAGTGGCGAAGGTGGACGCGCTTTATAAAGGGGTGCGCCGGTGCGCGCGCAAATTTGGGGTGTCGATTGCGGGCGGCGAGACGGCGCGCAGTCCGGGGCCGGTGTTCATTTCCGTGGCGCTTACGGGGCGGGTGGAAAAGGCGCGGTGCGTCCTGCGTTCGGGCGGCAAACCCGGCGACGTGCTGTTTGTCACGGGGCGCTTGGGCGGGTCGCTTGCCGGAAAACATCTCGATTTCACGCCACGCCTGCGCGAAGCGCGCTGGCTCACCGAACATTTTCGTTTGCACTCCATGATGGACCTGAGCGACGGACTCGGAGCCGATCTTCCGCGCCTTGCAAAAGCGAGCGGCTGCGGGTTTGCATTGGGAACGCTTCCCTGCAATCCCGGCTCCTCGCAAGCGGAGGCGTTGAGCGATGGGGAGGATTTTGAACTACTCTTTGCAGTCGCTCCCCGACAAGCGGCGCGTTTGGAAGCTGCCTGGCCTTTCCACACTTTACCATTGACGCGCGTGGGCATTTTGACGGCCAATACCCAATCTTTACCCGTTCATGGCTTCGATCATTTCGCATAATCCCGAGGAGACTTTCGCGCTGGGCCGACAATGCGCTGGCTCGCTGCGCCGTGGCGATGTGCTGGCTTTGGCGGGCGATCTCGGCGCGGGCAAAACGCAGTTCGCCAAAGGGCTCGCCGCCGGGCTGGGCGTGGAGTGCGGTGTCACGAGCCCCACGTTCACCCTTATCCATGAATACCCCGGCGGGCGGCTCCCGCTCTTCCACATCGACCTTTACCGGCTGGAGGAGGAAGCGGAGGTGCTCGGCATCGGTCTGGACGAGTACCTCGCCGGCGATGGCGTGACGGTGATCGAATGGGCCGATAAATTTGCGGCGCTGATGCCACCCGGTGTGCGCTGGATTCGGTTCCGCGCGTTGGATGGCGACGAAAGGGAGATCGCCTATTAAAATCTCGCGCAAAATGCACAAAGCTCAGGGCTCCGCTTCTAGACTCCGCTGCGCTTCGTATGAAGTAATGTGAATACCACTCCAAACACCATCCTCGCCATCGAAACGTCCACCCACCAGGGCAGCGTCGCGGTTTTGCATGAGGGACAGATCGTTTTTTCCGAATCATGCGGGGCGGGACGCAGCCATAGCTCGCTGCTCTTCGGCGTGCTGGAGCGGGCTTTGAAAGTGGGGCGGATCGATCGGATTGCCGTGGGGCTCGGGCCGGGTTCTTATGCCGGGGTGCGGATCGCGATTTCCGCTGCCACGGGGCTGGCTCTCTCGACGGGCGCGGAACTGGTTGGGCTCCCCTCCATTGTCGCGCTGGGGGAAGGGGATTACGTCGCGTTGGGAGATGCCCGGCGGGAAAGTTACTATTTTGCGCTCGTGCGCGCGGGGGAATGCGTGGAGGGGCCGGTGTTGTTTTCGGCAGAGGAACTGGCGCAGAAGCTGGGGGAATGCTCGCTGCCAGTGGTGGCCTCCGAGGAGATCGGCGCGGTCATTCCGGCTGCGCTGGAATTCCGATTCCCGTGCGCGGAACGCCTTGCGCGGTTGGCTGCCGAGGGGCGATCCATCGTGGCCCGGGGCGATCTGGAGCCGATCTATTTGCGTGAGCTGCACATCACCACGGCGAAGAAAAAGGATTTCCTGGTTCCTTGATTTACGGATAAGCTAAAATTCGCATGCGGAAATTTCGCAAATTTCTCCTTCTCATAATGATGGCTGTGTTGGCGACCTGGCTTTGGTCTCAGTATGTGTCGGTGCCTGAACCGCTTTCGGGAACCATCGAGGTGGACGAAGTGCATGTGGGGCCGCGCTTTGGCGGGCGGATCGAGAAACTCCCCCACCAGGAGGGGGACGAACTGCAAGCGGGCGAGGTGATTGCGGAACTGGATGCGCAGGAATTGACTGCGCGGCGTGCGCTCGCTGCGGCCCAGCTTGAGGAAATGGAGCACGGGCCAAGGCCGTCGGAGATCGAAGCGGCGCTCAAGGATTGGGAGTCGCTCAAGGCGCAATTGGCTTTTGCGGAAGCGGATGCGAAACGTGCGCGAGCGCTGCTCTCGACGCGGGTTGTTTCCGCCTCCGAAGCGGAAAAGACCATCAGCAATGCGGATGCGCTCGCGAAAAGCGCCGAGGCCGCGCGGCAACGCTACGAATTGCTTCGGGAAGGGACCCGCCCCGAGCGGATCGCCCAAGCCCGCGCGCAGCTTGCAGATATTGATGCGCAGCTTAAAGAGATGCGGATCGTCGCGCCGGGCCACAGTATTTTGGAGGTGCTCAGTGTGAAAGTCGGCGATGTGCTGGCCGCCAACCGCGAAGTGGCGACCTTGATTTTGCCGGATCATCTTTGGATTCGCGTCTATGTGCCCGCGACGTGGCTGGGCAAGCTGCATCTCGGCCAGAAAGCCGAACTGCGCGTGGACGGTATCAATAACAGATTATTTTACGGAACGGTGGAGCAGATCAACCGCGAGGCGGAGTACACGCCGCGCAATGTGCAAACGGTGGAAGACCGGGTGCGGCAGGTATTTGGCGTCAAGGTGCGGCTGGAGAATGCAGACGGCGCGTTGCGGGCGGGGATGTCGGGCGAGGTGACGTTCCCGGGACTGAACACGCCGGTGCGCAAGGAGCGTTTGATCCCATGGCCACCGCGATGATCCAATGCGACGGGCTGACGAAGCGCTTTGGCAGCTTCACGGCCGTGGACCACGTGAGCTTCAATGTGGAGCGGGGAGCGATCTTCGGGTTTCTCGGGCCGAACGGTTCAGGAAAATCGACGGTGATCCGGATGCTGTGCGGCATTCTCGAACCCAGTGATGGCACCGCGCACATCGGCGGGCGCAACGTGGTCGAGGAGACGGACGAGCTCAAGGAGATGATCGGCTACATGTCCCAGAAATTCTCCCTCTATGATGAGTTGACGGTGCACGAGAACCTCACGTTTTATGGCAAGCTCTATGGGTTGCGGCGCGAGGCATTGCGCAAGCGTTTCCAGGAACTGCTGGCGTTGACGCACTTGGAGCCTTATCTGGAGCGGCGCGCGGGCTTGCTCTCGGGCGGATGGCGGCAGCGGCTGGCGATGGCTTGTGCGCTGATGCACGAGCCCAAGGTCCTCTTTCTGGACGAGCCGACGGCGGGGATCGACCCGGTGGCGCGCCGGGAATTGTGGGATTTGCTGTTCGAGTTTTCCGGGCGCGGCATGACGCTCTTTGTAACGACGCATTACATGGATGAGGCCGAGCGTTGTTCGCACGTCGGTTATATCTATCTCTCGAAGCTGATTGTCTGCGGCGTGCCGGATTCGCTAAAACTTCTGCCAGAGGTGAATCCGCCGGGAACGCGCCGCATGGATGTCACCTGCGAGCATGTGACGATCGGCTTGCAAACCTTGCGCAACAAGGCCGGGATTTCGACGGCAACTGTGTTCGGGCAATCGATGCACCTCCTGGTGGACGATGCCGTGAGCGACGAGCGCATCCGCGCCTACCTCGCGGAGGCGGGTATCCATTCGGCCGATCTGCGCCCCATTTCGCCCTCGCTGGAGGATGTCTTCGTGGCGCTGACGGCAAAACATGCAGAGGGAGGGCACGCATGAAAATCTTGCGCGGCTTCAACGCCATTCTCTTCAAGGAGTTCATCGTGATGCTGCGTGATCCGACGACGCTCTTTTTTATGCTGATCCCGCCAATGATCCAGATGATCGCCTTTGGTTTCGCGCTGGACACCGATGTGAAGAATATGGGGCTCATCGTGTTTGACCAGGCGCGCACGGTGGAGAGCCGCCAACTGGTGGACCGGTTTGTGAACACCGAGACATTCAAGGTTGTGGGCCGCGTCGAGAGCGTTTCGGAAATGGAATCCGAGATCCGCAAGGGGCATGCGTACGCGGCATTGCAAATTCCACCGGATTTTTCCCGCAACCTGCGCGCGGGGCATCCTGTCATGGTGCAGCTTGCCATTGACGGGTCCAATTCGACCACGGCGCTCCAGGCGCTCAACACGGGGATTGCGGTGACGATGCGCGATGCGATTGCGCAACTGCTGGCGGAGTCGGGCCGGAGGGAGATGCCGATTGAGGTGCGGCCGCAGATGTTGTTCAACCCCGCGATGAAAAGCCCGAATTTTTTCATCCCCGGCGTGATTGGGTTGGTGTTGCAAATGGCCACGTTATTCACCACGGCCATGGCGGTGGTCCGCGAGCGGGAGCGTGGGACGCTCGAGCAACTGCTGGTGAGCCCTGTGTCCCGCTGGGGGTTGATGCTCGGGAAATTGATCCCGTATTTCTGTCTCGGGAGTGCGATGTCGGCATTGCTGATTTTGTTGATGCGTTTTGTGTTCGGCGTGCCGATCGCGGGAAGCCTGGTCGGGTTGACGGTTTCCGTGCTGGTTTATGTATTTACCCTCCTGAGCATCGGGCTGTTGATTTCCACGCGTGCGGAAAACCAGATGCAGGCATTGCAGATGACAATGACCCTTATTCTGCCAAGCGTGTTCTTTTCCGGGTTCATTTTTCCGCGCGAGACGATGCCTTGGATTTTTTATGTGATCAGCACGCTTTTACCCGCAACGTATGGCATCGGCTTGATCCGGGCGATTGTGCTGCGGGGCGCGTACTTTTCGGAATACTGGCCGTCGCTGGCGATATTATGCGCAATGGCGGTGGGGCTTTTTTCGCTGTGCGCTGTGCGGTTCAAGTCGAAGATCGGGTAGCATCACCACAGAGGGTACGAAGAGAAGAACAGCGACTGAAAAACTTGTTCCTTCCTCGTGGCCTCTGTGTCCTTCGTGGGAAATGCATTCTAAAATTACGGGAAATTGCCTAAAGTCCAATAGGAGGTCCCCCGGCTCTGCCGGGGAGGCTCCCAAAGTTTGACTTATAGTGCGGTCTTCCCGTTCGATGGTCTGTGAGCCGCTCAAAGCTACAGAACCAACGAACAA
>JAPLTE010000089.1 GCA_026398235.1 Verrucomicrobiota bacterium
AAACTGTTGTGGTCTTCCATTGTTCGTTGGTTCTGTAGCTTTGAGCGGCTCACAGACCATCGAACGGGAAGACCGCACTATAAGTCAAACTTTGGGAGCCTCCCCGGCAGAGCCGGGGGACCTCCTATTGGACTTTAGAAGCTGTCGCCTTGGCCAACCCCAAAACCTGCTGCAACGCACCCCGCTCCCAATTTTTAGACAGCTTCTTACTCCTGATTATCTGATTCGGCGAGGCTGGTGGCGATGATCTCATCGAGCTGCGCGAGGCTTTCGACCTTGGCGAACTGGCCTCTCAGGATTTTGGCGTGCGGCATCCCGTGGGTGTAGGCCATGAGACGTGCGCGCAGGGAATGCAGGGCGGGACGTTCGGCTCCGCGCGCCGCAATGGCGAGGACGCAATGCCGCCGGATAAACGCCCATTGATCCGCAAGCGGTGGTGGCGGCGGGACTTTGCCCGTGGCGAGATAACACTTTATTTCGTGGAAAATCCAGGGAGAGGACATCGCGCCCCGGCCCAGCATGAGGCCTGCGACGGCGGTTTCACGCTTGCGCCGGGCAGCATCGTATGCGCTCTGGATGTCGCCGTTGCCGATTACGGGAATGCGGACCGAACGCGCGACTGCGTCGATGACGTTCCAATCCGCTTCGCCGGAATAGCCCATATCCTTGGTGCGACCGTGCACGGCGAGCGCCTGGATGCCGGTGCCCTCGAGAATGCGCGCTGTGGTTGTCGCGTTGATTTCCTGTCGGCTCCAGCCGATGCGGATTTTCGCGGTGACGGGGCAAGGAGCCGCCGCCTCAACCACGGCGCGGGCAACGCGCTCCATCAGCGGGAGGTCTTTTAATAAAGCCGAGCCGCCGTTGCGGGCGACAACCTTGTTGACGGGACACCCGAAGTTGAGGTCGAGGAAATCCGGCTGCACCCAGTCGCGCACCATCCGGGCCGCTTCGCCCAAGTGGTCCGGGTCCGCGCCAAAAAGCTGGACTCCCAACGGACGTTCGGCGGGATCAAAATCGAGGTATTCCATCGTCCGCGCGTTTTTGCGTAAGATCCCCTCGGCGGAGACAAATTCCGTCACCAGCACATCCGCGCCTTGTTCCTTGCAGAGCCCGCGAAACACCTTATCCGTCACGCCCGCCATCGGCGCGAGGTAAAGGGGGAAACGGTCTTGGAACCAAGGGAGCATGGAGGAGAGTTGAGAGAGGAAGATGTTGAGAGTTGAGAGCAGGAGCGGAGCTTTTTCCTTCACTCAACTCTCAACTATTAACTCTCAACTTTTTCATTTTATCCCAACAGCCCAGCCACCTGTGTTTGCACGGCCTCGATCTGGTCGAGGTGGAGGCAGGGGTCTGGGATGACG
The DNA here is from genome assembly GCA_026398235.1 of Verrucomicrobiota bacterium. Lineage (GTDB taxonomy): Bacteria > Verrucomicrobiota > Verrucomicrobiia > Chthoniobacterales > Chthoniobacteraceae > UBA695. The sequence continues at coordinate 1,362 of JAPLTE010000089.1, forward strand.
AAAATCTCGTCGCTCTTGGTGTGGAGATAAATATGGAGGCGGCTGCCTTCCTCTTCCTTGACTTCGAGCGGCTTCAATATCCGTTTGCGCTCCAACATGAGGGCCAGGATGAATCGGACGTTGGCGTGTTCTTCGCCCGGTTCATTCATGTATTTGCGCAGGAGGGTTTCGGCGGTCTGCTTGCCGAGCGGCTCGGGAGGGGGCGGAGGGGGGACTTCAAATTTTGTGCGCCAGGAGGAATACGGCTGCTGGGTCGGGTCGCGTTGGGCCAGGGCCGTTTCGCACAGGTCTTCGCGACGGAACCCATGGCGGTCCCGGAAAAGAAGCGTGTGAAAATATTCGCCATCCGCAAATTCGTGCCCGGTGGCGGTACAGACGTGGCTGCGCCCTTTGATTTCCCATTCGTTGGCCATGGTTATGCTTTGGGTTTGGAGCGAAAGAAATCGCTGATTTTCGGGAACTCCCGGTTGGTCCCTTTAATGTAGAGCAGAAACAGTCCAATGCAGGCGAAGACGAGGATCGGCGTCCATGCGGCGGTGACTGGCGAGATGCGGTTGCCTTTTCCAATGGCGAGCATGAGGAAGGTAAAGAAAGTCATCCCGGCGAATAAAAAGATGGCTCCCGCAATGCCCGAGAGTACGCCCCGGCGCGAAAAGACAATCGCCAGAGGCCCGGTGATGAGCACGACGACGAGGCATTGGAACGGCAACGCCCAGCGGTATTGAAAATGGGTCCGGTAGGGTGCGAGTTGCGCGGGCGGGAAATCGGCGTTGTTGTCGAAATATTCACGCAGTTCCGGCACGGAAAGCCCCTGCGGATCGAGGTTGGAACTGGCAATGCGCCACGGGGTTTCGCTCCAATCATTGATTTGGAGTGTGCCGGGGAAGGATTTGTCGGACTGAATCGTCCCGTCCGGGGCGAACTGCACGGCTTTTCCGTGGAAGAAGAGCCACGTCTTGGTCTCCGGTTTGTAGGTGGCTGTGAGGGCATACCATTTGGCTGTGACAACACCGGCCTCGTTTTGCTGGGTGATATCGACCCCTTCGAGGAGGGTATCCGCATTATCGGCTTTGGAAGGCATCTTGGTGACATACCAGGTGCGACGGTCGGCGCGATTGCGAAAGACCTGGCCCGTGAGCACCATTTTTTTGTCCCGCTTTTTGCTGATCCCGTTTTTCAGCTCTTTTTTGATGGAGTCGGAATGGGGGGCGAGGCTGTAGTTGAGGGCAACGCAGACCCCGGTGAGGATGAGGCCCGCGCCGAAGAGCGGCAGCAGCAGGCGAACCAGGCTTTGGCCTGCCGTGAGCATCGCAATGATCTCGTTGGAGCGGGACATCTTGCTCAAGCAAAACAGGAGCGCCAGGAGTAGGCCCACCGGCAGGCAGATCATCATAAACTGCGGCACCTGGGTCAGGTAATAGTAGACGACCCATTTGAGGGAAACGTGTGCTTCCAGGAAATCCGAGGTGTTGCTTTGGAGGTCGAACACGAGCCAAATCCCCAGGAACCCGAAGAAGCAAAGCAGGAACGGGGCAAGGAAATTGCGAAGGATGTAACGGTCCAAAAGGATCATGCGTGGGAACTTACTAGAGCATCCGCGCGAGAATTTCCAATAAATCCGTGCGCGGGTTCGGGAAGGGGTGCGCGAAATTTCACCTGCGTTCTTGATGGACGGGCCAAGGGGAGTCATTTTAACGCTTCCCATGATTGCATTTCGCGACGAGATCGAAGACGAGTTTGTAGAGCGGGTCCGGCAGATTTTTGCGCCGGACGGGCTTCTCGCCTCGGCGCGCAATTTTGAATACCGCCCCGAGCAGCAGCAGATGGCGGTTGCCGTGGCCCGCGCGCTCTCGGAGGAACGCCATCTCGTGGTGGAAGCCGGAACGGGCGTTGGTAAATCCCTCGCTTATCTCGTTCCCGCGATCCTCTTCGCGCTGGCGAAGGGGAAAAAGGCGGTGATCTCGACCTACACCATCAATTTGCAGGAGCAATTGGTGTATAAGGATATCCCGATTCTCCAAAAGCTTCTCCCGGTGGAATTTGAGGTGGCGCTTTGGAAAGGCCGCCAGAATTACCTCTGCCCACGCCGACTGGAGCGCGCGATGCAAAATTCCGGCGACCTTTTCACCTCGCCCGAGCAGGAGGAACTCAAGCGGATTTGGGACTGGTCCAAGACGACGAAAGACGGTTCGCTGGCGGATTTCGCGGTTGAGCCGGACCCGGCGGTTTGGGCGCAGGTGTGCAGCGAGCAGCATCTTTGCACGAATAAAAGCTGTGGAGGAAAAGAATCCCATTGCTTCTACCAGCAAGCGCGCAAGCGGCTCGTCGGCGCAAATGTCGTGGTGATGAATCACACGCTGTTTTTTCTTAACGCGGGATCAGCGGATGAAGCGGAGGACGAGGATGGGTATATTTTTGCCAACGATTTTGTGATTTTCGACGAGGCCCATACCGTGGAGGGCGTCGCGGCCCGGCAGATTGGGATGAATATCTCGCAATTTGGGCTCAAATACTCGCTCCAGCGGCTCTATAACGAGCGGACAAAGAAAGGGTTGTTTACCGCGCTGCGCAATCCTGACGGGGTGCGTGAGGTGACGGCGCTCATGGCCGAGGTGGATCAATTTTTCGACACGGTGGCGGAAAAAGCGCCGTTTAATCCCAAGGGCCGAGAGGTGCGCATTCGGCAACCCGATCTGGTGCCGGACACGATCACTGCCAAACTCGCGCAGCTTCAGGTGTTGATCGTCACCGTGCTGAAAGGGGTTGAGGACGAGACCACCAAGGCGGAGTTGCAAGAGATGGGCCGCAGGGTGCGCGATGCCCGGCTTGGGATTGCGACGTTTCTTTCCCAAAGTGCCGACGATCATGTGTATTGGGTGGAAAAGAGCGGCAAACAAGGGCAGTTCTGCGCGTTGAATGCCGCCCCGGTGGATATCGCGGCGCACCTGCGGGCGTTGCTTTTCAAAAGCGCTCATACGTGCGTGATGACCAGCGCCACGCTCTCGGTGGGGAGCGCCGAGATGCATTATTTCCGCAACCGCGTGGGCGCGGGGGAGGTGGAGGCGGTGCAGGTGGGGAGTCCGTTCGATTACGAGCGGCAGATGCGGCTTTACGTAACGCGCAAAATGCCCGATCCGCGCGACGCCGGTTATGAGGAAGCGCTCGCGACTCAGGTGGAGCATTTTGTGGAGATGAGCCAGGGACGCGCGTTCGTGCTGTTCACTTCCTATAAGACGATGCAGGCCATGGCGGAGCGGCTGATCAAGCCGTTTGTCAAACGCGGGTGGAATCTGCTCGTGCAAGGACAGGGGATGTCGCGCCATCGGCTCGTGGAAGATTTCAAAAAAGAAGGCGAGCCCAATGTCCTTTTCGGCACCGACAGCTTTTGGAGCGGCGTGGACGTGCCCGGCGAAGCGTTATCCAATGTGATCATCACGCGGTTGCCGTTCGCGGTGCCCGATCATCCGCTCATAGAAGCGCGGCTCGAAGTCATTCAGGCGCAGGGGGGCGATCCGTTCGCTGAATATTCTCTGCCCGAGGCCATCCTGAAACTGCGACAGGGGGTTGGGCGGCTGATTCGGACCAAGGCGGATTCAGGGATCGTGGTGATCCTCGATCCGCGCATTCTTACCAAGGGCTATGGGAGCGCTTTTTTGAAGGCGCTGCCGAAATGCCCGGTGGAAATTGTTTAGGCTAGGGCATTTCTCATAAGAATCTCTGAAAAGCGAAGGTGGATCGCGACCTCCGGGCGCGATTCCGGGGGGGGCTTGGAAGCAAAATCAGCTCGCTACGCTCGATAGGCTTTGAAGAATCGTCCGCGGAGCGGCCGATCCACCAGATGCTGGTGATTCGGAAACCGTACCGATCAAATACCGGCAGCCGTTTCCTGTTCAGGTTCCGGTGAGGCCGGAGCCGAAGGTGTGGCGGGCGTGACAGATGCCGATGGAGCTACGCCGGTGATGTCGAAAAGCCGGATGCCCGGCTGGAGATAAATGACCGTTCCAATCTGGGATTTCCAGACCTGCTTGACCCCATCTTGGAGTTTTGAATTTTGCACAGCGCCCAGTGAGGCATAGAATCGCTTGCGCCTGGTGAATTCATCCTTCTTTTTGGAGGAGGGCGTGAAAGCGTCAAAGATGAGAAATTTTTGTGAAGCAATGGCCACATGGGTGACTCCCCTGCTCCGCAATTCTTCGAGCGTGCCGAGATCGGCCACAAATCCCGAATTCAGAATGCGCTGCGGCACGGTTGCCACGGTGGGATAAGTTGGATCTCCTTCTTGGGACAGATGCACCCGGTCATCCTGTGCGATGACAGCCGAAGCCGGCAGGTTTGCCGTGACCCATGCCTTTAGTTCCAGCCGGTCATCCACCGCCAGTGCCCGATAATATTCCTGGATTAATGGGACGACCTCCTTCACCGATACCGCCAAGAGGGCAGCCCATACCAGGATCAAAACGGCTGTGCGAGCCCGCCCGAAAAGGGACGCAAGCGTGCTTGAAAACCAGACCAGCCCCAGCCCTGCTCCAAAACAAACCACCATTTCCACGGGAATGAAATAGCGGGCGCTGGATTTCGGCGAGAACGACATCATGACCATCAGCAACAGGCTGAAACCTGGCACAAGCCATTCCGCAGGAGATGTTTTTTTGAGGCGCAGCAGAAGTCCCGCAGCATAGAGCCCAAAGAACAACTTGATTGTCATGGGGATATCCCAAAACATGCGGAGGTAATCCGCATGCGGGACTTGCTTGGTGAGCCCGTGGTGCCCTCGAATCACCCCCTTCATTTCCCGGCCGAGAGAGGAAAACGTCTGGAGCGGGTCAAAAATAATGGAGTAATTCAGAACCGCCCAAGTCAGCCCGAACCCCCTGAATAGCAGCTTGCGGTAATGCTTGCGGGCCGCCGGTTCGCAGCCAGCGTGAATGAGCCAGATTACAAAAGGAACAAGCAGCCAGCCGATGTATTTTCCGGAAACAGCGGCTGCGGTGGAGGCGCCTACAAAGAGGACAGAGGCTTCATCCCGCCGTTTCCAAAAAACATGGAGGGAGAGAAAGGTGAGCGCCATGCCCATGATCAGCGCGGGATCCTCCTTCATGAAATGAGAGAGGAAATAAATTCGGACATCGAGCAGGATGAATATACCCGCGCTCAACCCGGCCAGCGCCGCCGCGACGGGGGCGCCCCCCATGCGCCAAGCGAGCAACGCCATGAACACTGCCGCCATCGCTGTAAAAAAGGCGGAAACCGTCCGTCCTTTTTCAACGATTTGCTGAAACGTAAGCGGACCCTTGTGGAATTGCGCCACCAGGTTGGTCGCGGTGAGCATCATCAACGGGTGATTGCAGTTGCGGGTATGCTCGGCAATCTGGCGCACCTTGCCTTTCTCATCGGGATGATAATAGTAAGGAAAATGGTTATGACTATTAAAGAGTGCCATCCCGGCCATGAACAGCACCGGGCACATGAGCCAGGCAAAGAGGGAAGAGCGGGTAAAGCGAAGAGAAAAAGACATGTGCGGAATGAAATGCGAAGGTTATCGCAAGCCGGATTTGATGAGGCGGGGATATAACGGCGTGCCCCAGCCCCGTCAAGATAAATGCCGCTTCCAGAGCCCCGCGCGCGGCGCAACCGAAAACCGCCTTGTAACCAGAGGCGGAACGCTCTATTGCTGATGCACTTTCCTCTTTTCCCATGAGTGGCACACCCAAGCGTATTGTTTTGAAGTTCGGCACCGGCATTCTCACGCAACCGGAGGCGAACACGCTCGATCGCGGTCAAATCGCGCGCCTTTCTTCCGAGGTCGCCGCCGCTGTCCACGCCGGGCACGAATGCCTGCTGGTTTCCAGCGGGGCGGTGGGGGCCGGGTTGATGACGCTCGGGCTTACGGAGCGGCCGGGGGATCTCGCGGGTATCCAGGCGTGTGCCGCCGTGGGCCAATCCAAGCTGATGAATTTGTATGAGACCGCGTTTGCTGCGCATGGCTTGCATGTCGCGCAACTGCTCCTCACTTACGGCGATCTCGACAGCCGTAAAAGTTATGTGAATGCCGGGAATACGTTAAATCGCCTGATCAGCGAGAAAAACGTGGTCCCGATCATTAACGAAAACGACTCGGTGGCCGTGGAGGAACTCCGTTTTGGCGACAACGACCGCCTCTCGGCCGAAGTCGCCATGCTGGCGGGAGCCGATTTGTTGATCCTCTTAACGACCGCCGACGGACTTCTTAACGGTGGCGAGGTGATCCGTGAAGTGTGCGACATTGACGAGGTGATGGATTGCGTGGAACCGACCAAGGGCAAGCTGAGCGTCGGCGGGATGGCCTCCAAACTCCAGGCGGTCAAAATGGCTGTCGAAGCCGGTATCCCCACCGTGATCGCCAGCGGCCGCACTCCCGGTTTGATTGCAGCGATTCTTGCAGGCCAATCGGTGGGAACACGCTTTTTGACCAAGTAATTTATGGATCTCAAACAAATCATTCTCGATCTCGGCAAGCGCGCCCGTGTGGCGTCCCGGCAGCTTGCGCAGCTTTCCAGCGAACAAAAAAATGCCGGTCTGCTCGCGATGGCCGCTGAATTGCTCGTTTCCCAAGAGGAGTTGCTCGCCGCCAATGCGAAAGATGTCGAGCGCGCCAAAGCTGACGGACTTTCCAGCGCAATGATCGACCGTTTGACGCTGACTCCGGATCGCATTGCGGGGATGGCCGAAGGGATCCGCCAGGTGGCGGCTTTGCCCGATCCCGTGGGACAGATCATTTCCCAATGGACGCGTCCCAATGGCATTCAGATTTCCAAAGTGCGCGTGCCCATCGGCGTGGTGGGGATTATTTTTGAATCCCGGCCCAACGTCACCAGCGACGCCGCCGTGCTTTGCACCAAGACCGGCAACGCAACGATCTTGCGCGGCGGCAGCGAAGCCATCGGCTCGAATCTCGCGATCGCCGCGGCCCTGGGGCGCGGGGCACAGCGGGCCGGATTGCCCGCAGATGCGATCCTGCTCGTTCCAACGACCGACCGGGAAGCCGTCAAGCTGATGGCCG
>JAPLTE010000031.1 GCA_026398235.1 Verrucomicrobiota bacterium
TTCCACGGCTTTGAACCGGCCCACTTCTTTGTAAGCCTCCGGCGTCGGCTCCACCACCACGAGTTCGCCATTATCCGCCAATGCGAGCAGCTTGCCGTCGGCAAGGATGACATTGCCTTGCCCAAACCCGGGCTGCGACCATTTGACCGCGCCCGTGGCGATCTCCACGCATTTCATTGGCCCCTTGCCGGGCATCTTGAAGCTGAACATGCCGTAGAGGTAGCCGTCCTTGCAGACCGGGGTGCTCCAATGGTTGGCCGCCTCGATGTTGCCGGGGGTTTGCCAGAGCTGGGTCGCGGTGAACGCGTCCCCGTTTTTGGTGATTTTGCACGCACCGCCGCCCACGTTATAGCCGGCAGAGCAGAAAACAATGTCGCCGCTCACCACCGGGGAGGCCGCGGTGGAGGTTTTATACGGGTAAGGGAATTTCCAGAGCACCTTGCCGTCCTTGACGGAGAGCGCCACGAGCCCGCTTTGGCAGAAAAAGATCACCTGCCGCTCGCCTTGAATCGTGGCCACCACCGGCGTCGCGTGGGTGATGGCTTCCGTTTCCCCTTTCCAGACGAGCTGTCCGGTTTTTTTGTGGAACGCGAGCAGGGCTTGATTTGCTCCGCCGCCCATTACAAATACGAGATCGCCATCCACAATGGGCGAGGCGGCACTGTTCCAGGGAATATTTTTGGCGGCATTCTCCTTGATCAGATCGTGCGTCCAGAGCTCTTTTCCGTTTTGCGCGTCCAGCCCGTGCAACACCAGGTTCGGGGTCAAAACGAGCACCACGCCGTCGCTGATCGCAGGAGTCGCGCGGGGGCCGTCGCCAAGTCCGCCACCGCCATACCCTTTGCCCACGGCTACATCGGCAGCCCAAAGCTCGGCTCCCGTTGCAGCATCCAAGGCCAGGCAGATTTCGCGCGGCTCGTTATTCAAAACCCGCACCACTTGAGTGAACGCCTTGCCGCCGCCGATTGCAAACGAGCTGAAGCCGGTATTAATCGGCACTTTCCAGAGCACCTTTGGCGGTGCCGCGTCCCATTTCAAGTTCAGCTTTTCTGTGGAAACCCCGTCTTGATTCGGTCCGCGATAACCGGGCCAATCGGCTGCAGGCATTAAAACCGGGTTGAGGAGAAGCAGCAGAGCCAGCAAACACAGTTTTTTCATAAGATCAATTCCAGTGGGCGGATGGCCGCAATCGTAATCCGCAGCTCAAAAGAGACAAGTCTGATTATACGCATCCCAGCACCGCCCCGGCTGTTCGGATCGTCTGCACGGCGGCGCGGACGTTGTGGACCCGGAAAATCTGTGCACCCCGGCGCAAGCCGCTCACGATGCAGGCCACGGTCCCCGCGTCGCGTTCGGCGGGAGCAACGCCAAGCACTTCGCCAATGACCGGTTTGCGCGAAACCGGCAACAAAAGAGGGCGCTCGAACCGGTGCAGCCGCTCCAACTCGCGGTAGATGCGCAAATTGTCGTCATGCAATTTGGTGAAGCCGATGCCGGGATCGAGCACGAGGCTCTCGCGCGCTACCCCGGCGGCCTCGGCCAGCGCGATTTTTTCCTCAAAGAATGCCTCCAGGGTCGCCATCACATCCGGGTAAGTGTGGTAAGGATGCCACACCTTCGGCTCCCCCTCGTTGTGCATGAGGAGCAGGGCCGCGCCGGTTTCCGCGCAGACGCGTGCATTGGCATCGGTGGGCAGCGCACTTAGATCGTTGAGCAGATCGCCTCCCGCGGGGAGTACCGCTTCGACGACCCCCGTGCGCCATGTGTTCACGGAAAGCAACGGCGGGAACCACTGCGCGGCATCCGAAGGCGGCGCGAAATCGGCCCCCTCCGCCCCGAACCGCTGCACAAAGGGAAGCAAATGGCTGATCTCCTCGGCCTCGCTCATGGCGGCGTGTCCCGTCCCGGCGCTCTCGCCGCCCACGTCGATGATATCCGCCCCCTCCTCCACCATCTGCCGCGCCCGCCGCAGGGCAAGATCGACATTCGCCACGGCATCGCCGGAGAACGATTCGGAGCGCAGATTCAAAATTCCCATCACCAGCGGTCGGCGCGGGAAAGAGATCGTGCGATTGCGGGCGCGGAGGTTCATGAATCGGCTTAAAACTGCACCAGCCGCCGTTTTCTGCCTTCAAACCGCACCCGGCGCCGACTTCCTCCGGCGCGTGGGCGTCGGAGTTGATGAGGAGCGCGGCTCCCGCCTCTTGGGCCAGCTTCAAAAATTCCGGGGCCGGGTAGCATTCGCCCGCCGGTTTGCGCAATCCCGCGGTATTGATTTCAAAGGCGGTGTCGGTTTCCGCGAGGGCCGCGATCACCGGTTCGTAAAAGCGGCGCAAATCCCCTTCGGGCCGGTGACCGAATTTTTTGGGCAGGTCGGGATGGGCCACAAAATCGAAAAGCCGACTCCTGATGCATTTTTCGTACACATCAAAATAAAGCTGCCAGATTTCCGCAATCGGCTGCGTTTTGAACCGCGAGAGATGCGCCGGGTTGTCCACGTCCCAGCCGGGAGCCAGGTAATGGACGCTTCCAATGAGAAAATCCCAGTCGGCCATCGCGGCAAGCTCTTCGATCCACCCCTCATGGCCGGGGATGTAATCGACCTCCAGGCCGAGCCGGATCGGGAGTTGCGGGAACGCGGCGCGCGCCTCATGCACGGCCTCGAAATAGCGGGGCAGATCGGCCAGCGCCATGCGCCAGTCGTCGAACGGCTCCAGTTTTGCGGGCATCGGGCTGTGGTCGGCAAAGCCGAGTTCCGCCAGGCCGCGCTCCACCGCCACGCGCGCGTAGTCGCGCGGCCACCCTTCGGCATGATGACAGAGCGGGGTGTGGGTGTGGTAATCGGTCAATCCGTGAAAGACAGGACTGGAAGGCATAACCCATGGATAACCTGAAACGGGCTGCGATGCAGCGAAATTATACACAGGTCATCCAGTGGCGGACGCCGTTCATCGCGCCCGGAGGTCGCGATCCACCAAGAGCAGTGGCGGTTAGGTGGATCGACCGCTCCGCGGGCGATTCCGGGAGGGCGTTTGGAAATCCCTAAGCGCAACTTAGCCTTTAGGTCGGCTTGACGAAAATCCCCAGCAGCGGCCGCTTGGAGGGAGTGCGGGATTCGAAATCGCTCACGAACCCGTCTTTGGTGCGAATCTCCACGTGTCCGGCCCCGCGTCCGCCATACACCAGCACCGAGCCGATGGGGGCTTTAAACGGATCATTGATGGAGAGTTTGCGGAAGCCGTGTCTTTTGATCAACTCATCCCCGGCTTGTTTGGCGAGGGAGGTTTGCGGATACGTATCGACGACATTCGCTTCCAAAAGCGCTTGCTTCACATAGCGCCAGCAACTCCGAATGGAATGGTGGCGGGCGCGTTCTTCGGCGATCTGCGCCGCGTGGATCATCCGCGTATCGTAGCGGACGCCGTCGGCTTTCGGTCCAAACCAGCTCGTCAGCCACGAGTTGAGTTTCTCCGCCGAGCCTTTGTCGTAGAGAGAAGGAGCCGGGTCGCCCTGGGGAATCACCTCCACGGCAGGCTTGGAGAGCTTGGCTGCGGCTGCATCGGTTGCCTCTTGCGAATGGGTGCGCTTTTTATGCGTAGTTGTGGCTGCCTGCGTGGTCAGCGGCAGGAGCAAAAACAGCAATAAAATGGCGCGTCGGGAGATCATCAAACGGAAACAAAGGATCAAAGCGTGATCCCCGCCGCCCGTCAACTGGTAATTGCCCCAAACCCTGAGAACCCCCTGCGTAAAAACCCCGAGAAAAGGCCGCTTCGTCCGGCTGAAGGGCTCTAAGAAGCTGTCTAGAACACCAGGGGCGTCCCTTCGGTCATCACGGCGACGCGGTCCTCGATTCCGAGCTTTTTCGCGGCGGCAAGCAGCCGTTGGAGCGGCTCCTCGGGCGGTTCGTAGCTGAGCCGGAAGGAGCCGTAGTGCATCGGCACCATCCGTTGCGCCCCCAGGTCCAGAAACGCCTGCAATGCTTCCTCCGGGTTCATGTGCACCTCCCGGCCGCTCGGCGGGTCGTATGCGCCGATCGGCAGCAGGGCGATGTCGATTTTAAACCGTTTTCCGATCTCCTTAAACCCGTCGAAAAAGGCCGTGTCGCCGCAGTGATAGATCGTCCGGCCCCCCAGTTCGACGATGTAGCCGCCGAAACCGCGATGCGAATCGTGCAAAAAGCGCGCCCCCCAATGGTGGCACGGCGTGAGAGTAATCCGCGCCTCCCCGTGCTCGAAGCTCTTCCAGTAGTCCAGCTCGTGGATGCTCTGGAACCCGAGCCCGCGCACCAGACTCCCCACTTCAAACGGGACGATGATCGGCTGGCCCTCGGCCACGCGCCGCAACGTGCGCCGGTCGAGGTGATCGAAATGGGCGTGCGTAACCAACACCAGGTCGATCGTGGGCAGGTCGTGGATTTCCATCCCGGGATGCCGGATGCGTTTGATGACTTTGAGCCATTTGGCCCAGTTCGGGTCCACCAGCAGGTTGGCCTTGGGTGTTTGGACCAAAAACGAGGCGTGGCCGATCCAGGTAAGGCCGATTTCCTGCGGCTTGAGCTTGGGAAGCTTCGGCGCGGTCTTTCTGCCGGAGCGGGGGGTAAAGAGCGAAGGGATCAGCACCTTGGTGAGAAAATTGCGCTTGTGCCAGCCGTCCCCCGGCTTGAGCCCCACCTTTTTGGCCCCCCCCGTAGAGAGTTTCCTCGGTTCTTTTCGGGCGGTTTTTTTGGGAACGCTTTTGGCAGCGGAGCGGGATTTGATAGAAGGGGTGTCCACGAGAAAGAGGGAGTGTAGCGCGAAATCAGCGGGAAGCAAAAGATTCGGACAGGGCAAGCGCATCTAAAGACCAGGTCAAGCGCTTCTAAATAAAGGAAACAGAGCATCTGGAACTCAGGAACTCAAGAAACCGCAGTTCCCCGAGGAGCTGGAAGGGCGGGGGGGAATTCGATGGATCGCAGCGTCCAGCATTTGCCAAAGCGGAGGTGGGGTGGACAGCAATCCTATCCGCCGCCCCGCCGTGGCGCATGCAATGGGACGCGTTCCGGTGGCTTGCGCCACCGGCTCATTTCCCGCGGCCCTCCGGGCCTCGAAATCTGCGGAGGAGTTTTGTTTTTTTTCTGAGTGCGTGAGTTCCAGATAAATTTGATGCTCTGGATGAGCAGCACGATCGACTTGCCCCACCGGAAAATTCCCGCCACAGTAGGGGCTTTGCCTTCCATGAAACTTCGGCGCGTTGTGATTACCGGTCTTGGCCCGATCACTTGCTGCGGCACGGGACGCGACGCCTTCTGGCGCTCCATCCGCGCCGGAGTGAGTGGGATCGGTCCCGTCACGCAGTTTGACGCCCTCCTCTTCCACGCCCGTTGCGCCGGGGAGGTGCGCGATTGGGACCCGGCTTCGGTCTTTCCTCCCCACCGGCTCAAGCGCCTGGACCGTTGCTCCCAATTCGCCGTCGCCTCCGCCCTTTTGGCGCTCGAAGACGCCCGTTTCCCGTGGTCGCGGGAGCGACCCCAAGCGCGCGTCGGCGTCTCGTTCGGCTCGGCGCTGGGAGGGATCGCGCAGGCGGAATATGAGCATACCCGGTTTTTGAAAAAGGGAATGCGCGGGGTAAATCCGGCGCTGGCTCTGGAGATTTTTGGCGGGGCCACCCATGCGAACATCGCCATCGAGTGTGGGTTCCGGGGGCCGGGCACGACCAATGCCAACTCGTGCGCCAGCGGCGTCGTCGCGGTGGGTGAAGCATTGCGCTACATCCGCGAAGGCCGCGCCGATGTGATGCTCGCGGGCGGTTCCGAAGCCCCCCTTTCGCCGCTCACCTTTGGCGCGTTTGACACCATCAAGACCCTGAGCCGCTGGCAGGGGGAGCCGCGCCTGGCTTACCGGCCTTTCGACCTGCACCGGGACGGCTTTGTCATGGGCGAAGGGGCGGCCAGCCTCGTCCTTGAAGAATACGGCCATGCGGTTCGGCGCGGCGCGCACATTTACGCGGAGGTGTGCGGCTACGGGCTCAACAACGAGGCGTTTCACATGACCACGCCGCTCCCTTCGGGCGAATGCGTCACCGCCTGCATGCGCGAGGCGCTTGCCGATGCCGGGGTGCAGCCGGAGGAGATCGAATACATCAACGCCCACGCCAGCTCCACCCAGCTCAATGACGCCAACGAGACCGCCTGCATCAAAGAGGTTTTCGGCACACACGCCCGCCGCTTGGCCGTCAGCGGAACGAAACCGTTCACAGCGCATCCGCTCGGGGCCACCGGGGCCATTGAAACCGCCCTCTGCGCACTGGCGCTGGAGGAAGGCTACATCCCGCCCACGCTGCATTACCAGATCCCCGATCCCGCCTGCGATCTCGACATCGTGCCCAATGAAGGCCGCCATCAGCCGCTGCGGGCCGCGCTGAATAACGCGTTTGGGTTCGGCGGCATCAACGCGAGCGTGGTGCTGCGGCGGGTCATTTAGTTTCACGCAAAAAATCTGACGATCTGCAACCGACGCGCACCGCCTTGGCCAACCCCAAAACCTGCTGCAATGCACCCCGCTCCCAATTTTTAGACAGCTTCTTGGAACGCGGAGGCGGAGCCCCGGATAACCATGTACTATTAGCAAATCTTCAATTTCCTGTTTACGGGATTGCTGATCTGTGAGAACCTCCGCCCCTTTCCGGTGTTTTTCCTTCTCGGCGTGGTGTCCTGCATGCGCGACGGGCGGGTATGGAAATACCGGGTAACCTAGCACCCGCTTTTCATCTCCGGCTTTAAAATACCGGAGTCAACCCAACCAGAGATATTATGCCCAAAAAACTGAAGAAGGCCGCTCCCAAAAAAGCGCCCGCCAAAGCCGCCGCCCAAAAAGCGGTTGCGAAAAAAGTCGCCGTGAAGAAAGCCCCTGCAAAGAAGGCAGTTGCCAAGAAGGCACCTGCGAAAGTCGTCAAGAAAGCGCCTGTCAAAAAAGCGCCGGTTGCGAAGGCCACCGCCAAGAAACAGAAATACGTCTATACCTGGGGCGCCGGAAAAGCCGACGGCAACGGCACCATGAAACCGCTCCTGGGCGGCAAGGGCGCGAACCTCGCGGAAATGACCCGCATCAACCTGCCCGTGCCTGCCGGCTTCACCATCACCACGGAAGTCTGCACCTATTTTTACGCCAACAAACGCACCTACCCCGTCGAGCTTCAGGGCCAGATGGAAGCCGGCGTGCGCAACATGGAAAAAATCATGGGCACCAAATTCGGCGATACGTCGAAGATGCCCCTGCTGGTCGCCGTCCGTTCGGGCGCGCGCGATTCCATGCCCGGCATGATGGACACCATCTTGAACCTCGGCCTCAATGACGAGACCGTGGTCGCCGTCGCCAAGGCCACCAACAACGAGCGTTTCGCCTGGGACTGCTACCGCCGCTTCGTCCAGATGTATGGCGACGTCGTGCTCGGCGTGCAGAAGCTTCCGAGCGAAGATCACGAACCGTTCGAAACCGTCATCACCAACCTCAAGAGCGAGCGGTACAAGAACACCGAGATCGCCGATTCCCTGCTCACCGCCGACGACCAGAAAGAACTCGTCGCCCGGTTTAAGAAGCTCGTCAAGGAGCGCACGGGCAAGGACTTCCCGGCCGATCCGTGGCAGCAGCTCAAGGGTGCCGTGGGCGCCGTGTTCGGCTCGTGGATGAACGACCGCGCGATTGTCTATCGCCGCAAATACAATATTCCCAGCGAATGGGGAACCGCCGTCAACGTGCAGGCGATGGTCTTCGGTAACACGGGCGACGAGTCCGGTTCCGGCGTGGCTTTCACGCGTGACCCCGCCACCGGCGAAAAAGTGTTCTACGGAGAATTCCTCATCAACGCGCAGGGTGAAGACGTCGTTGCCGGCGTGCGCACGCCCGAGCCCGTCAAGGAACTCAAGAAGCAGATGCCCAAGGCCTATGCCGAACTCGACCGCATCCGCACCGTCCTCGAAAAACATTTCAAGGACGTGCAGGATTTCGAATTCACGATCCAGGCCGGCACCGTTTACATGCTCCAGACCCGCAACGGAAAACGCACCGGCGTCGCCGCCGTCCGTTTCGCTGTGGAAATGGAGAAGGAAGGCCTCATCGACTGGAAGACGGCTGTGGGCCGCGTCCCGGCGGAACAGCTCGAGCAAGTGCTCGCGCCGATCTTCGACCGCACCGCGCTCAAGAACACGAAGGTGATCGCCCAGGGCCTTCCCGCCGGTCCCGGCGCCGCCACCGGCATCATCTACTTCAACGCCGACCGCGCTGCGGCCGCCGCTGCGAAGGGTGAAAAAGTGCTCCTCGTTCGCGTGGAGACCTCACCGGAAGATCTGCGCGGCATGATCGCCGCCGAAGGCATCCTCACCGCTCGCGGCGGGGTCTCCTCGCACGCCGCTCTCGTTGCCCGCCAGATGGGCAAAGTGTGCGTCTGCGGCGCGGCTGCCATTGACGTGGATTACCACGCCAAGACGATGACCGCCGACGGCAAGACCTTCAAGGAAGGGGTCGATTACCTCTCCATCGACGGCACCTCGGGTCTCGTCTATGCGGGCGAAGTCAAGACCGCCCCCTCCGAAGTCATCCAGGGCCTCCTGCACAACGATGCGACCGCCAAGAAGGGCGCGACCTACAAGAACTTCGTCAAGCTCATGGACTGGTGCGCGAAAGCCACCAAGCTCCAGGTGCGCACGAACGCCGACACGCCGGAGCAGGTTCAGAACGCTGTGGCGTTCGGAGCCAGCGGCGTGGGGTTGACCCGCACCGAGCATATGTTCTTTGAAGGCAACCGCATCGACGTGGTCCGCCAGATGATCCTCGCCGACAAAATCGACGACCGCAAAGCCGCTGTCGCGAAATTGCTGCCTTTCCAGAAGGGCGACTTCCTCGGCATCTTCAAGGCGCTCAAGGGTCTCCCGGCCACCATCCGCCTGCTCGATCCTCCGCTCCATGAATTCCTGCCCAACGACAACGCGTCCCAAAACGCGCTGGCCGAGAAGCTCGGCGTGAGCGTGGATGTCATCTCCAAGCGCGTGCACGAACTGCACGAGCAGAACCCGATGCTCGGCCACCGCGGCTGCCGTCTCGGCATCTCGTTCCCCGAGATCACCGAAATGCAGGCGCGCGCCATCTTTGAAGCCGCCGCCGAGGTCCAGAAAAAGGGCATCAAGGTGAAACCCGAAGTGATGGTCCCGCTCGTCGGCTTCAAGAAGGAACTCGACATCCAGGTGGACATCATCCATCGCGTCGCCGCCGAAGTGCAGAAGGAAAAGAAGGTCAAGATCGCCTACATGGTGGGCACGATGATCGAAGTGCCGCGTGGCGCCGTGACCGCTGACGAAATCGCGCAGACTGCGGAGTTCTTCAGCTTCGGCACCAACGACCTCACCCAGACGACCCTCGGCATGAGCCGCGACGACTCCGGTTCGTTCCTGCCGCACTACGCCGAATGCGAAATCGTGAAGAAGAACCCCTTCGCCACGATCGACCAGACCGGCGTGGGCCAACTCATGCAGATTGCAGCCGAGAAAGGCCGCAAGACCCGTCCCGGCATCAAGCTCGGCATCTGCGGCGAACACGGCGGCGATCCCGATAGCGTCAAGTTCTGCCACAGCCTGGGCCTCACCTACGTGAGCTGCTCGCCTTACCGCGTGCCGGTGGCGCGTTTGGCAGCCGCCCAAGCCGCGCTCGGCAAGTAAGCGCAAAGCACTGATTCCCATCAGAGGAAGGGCCGTTCGGAGCAATCCGGACGGCCCTTTCGTTTTGTGGGGAACGGAAATTTTCACACAGAGACACAGAGAACACGGAGGAAGAGATCGTCAGCCAATAGGCTTGTCTTCCCGAGCGGGCAGACCGGCGCGGCAATCGTAGGCGGGCCGATTCGGGGCAACCACTGAACGGTTTTCCGCCGATGCCCCGGCATGAAACAATGGGTTGTGGGTTGGATATTGCTGTGCTGCCCGCTCGTGTGGGCCGATCTGGTGGTGGTGCAAAAAGTCGAGGAGAGCGGGCCGGGCAAACAGACCGGGGTGATCACCCTCAAGACGAAGGGAGACAAAATCCGCGTCGATCTTTCCCCGGAGATCAGCCTCCTCATGGACACCACCTCGGGTGAGACGATCACGCTCCAACACGGTCAGAAAACCTACCTTTCCGTCAGCAGCGACGCCGCCCGGCAACTTGCCCGGAAAATGGAACGCCAGCGCGAAAGCCAAGAGCGGGAGGGGATCGTGCCTGCACCGGTCCGGCTTGAGCCGACTGGCAAGCGGGAGAACATCGCGGGCCAGGCAACGCAAATTTACACGGCCCAGAGCGGGGCGGTGAAGATGAAATATTGGATTGCGCAAAACAGCCCCGATACCGGGAAATTCCTCGACCTGCTCGCCCTTCTGAGAAAAGCCCCGATGGTCCAACTCGCAGGCGGCCTCGCCTCGCTGGCTCCCGATTTCAAACTCCCCGGCATCCCGCTCAAAACCGAGATGAGCTTGCCGGACGGCCGCAAGATCACCACCACGATTGTTTCCATCCAAGAAGAGCCGCTGGAGAATCTCGACTTTACAGTTCCCCCGGGTTATCGTTCGCTTCCAAAGCCAAAATTTGGCGCCGACCCACCCCTGAAATCCCCATGAAAATTATCGTTGCCGAGGACGATCCCCTCTCGCAAGAGATTGTCGTCAAAATCCTTAAAAACCTGGGCCATGATGTGCGCGCTTTCCCATGCGGAGCCCAAGCCTGGACTTCATTCCAGGAGGAATGGGCCGATGTGATCTTTAGTGATTGGGTCATGCCGGGGATGGATGGCTTGCAGTTCTGCCGCAAGATCCGCCAGTCGGAATCGAAGAACTACGTCTATTTTATTTTGGTCACCGGGGGGCGCACCAGCGATACCGACCACGACGCCGCCGTGCGCGCCGGAGTGGACGACTTTTTGATCAAACCAGTCAACCCGGATGAAATTTGGCGGCGGCTTTTTGTCGCCAAGCGCATCTTGGAATTCACCCGCCACATCCGACAGATGAAGGCGCTGCTGCCCGCCTGCATGTATTGCAAAAAAATGCGCGACGACAGCGATTACTGGGAAAATTTTGAGGCGTTCATCCAGGAGCAGCCCACGGAAGATTCCGCGGCTTTTGTCTGCCCGGATTGCCAGCATTCCAAAGAGGCCGGGGCGCACCATTGACCCGCTCCGCGATGGAGAAAGATTACAAAGTCAAACTGGAGGTTTTCGAGGGGCCGCTCGACCTGCTGCTGTATTTGATCAAGCGGGACGAGATCGACATTTACGACATCCCGATCGAGCATATTACCAAGCAATATCTGGAATACCTCGATGCATTCCAGGTGCTTGATCTGGAGATCGCGGGCGAGTTCGTCGTCATGGCGGCCCACCTCATCTACATCAAGAGCCGCAGCCTGCTGCCCGTTCACCAGCAGGCCGAAGAAGAGCGGGAGGAAGAGGCCGACCCGCGCTGGGAGCTCGTCCGGCAGCTCCTGGAATACAAAAAATTCAAGGAAGCCGCCGCGCACTTGGGCGAGCGCGAGGTGCACCAAAGTAACCTGTTCGCGCGCGTGCCGGAAACGCAGGAAGTCCAGACCGAGCGCCCCCTGGCCGAAGTGAGCATCTTCGACCTGATCAACGCCTTCCAAAAAGCGCTCAAGCGGCTCAATAAGACCGAGGATTTCCGGGAAATATTCGCGGAGAACTACACCGTCTCGGACAAGATCGAGTTCGTCTTGAAAATGACCGTCTCGCGGGTCGCGCTGAAATTCAGCGAACTCTTCGCCGGTGCCGCCTCGCGCACAGAAATCGTCGTCACCTTCCTGGCCCTGCTGGAGCTGATCCGGCTCAAGCAAATCGGCATTTCCCAGAGCGAGGAGTTTGGGGAGATCGAACTGACGCGCAAGGAGTGACGGGAGCGGGTTTTATTCTCACACGAAGGCACGAAGAGAAGAAGGGGAGGGAGGGAAAAGCACCCATGAACCCGGAGGGTTCACGGATATTAGCCGGGGGTTGAGCGAAGCGATACCCCCGGACCCCACCACCAACGCCTCACCCCGGTAGGGGTGGCGGAGAGCTTGGGAACGAGGAAAAAGCAACTCGGGTGGGTATTGGATTATGTCGCCAACCAGAAGGAGCATCACCGGTGCGGCCATGTAATGAAACGGCTGGAGAGGAATGTGGGTTTGGCCGGTTTGTAATGTCGGATCGAGAAGCCCGGCTGAAGCCGGCTGGGTTCTGATGGGGGGCTTACCACCACCGGCTGAAGCCCGGCGGAAGGATAGTGCGCCGTGAGCCTTCCCCGTCTCCGCCTCTGTTTTCGTTGCCAGTCTTATCACCATCCTTTTCTTCGGGCATCCCCGGCATGGACCAAACGACTTTCCGGTGAGCAATTCCCCTCAATTTCCTGCGTGCCCTCCCTGCCCTTCGTGGTGTAATCTAGTCGAATCCATGCTGCTTAAAGAAGTTATCGAAGCTTTGGTCTTCGCCTCCCAGAAACCGCTCACGCCCAAAGAGATCGTTGCGGCGCTGCGCTCCGCCGTGGACGATTCCGACGAGGAACCGGTGCGCGCCATGGCCGAACTCAAGGAGTCGGAAGTGGGCGCATTTCTCGAACAGCTGCAATTCGAATACCGCAACGAACACCGCGCCTTCCAGCTTGTGGAAGGAGTGGACGGCTGGTCGATTGTCACCAAACCGGATTTCGCGCTCTGGGTGCGCCAGCTTTACCCGGAGAGCAAACCGACGCGCCTCAGCGGTCCCGCGCTGGAAACCCTCGCCATCATCGCCTACCGCCAGCCGGTCACGCGCGCGGATATCGAAGTGGTGCGCGGCGTGGCGGTGGACGGCGTGATGCAAAACCTCCTGGAACGCGGCCTCGTGCGCATCGCCGGGCGCGCCGATGTCCCGGGCCGTCCGCTGCTTTACGAGACCACGCAGGTTTTCATGCAACACTTCGGGCTGCGCACGCTCGACGAACTTCCCAATGTGGACGAACTCCGCAAGGTTCGCCTGCCTTCGACCACCCCGCCCACCACCGGCGAACTTTTCACCCCCGATGCCTTGCATCCCGACGACGAGCAACCCCAGCCGGACGCTCCGCAACCCGTCGCGCCCGATGCGTCATCCGAGTTGCCCCCCGCCGGGGAACCTGCTTTAACAGAGGCCGACGCCGAGAGCGTTGCCCCTTCCACCGATCATGTCGCTGACCCCCATCCGTAAACAAATCGACGCCTTGGACGAGCAACTCCTGCAGTTGCTCAAAGAACGGGCCGACCTCGTGCACGAAATCGGCGAGATCAAACGCAAAAACGGCGGCTCCATCTTTGCCCCGGAACGCGAGGAGATCATGCTGCGTTCGCTCGTCGAGCGCAACGCGCGTTTGGGCGGGCGTCTGCCTGCGGAGGCCATCCGCGCCATTTACCGCGAGATCATGTCCGCCTCCTACGCGCTGGAGAAAGGGCTCACCATCGCCTACTTCGGCCCGGCCGGCACCTACACGCATGAAGCGGCCCGCAGTAAATTCGGAGCCAGCGTGGAATACGCGGCTCAAGCGGGCATCTCCGATGTGTTCGCCGCCGTCGCGCGGGGAAGCGCGGATTTCGGCGTGGTGCCGATCGAAAATTCCACCGAGGGAGCCGTGACGCACACCCTCGACGAGTTCATGGAGTCGGATTTGAAAATCTGCGCGCAAATCCTCCTGCGCGTGGAGCAGAACCTCCTGGCCAAATGTCCGCGGGAGGAAATCAAGAAAATCTATTCCCATCCGCAATCGCTCGGCCAATGCCGGCAATGGTTGCGCGCCCAGTTTCCCACGGCGGAAATCATCGCGGCTTCCAGCAACACCCGCGCGGCCCAGCACGCCGCCGAGGAGCCCGGTTCAGCCGCCCTCGCGGGGAAGCTTGCGGCGGAACTTTACGGGCTGAATATTTTGGAGCACTCCGTCCAGGATTCCGCGTTCAACACCACGCGCTTTTTGGTGATCGGCCCGGAATCGTGCCCGCCCACCGGCAACGACAAAACCTCGCTCATGTTCGCCGTGCAGGACAAAAGCGGCACGCTTTTCGCCGCCTTGCAGCCGTTCGAGCGGCTCGCCATCTCGATGAGCAAAATCGAGAGCCGCCCCTCCAAGCGCAAAGCGTGGGAATACTTTTTCTTTGTGGACATTGAAGGCCACGCGCAGGATGCACGGGTCGTGGAAGCGCTGGAAGCCCTCAACCAATGCTGCACGCTGGTGAAGGTTTTGGGCAGTTACCCAAAAACGGGATAGCCGCAAGACGGAACATTTGCCGCAAAAAGGCGCAAAAAGCGCAAATTAAAAGGCGGCTTTCCACGCAACCCCCCCGGAATCGCCCGCGGAGCGGTCGATCCACCTTTGGGCCGTGGTGGATCGCGACCTCCGGGCGCGATGGGAACGGCGCAACCCATGTCACTCTGCCCCTTTTGCGCCTCTTGCGTTTTTTTCGCGGCTATTCTTTCGTTCCCTTTTGAGTTTACTGTTGGCCCCAAACCGGGTTTGCTACTCCTTCCAAGAGACGCACCGCCATGGATCTTCTTTCCAATCTTCGTTCATTTCTCCATCTCAAACCGAAGGAACTCATTGTTCCCGGCGACATCCCCGCCACAGTTCCCCGGCGTCATGGATTTCTTTGCGCGCGAACTGATGCGCCTCTACCCGGCCCAGCTCGGCGAAGGCAAGGCGGCTTGCATGATCGCCGCAGCCTCCCCGGAAGCGCTGGTGCTGACCTCTCACATGGCCTATCTTGCCGGCTCCCGGTTCGCCTCGGTCCAGGTTGTCGAAGGGGTGCCGAAGCTGACCCGCCACACCCTTTTGCCGAAAGAAAAAGTGGTGCTCGTCACCGACGAATGCAAAAATTTCATCCGCCTCAACGAAGCCATGGCGGCGCTCTCACCCCATAAAGTGCAAGTCGTCGCGGTCGCCTGTGTGGTTAATTCCACTGGCCGCAACGAATTCTCGTTCCTGGACCGTGTGCCGATCCTTTCGCTGTACCACGGCACATTGCCTGCCGCACGCAACGCGCACTGATTCGGAGAAAACGCGACCGGGCTCTTGCTAATCTCTCCGGTCCGCGCCATGAATCCAGGCATGCTCTCCAAGCGTTCGTTGCCGGATTTCGCATGGGTTTTCGTGTTCGCCCTCGCGGTGCGCCTGCTGGTGTTGAGCCGTTTTGGCGATTCCGCCTATTTCCTGCCCACGTCGGAGGATATGAAATTTTACGCCGATTGGGCCCGGCGCATCGCCTCGGGTAACCTGACGGATCACCGCGCATTTTACGGCCTGCCGGGGTATCCGTTTTTCCTGGGAGGCATTTTTGCGCTCGTCGGGTTTGATCCGTTTGCCGTGGGCGTTTTGCAAGCGCTCTCGGAAGCGGCCATCGCGGCCCTGCTCTTTCAAATCGCCGCCTGGGCTTTCCCGGGTCCGCGTGCCCGCGCAATCGGCGGGCTGGCTGCGCTGGGTTGGACCTTCTTCCAACCCGCTCAGGCGTTTTCTGTCATCTTGATGCCGACGACCTGGGCCGTCCTGACGTTCTGGGGCATTTTCTGCTGGAGTGCGCGCACAGAAAGCCGTTCGCCCTGGCGGCCATGGCTTGGGATGGGGCTGCTCACCGGGCTGGTGGCGACGATGGTGGCCACGGTTTTCTTTGTGTTGCCGATCCCCATCGCGGCGGCGGTGCGCAATCTCCGCAAACCGGGCGCAATCGTCGCGGCGGCGGTCTGCTTGCTGGGCGGCGTTTTTTTGGGCACCTCCCCGTGCTGGGTGCATAACTATTTTGTCGCGGGCGAACCGGTGTTCCTTTCCGCCCACAGCGGCTTGAATTTTTGGGTCGGCAACAACCCCGTCGCCAACGGCTACCCCAAGCTGCCGCCGGGGTTGCGGACGAGCCAGGATGGGATGCTCAAGGATTCGATCCGGCTCGCCGAAGCCGCAGCGGGCCATCCGCTCCCACGGGCGGAAGTCTCCCGCTACTGGTCGGCCAAGGCGAGCGCCTACATCCACGAGCATCCGCGCGAATGGCTCAGGCTGATGGCCGCCAAAATAAAAAATCTTTGGAATGCCGCGCAATACGATGACTTGAGCATCATCACGCCGCTGCGGGAGGAGGGGGTGATCACCCCCGGCCTCCGTTTCGGATGGGTGGCCGGGCTCGCGCTCCCCGGTCTGTTTCTCGCCTGGAGGCGTTCGCCCCGCTCGCGCTGGATCGCGGCGGCGGTATGCCTCCATATGGCGGCTTTGCTCCCGGTATTTGTCACCGAGCGTTACCGGCTGGCCGCCGTGCCCGGCTTGCTGCTGCTCGCGGCCTACGGCCTCAGCGCACTTCAGGAAGCGTTGTTTAGCCGCCGCTTGCGAGATGCCGGTGTGTGGCTCGGCGCGGGCGCAGCGGCATATCTCTTCGTAACCCTTCCCCAACACGAGTCGTCGCTTCTTTGGCTCGACACTTACAACAGCGGCTTGAAGGCGCTGGAAACCGACAACCTGCCCCGCGCACGTGCGAAACTGGAGCATGCGCTTGCCTTCGTGCCCGAAAACGCCGAGGTCAACGCGTCCCTGGGCAACTATTGGCTTCATGTGAGCGATTTCCCGCGCGCGAAATGGTTTTACCAGCGGGCGCTTCGGCTCGATCCAAAAACGCTGGGGGCATTGAACAATCTCGCCCTCATTGAAATGACCGAGAGCCACTTTGCGGTTGCCAAAGAGCTTCTCGCCGTCGCGCTCCAAATCGAGCCCGATGACGCGCATCTGGTCGAGTTGATGGGAATCTGCGAGAGCAAATTGCAAGTCCCTCCCTCACAAGCCAAGCCATAGGCCCCCGTGCGGGCGCTCTAAATCTTGTGCCGAATGCCGCGGATCGATTCGGAAAGTTTCCGCAATCCCAGTTCCAGGCGCGTCTTGATGGTGCCGAGCGGGGTTTCCGTCGCCAGGGCGATTTCCCGCTGGCTCATTCCTTTGAAGAACGCCATCTCGATCGCCTGTCGCTGGAACGGCGGCAGCACGTCGATTTTGGCTTTAAGGAAGGTGCGCATGTCTTCGAGGTGAATATCATCCTCGATCCGATTATGCACCCATGCCTCGGGCTGGCGGTCCGTCGTCACCTCGAACCGGTCTTTGGCCCGGCAATACGCCTGCCGTTTGCGCAGCCGGTCGATGGCGCGGCGGCGCGTTAAAGTAACAATCCACCCGAGCGGTTTGCCCTTCTCGGACGAATAGTTTTTGGCCTGTTGCCAAACCTGCATAAACACTTCCTGCAACAAATCGTCCGCCTCCGCCTCGTCATGAACCACCCGGATCGTGAGCGCTTTGAGGATCGAGGCGTAGCGGTCGTACAGAGTGGAGAGGGCGGCGGGGTTGCCGTGGGCGATGGCTTGCATCAACGATTCGTCGCTTATGGCGCCTTGCTCCACCACAGGGGTCGGCAATGTGACGTTGGGCTCATTTTCGGCGAGCACTTCGTCCAGGGTTTCGGTTTCAGACAAATCATGAATAATCTCAAGCATTGGAGTTCCTTTCGGTTGCGCATGAGCCTAGAAGCCCGCGCGAACTCCCACAATCGGAGCGCCCCCGTTGCCCCCGGGGGTGGAACAACGATGCCCGGCTACGTGTTGACCCGGTGAGAAAACAGCCTGTGAATAACTTGTGGATAGCAGGGGAGCCTCTTGTGCATCCCCTGTGGATAACTCACGGATTTGGGATTGTATCAGGAACTCAGGAAACCAGGAAAAGGCGATGCGAATGCCCCAAATGGCTGTCCTCCCGAGCCTAGCGAGGGACGAGCCGCGTTGAAGCATTCCATTCTTTTGAAACCATCAGCGCTACCCCAACGGGGTGGCAGAACCTCGCTCTCTCTGCCACCCCGTTGGGGTGAACCGTGGGCTTTTGCAAACCGGTGGTGTCGCTTCGCTCAACCACCGGCTATTGTCTGGAAACCCTCCGGGTTACAGGATCAAGTCAAAAAAGGTGTATTGACGAGCAGAGTTCTCTCTTCCCGCTTTTCACAGACTTCTATGGCGCTTTGCCGCCGATGAGGCGGATGGTTGTCACGAGGTCCACGGCCCGTTGGAGCACGGTGTCAAACAAGGGCGCTTCCTCCTGCGTGTCGCCGCCCTGTTGGGCTGCCTCTTCGGCGTCGATCTCGGGATTGGTCCCGGCGACCAGCGCCGCCTCATTCATCCGCGCCCGCTCGGTTTCGTAGACCAGACCGCCGACCCCTTTTTCGAGCCCGATTTTGAGCACCTCTTCTTCATCGCGCCCGGAAACTTCCACGGGCAGATCCGGCTTGAGCCCATCCGGGAACACCGCGAAATCCTGCGGCAGCTTGACTTCGGCGATGGCCACGCGCAGGACCTTCCCGCCGCGCAACGGCAGTTCGACAAACTCTGCAGCCTGGCCCGAGGTCCGTTGACCAACCGCCAAACTATGGTCCACAGCGCGCAATACCGCGGCGATCACTTCAGGCGCCCCGGCTGTTTCGCGGTGGATAAGCGTCACGGTCACGCCTTGAAAAACCGGGTCCCGATCCGAAGTGTACATCCGTTCCTGCTTGACGCTGGGCCGGTGGACGGCAAAGAGCATTTTGCCCTTGGGCGTGAGCCGTTTGACGACCTCGGCGGCCAATTCAAAATCGCTGTTGGAAGGGGTGGCGCGCAAATCGAGGATCAGCGACTCAATCTTCTTTGTTTTGAAATTGCCCAATGCGGCATCGAACTCGGCCAAGTGGCCTTTGGTCAACGAACCGAACCGGACGTAGCCAATCTGTTCGTCGAGGATTTCACTGCGAAACGGGCTGTCGGCTTCCGGCGCGGTGGTGGCGGGGCGGATGGACGCGCCGCCTCCGAGCCGTTCGAGCAACCCTTGCAGCGTCGCGCGGTTGAGGGAAGATTCGTCGAGGCCCGTGGAGCGGACGTAGTTGGAATGCAGCAGATCCAACGCCTGCTTGGCGTCGCCATCGGAAAGGGAGTCGATGACATTCCGCAAGGCTGGCGGCTTCACCGCTTTGGCGGGCGCGGGAGAGGGGCTCGCTTGCGCGACCGGGCTCGGCTGGGGCGTGGAGCCGGGGGCATCCGGCTCGGCCGAGGCGAGAGAGGCGGCCAACAAAACAGGGGCCGCAACGCGGAGGACGGTTTTCATTGGCGGGGATTCTACAACCCTTTTGCCCCGATGTCGCGCCGGAATGTGGCTCCTTCAAAATGGATTTTTGCAACGGCCTCATAAGCCCGCGCCTGGGCGGCTTGGAGGTCTTCGCCGAGCGCGGTGACGCCTAAAACGCGTCCACCCGCCGTCACGAGCCCTCTTTCGCTCTGCTGGGTGCCCGCGTGAAAAACGGTGACTCCGGGCAGCGACTCGGCGTCCTCAATTCCCGTGATCTCCTTGCCTTTGGCATACGCTCCGGGGTAGCCGCCGGAAGCCAGGATGACGCACACCGCCGCGCGCGTGTCCCACTCGGGCCGGACGGTGTCGAGCGTGCCGTCCACGGTCACTTCGAGCAAATCGACCAGATCGCTCTTGAGCCGGGGGAGCAGCGCCTGCGTCTCGGGATCCCCAAAACGGCAGTTAAATTCCAGCAATTTCGGTCCCTCCGCCGTGACCATCACGCCAGGGAAAAGCAATCCGCTAAAACGCAGTCCGTCTTTTTTGAGCCCCGCCATGAACGGTTCCATCACTTCGCGGTGAATCCGGTCGATGAGCTCCGGCGTGACCAGTTTCGCGGGCGGCGAAAACGTGCCCATGCCGCCGGTGTTCGGCCCCTGGTCGCCGTCAAAAATTTGCTTGTGATCCTGCGCGGCGGGAAAGAGCAAATAATGCGCGCCGTCCACGAGCGCATGCACCGAGCATTCCTGGCCGGTGAGAAATTCTTCAATGACGACCTGCTCGCCCGCGGCGCCGAACTGTTTTTTTTCCATGATGTCCTGGATCGCCTGCGCGGCTTCCTCCGGGGTTTGCGCAATGATGACCCCCTTGCCCAGCGCCAGCCCGTCGGCCTTGATGACCAACGGGTAGCGGCTCGCCTGGCAAAAGCGGTGCGCCGCCGCGCTGTCGGAAAAATGGCCGCTCGCAGCCGTCGGGATGCCGTGGCGCTGCATGAATTCCTTCGCGAACACCTTGCTCGATTCCAGCCGCGCGGCGCTCTGTGTCGGCCCGAAGATTTTCAGCCCGGCTTGTTCAAACCGATCCACCATCCCGGCGGCCAGCGCATCATCCGGACCGACCACGGTGAGGGCGATCCCATTATCACAAGCGAATTGCACCAGCGCGTCGTGATCCGTGATGGGGATCGGGAGATTGGTGGCGATTTGCGCGGTGCCGGCATTGCCCGGCGCGCAGAAGACCGCCGCGACGCGCGGCGATTGCGCCAGCTTCCAAACCAGAGCGTGTTCGCGCCCGCCGCTGCCAATAACGAGGATTTTCATGAGTAAAGAGCAAAGCAGGAACCGGCGAAAAGCGGAACCGAAAAACCAAAGGTCTCAATTCCCTAATCGCGAGCCTGGTGATTGAGTGCGTGGGTTTCCCCGTTCGCTCCGTTCCAGCGGTAATGCTGCGCAATGGCCCGCGTGACAAACTGTTTCGCGCTCCGAACAGCCTCGACCAGCGGCATACCTCCAGCTAGTCCCGCCGTGATTGCCGCCGAAAGCGTGCAGCCGGTGCCGTGGGTGGAGACCCCCGGAACGCGCGGCGCGGTGAACTCCGACGCCGTTCCCTCCGGCGTGAGGAGCAGGTCCACCGCTTCGCCCTTGAGGTGGCCGCCTTTGAGCAGGAACGCGCAGCCAAACCGGTCACAGAGCGCCCGCCCGGCTTCGCGCATTTCCGCGAAACCGCACACGGGGCGACCCCAAAGCACGGCGGCCTCGTCCAGATTGGGCGTCACCAGCGTTGCCAGCGGAAACAGCCGGTTGCGCAGGGCGTCCACACCCTCCGGTTCCAAAAGCGGTGCGCCGCTGGTGGCAATCATGACGGGGTCAATGACCAAAACGGGCCGGGCGGTTTCGAGCACGCCGCAAATGGCCTCGATGGCTGCTCGCGAATGCAGCATCCCGGTTTTCACCGCCCCCACCGGATAAGCCTCCAGCGAGAGGCGGACCTGTTCGGCCACGATCTCCGGCGGCACGGGCGCGATGGCGCTCACGCGGCCCGGCACCTCGGCCACGACGCAGGTGATGGCGGTAAGTCCATAGACGCCCAACGCGGTGAACGTCTTCAAATCCGCCTGCGCTCCCGCTCCGGCGCTGTTGTCGGAACCGGCGATGGAAAGGGCTACGGGAGGGGTCTGCATTGGGGCAAATCTATCAGGAAATCAGGAAATCAGGAAGGGAATGCGCTCTCAAAAGCGTCCTCCCGAACGAGCGCTGCGCTCGGGATCGCTTTCACGCCTCGGGAAAACTACTTGTGGAAAACGGGGAAAGCCGCGCCATATTAACCTGATGCCTCTCTTCCGAGAACTCGAAAGTCTGCGTGTGACGCTGGACAAGCTGGTGTACTCGCCTCAACTCGAGACCCCCGCAGAGCGCCCGCATCCTTTTGCGTATTATTTAACCATCGAGAATCTTTCCGAGGAGACCCTCACCATCAAGGGCCGCAAATGGGTGGTAACCGACTCGCTCGGGCACCGGATCGTGGTGGAGGGCGACGGGATCGTGGGCAAAACCCCGCGCCTCAAGCCGGGCGACCGTTTTTCGTACCATTCCTACCACGTCATTGCCTCGGACAGCGTCGCGGAAGGCGGTTTCTTTGCCGTCAACCAGTCGGGCGAAGCGATTGTGACCCGGATTCCGCGTTTCGAGATGAAGGTGCCGAGGTGAGGCTTAGTGGCCGCGGCAGGTCGGGAAGTCGGTGACGGCGGCGGTCGCTTGGAGCTTGGAGATTTTGATGCGGCACGACTCCGGCTCGTTTTCCAGATATTCCCACGTGAAACTGCCCGCGAGGGCGGTTTCGAAATAGCGCAGAAGCGGGATCGGGTTGCTGCGGTTCCACAAAATAAAGAAGTCGCCCGGAGCGGTTTCGTTCCAGCGTTGGAAAATTTGGCGGTGCTTGTCCGAGCACGGGATTTCGCGGACATCGAGGATGTGGCTGGCTGCGTTCATAAAGGGTCAAGGGTTGAGGCGGTCAGGATCGCCCCATCCCGCACGGAATTCCTTGAGGGGAATCAAGCAATCCGCGGATTGCTCCCGCCGGGCCATTTTGAAAAGTCTTGATGTAGATCAATGTCACACGCAAGCACACAAAGTAAATCTCTCCGGGTCAAGGCGGTCCAGTGCCGTCCGGACAATCACCCCAAAAATTATCAAGTACTATGTTTTGTTTTCAATGTGAGCAAACTTCCAAAGGAACCGGCTGCAACAGCTTCGCCGTTTGCGGCAAGGACGGCGATACCGCGATTCTGCAAGACCTCTTAATCCATGCCGCCAAAGGGGTCGCGCAATATGTGCACCGCGCAAGCTGTCTGGGCGCACGAGACCGCGCGTTGGATCATTTTATTCTCGAAGCGCTCTTTATCACCGTGACGAATGTCAATTTCGACGCCCCTGCCATCGCGAAAGTGATCCAGCGCGGAGCCGCGGTACGGGATGCCGCCCGAGAACTGTATGAAGCTGCCGCAGGAAACGCCGGGCAACTCCCGGAAATCCTGCGCGGACCGGCCACCTGGGTTCCCGAGGAGACGCTTTCGGGCCTCGTCAAGCAGGGCGAGGTGGTTTCCGTGCTCGCCCGCCGCGACCAATACGGACCGGACATCAGCGGGTTGCAGGAGTTGCTGCTCTACGGGATCAAAGGCGCGGCGGCTTACGCGGATCATGCGTTGATCCTCGGTCATGAATCCGACGAGGTATACGACTATTTCGCCGAGGCGTTGAGCTATCTCGCGCAAGAAGAGCCGAGCGTGGACGGTTTGTTTGCGCTCTCCATGCGCTGCGGCGAAATCAATCTCAAGATCATGGAGATGCTCGATCTCGCGCACACGGCCACCTACGGCCATCCCATGCCGACGCCGGTGCGCATCGAGCCGCTCCAAGGAAAGGCGATTCTGGTTTCGGGACACGATTTGAAGGATCTGGAGAAGCTGCTCCAGCAGACTGAAGGGCTCGGCATCAATATTTATACCCACGGCGAAATGTTGCCCGCGCATGGGTATCCCAAACTCAAGGCGTACAAACATCTCGCCGGAAATTACGGCGGGGCGTGGCAGGACCAGAAGGTGGAGTTTGCACAATTTCCGGGAGCGATCCTCATGACCACCAACTGCATCCAGGAGCCGCAGCAGAGTTACCAGGGACGCATCTTTTCCGCAGGCCATGTCGGTTGGCCCGGGGTGCGGCACATCAGCGATGGCGACTTCGCTCCCGTGATCGAAGCGGCCCTCGCCGCGCCCGGCTTCGCCGAAGACGGATCGGACAAGACCATTCTGACAGGGTTCGGACACCACGCGGTATTGGGTGTTGCGGATAAAATCGTCGAGGCGGTCCAGGCGGGGGCAATCAAGCATTTCTTCCTGGTGGGCGGCTGCGATGGCGCGAAGGTGGGGCGCGATTATTATACCGAGTTCGCCGAATCGGTGCCGGACGATTGCGTAATCCTCACACTGGCTTGCGGCAAATACCGCTTTAACAAACTCGAGTTTGGAGACATCGGCGGCATCCCTCGCCTGCTTGATATGGGCCAGTGCAACGATGCGTACTCGGCGATCCAAGTGGCGGTGGCGCTGGCGAACGCGTTTAAGTGCGGCGTCAACGAACTGCCGCTCTCGATGATTCTCTCCTGGTATGAGCAAAAAGCGGTCGCCATTCTGCTCACGCTGCTCTTTTTGGGCATCAAAAACATCCGGCTCGGGCCGACTCTGCCCGCGTTCCTCACGCCTGCGGTGCTGGAGGTTCTGGTGGAGAAATTCAACCTGATGCCGATCGGCACGGTGGAGAACGATCTGGCCGCGATTCTGGGAAAAGCCGCATAAGCACAGTCCAGGCATTCCCATCGATCAGGAAATCAGGAAAAAGCAGCCCACTTGCTTGTCCTCCCGAGCGACGCGAGGGACCTCACAAACCACTCGAACGCATGCCGTGCGGAGCTGGAAGTAGCTTGCGGGATCCCTCACGTTCGTCCGGGACGACACCGTTTTGGGCCTCTTCTTCCATTCCTGATTTCCTGATTTCCTGATAAAATCCTCCGGGGTCAAACCTCGCCCAGGTTTCGGCGCAACAATTGCTCGATGGCGATGGGTTTCGGCAAGGTGATCGCCTTTCCCGAAACGATCAGCAGCCCGCTATCGCGGAATTTGGCGAGGGTGCGCGAAAGGGTCTCGCTCGTGGTGCCAAGTTCCGCCGCGAGCACCCGCTTGGTGCCTTCCAGGTGAATAAGCTGCGCGGCGGCTCCCGGCGGTTTTTTGCAACGCTTCAAGAGCCAGTGGGCCAGCCGCGTCTCGACATCCTTGAGCGTCAAATCGTCCAGCAACCCGACAATCACCCGCAAATGCTGGCTCATCGACGCGAGCATGCGCAGGGCGAGTTCCGGCCGTTTGCGCAGCAGTTCGATGAAATCCGCCTTGGGCACCAACAACACGTTGGACGGCTCAATCGCGCGTGCATCCGCTGGGTAGCCGCCGTGGCTGGCGACTGCCGCCTCGGCGAACGACTGGCCCGCCCGGAACACGCTGATCACCTGCTCCCGGCCGGTCGGGCTGACCCTGTGCACGTTGATGGAGCCGGTTTGCACCACATAAAAACCTTCGGCGGGCGCGCCCTCGTGGAATAGGTACCCCCCCTTTTTCACCGCCTTCAGCACCACAAACTCGGCAAGGCTTTCCAGATCGTCCACCGAGACCCCCGCAAATAATGGGCAGGCGCGCAGCGAATTGAGAATCGCCGGGAGCCGGAATGCGGTGGGGTCTTGTCGCATGGCTCCGATCGTAGCAGGCAGCCCGGTCGGTGTCTTCCCCGAAATCCCCCCGGTGCGGGACATGGGTGCCAAAAAGCTGGAGAAAATCCCGATTCGGGTCCAAGATACCCGCTTACCCAAAAGATGAAGCGATCCAAAGATTCCATCGGCGCGGTCAAAACCCGGTTTTTCGAGTTCTGCGATTCGCAAAACCCGATGCGCCTCCAGTGCGGCACCACCCTGGAGCGGTTTACCCTTGCGTACGAGATGTACGGCAAAATGAACGCCGCCCGCTCCAACGTGATCCTGCTTTTTCACGCCATGACGGGCAGCCAGCACGCCGCCGGATTCAACCCGGACGTGCCGGGGCTCGACGGCCGCTGGTCGGAGGAGATGCACGAAGGGTGGTGGGATGGATTTATCGGGCCGGGCAAGGCGCTCGACACCCGTAAATATTGCATTATCTGCGCGAATTACCTCGGCGGCTGTTACGGTTCCACCGGGCCCGCTTCCCTGGACCCGGCGACCGGCAAACCGTGGGGCCGCAATTTCCCGGTGTTGCGCGTAAGCGACATTGTCGACTCCCAAGTCCGCCTGCTCGATCACCTCGGGGTCGGCAAACTGCACGCCGTGGTCGGCAGTTCGCTGGGCGGTTTTCTCTCGCTGAGTTTTGCGACGCGCTACCCCGAGCGCGCCGGGATCGTGATCCCGATCGGCAGCGGCACGGAAACCACCATGCTGCAACGGATCATGAATTTCGAGCAGATCACCGCGATTGAGGCGGACCCGAATTTCCGGGGCGGCGACCATTACGAGGGGCCGCGGCCGGACACCGGATTGGCGTTGGCGCGCCGAATCGCCCACAAGACGTTCATCTCGCTGGAAGCCCTCAAACAACGGGCGCGCGACGTGGTCGTCAGCGATGCGCCGCCCTTTGGCTGGTATGCGATGAACAGCCCGGTCGAATCGTACATGCTCCACCAAGGGGTCAAATTTGTGAGCCGCTTCGATGCCAATTCCTACCTGCGCATCCTCGATGCATGGCAGTGGTTCAACCTGCTCGCGGAATCCGGCGCGGAGAGCTACACCGACCTTTTCTCCCGGTGCCGCAACCAGGAGTTTCTGGTTTTCAGCATCGACTCGGACGCCGCGTTCCCGCCCGCCGAGCAAGCGCGGCTGGTGAAGGCGCTCAAAGCCGCCCATGTGCCGGTGATCTGGATCACCGTGCACTCGGACAAAGGCCACGACTCGTTCCTGATCGAGCCACATCTCTTCGCCCCGCATGTCAGCCAGGCGCTTCAGCAAGGCTAAGGCCAACGCCTTCCCTGCGCGCGAAGAGTAGCACAAAATGGACATCCCAAACCCCTCCCTGAACTACCGGCTCAACGCCGCCGGCATTCTCCAGCGCACCGATGGGCGGATTCTGGTTTGCGAGCGCCTGCGGGAACCGGGTTCCTGGCAGTTTGCCCAAGGCGGGGTCGATCCCGGCGAGACCATGGAGGAAGCGCTCGTGCGGGAAATGGAAGAGGAGCTTTCGCTGCGCCCCGGCGATTACCTCATCATCAGCCACAAGGGGCCGTACCGGTATCTTTTTGGCAAGGGGCGCAAAAAGAAAGGGTTCCACGGCCAGGAGCAGACTTATTTCCTCACCTTGATGACGTGCCCCGAAACGCAGATCAACGTCGCCACGCCGCACCAGGAATTCCGCCGTACGCGTTGGATCAAGCCGGAGGAATTCGACCTCTGCTGGCTGCCCGATTTCAAGCGCGAAGTGTACCGGACGGTGCTGTTCGATTTTTTCGGGATCGAAAGGTAAGCTTTGGGATGGGATTGCTACCGGGTAATTCCTGATATTTTCAATTTTGGGGCAATGGGATTGACGTTTGGGGCCGATTCCGGCACACACCCTTGCATGCTTTCTTTCGGGACGTTTTTCCTTCTCTTTGCTTTATTCCTTGGCGGCGTCTGGTGGGCGTGCGCCAACGAGGACACGGCAAAGTAATCTCCCGGCGTGATCCCGCGCAAAATTGCCTTACAGCGGGACACCGAAACCAGCAGGCGACTCCTTTCCCCGCTTTTCCTGCTTTCCTGCCGCCTCTTTTCACCGCATGGTTGGCGTATGGTCGCGAATATCTCGAACCCCACTTTCAACGGCGGACTCAACATCGCCATCAAGGTGCCCCTGCACCAGTATGACGCCACGATCGCGTTTTACCGCGACACCCTGAACCTCCCGCTCGTGGAGGAGGAACCCGAGGGATGCATTTTCCAATTCGGCGCGGCCCGACTCTGGGTGGATAAAGCCCCCCAGCTTGCCAAAGCCGACGTCTGGCTGGAACTGGAAACCAACGACACGCTTTCCGCCGCTCGCTATCTCAAAAATCACGGCGTGTCGCGGCGCGACGAAGTGGAGGCGTTGCCGGAGGATTTCGACGGTTTTTTCATTACCGACCCGGCAGGGACAATCCACCTGGTTGTGGGCGAGGCGAATTACTAACCCGCTGTTTCGGGGGATTCTTCCGCCACCGGATTGGTCAGCGCGCCGATGCCGTCGATCTCGATCGTCACCGTGTCGCCCGGTTTGAGGAACAGACGCGGGCGGCGCGCCATCCCGACCCCGTGCGGCGTGCCGGTGAGGATCACGGTGCCGGGAAGGAGCGTCGTGCTGCCGCTCAGGAATTCGATCAGCGTCGGAATATCGAAAATCATGTCGTCGGTGTTCCAGTCCTGCACGGCCTGCCCATTGAGAATCGTGCGGATGCCGAGCGCGTTCGGGTTGGGGATTTCATCGGTCGTGACCAGGCACGGGCCGAGCGGGGCGAACGTGTCAAACGTCTTTCCCCGGCACCATTGCGTGCCGCCTTTGCGGGTCTGCCAGTCGCGCGCGCTCACGTCGTTGGCGCAAGTATAGCCGAGCACGTACTCGAGCGCGTTGGCGCGCGTGGCGTTTTTGCAGGCTTTGCCAATGACGACGGCCAGTTCGCATTCGTAATCCACCTCGTCACTGCGGAGATGGCGCGGGAGCAGAATCGGGTCGCCCGGATTTTGCACCGCATTGGGAGCCTTGCAGAAAAGCACGGGGTATTCCGGAACTTGCCCCTTGGTTTCCTCCGCGTGCCGACGGTAGTTAAGGCCGATGCACAAAATCGCCACGGGGTTGACCGGAGCAAGCAGTTTGGCAACGTTCGCCGGTTTCCCGGTGGGGGTGATGCCCTCGAAAATGCTTCCGGCGAGTTGTTCGCGGGAGCCGTCCGCATGCTGCACCGCATAATGGGAGACCCCTTCCGGATCGAGATAACGCAAAAGCTTCATGGCCCGATCCAAACCGATTCCGGTTCAAAGGAAAAGACAGAAGAGTTGTCCGCAGATTGCGCAGATGAACGCAGATTAGGAAGGAGCTATTGCCGTAAACGGGGAGTATTCATCTGCGAAAATCTGCGCAATCTGCGGATTCCTCTTTTTCCCCGAGGGAAAACGGGAAAAACTTTAGTGAGGACGCCGACCCGGGGGCAGGGGGGGCTTGGCCGGCGTCCTCACACACTATTCTCTTCAGCAGCCCGCGTGCTCGTGTTAAAAAAAAGCATGACAATCTTCGAGAAAATTGCTCGGCGGGAAATCCCCGCCGCCATCGTGCATGAGGAAGACGACTTCTTTGCGTTCCAAGACGTCAACCCCCAGGCGCCTGTGCATGTGTTGATCGTGCCCAAGCGGGTCATTCCGGGAATCAGCGGCAGCGCGCCCGGCGATGCGGAGTTGCTGGGGCGAATGCTGGTCGCCTCGAAGGAGATCGCGAAGAAGCTCGGCGTGGCCGAAAGCGGGTACCGGCTCGTGATCAATCACGGCGCAGACGCCGGAGAAAGCGTCCCGCATCTGCACATCCACTTGCTGGGCGGCCGGGCAATGGCCTGGCCTCCGGGGTAAGGGGGAGGCGCAAAGTTGAGAGTTTTTAGTTGAGAGTTGAGAGAAGGAAAAACGCGGGCGCATTTTCTCTCAACTCTCAACTTCTGCCTCTCTCAACTTCCTACTCCACCACCCGCGTGAACCGCTGGATGCTCAACGCTTTCCCGGTGGATTCGTCGATGTCGATGATCGCGCCGTTGAGGGCAACCGGCCCCTTGGCCACCGGGAATGTCGCGGGGAGATTCGTAATGAAGCGCGAAATGATCGGCTCGATCTCCCGCCCTAAAACCGACTCGGTCGGGCCGCACATCCCGGCATCGCACAGGAAGGCTGTGCCGCCGGGGAACACCCGTTCATCCCCCGTCTGCACATGGGTATGGGTGCCGACAACCGCCGAAACCCGGCCATCCAAAAACCGGCCCACGGCAATTTTCTCGCTCGTGGTCTCGGCATGGACATCCACAAAAATGACCGCCGTTTCCTCGCGCATTTTCGCGACGGCTTCCTCCAGCGCCCGGAACGGATTTTCCAGCGGCGGCTGCATAAAGGTGCGGCCTTGGACGTCGATCACGCCGACTTTGCCCTTGGGAGTTTCCAGGATCACGCTCCCCTGGCCGGGGGTGTCCTCGGGGTAGTTGATGGGCCGCAGCAGGCGCGGCTCGGTATCGATGTAATTAAAAATCTCTTTCTGATCCCAGACATGATCGCCGGTGGTGACGACCGCGATGCCCGCCCGCAGCAGATCGATCGTGATTTTCGGGGTGATGCCGCGCCCGCCAGCGGCGTTCTCGCCGTTGACGATGACGAAATCGAGTTCATACTCTTTTTTGAGCACGGGCACGAGGTCGATCACGGCGCGGCGTCCGGGTTCGCCCACCAC
The DNA here is from genome assembly GCA_026398235.1 of Verrucomicrobiota bacterium. Taxonomy (GTDB): domain Bacteria; phylum Verrucomicrobiota; class Verrucomicrobiia; order Chthoniobacterales; family Chthoniobacteraceae; genus UBA695. The sequence goes on from JAPLTE010000031.1 coordinate 29,640, forward strand.
ATCGCCCAGGAACATCATTCGTAACATAGAGGTTCCTTAGCGGAAAACCCCGACTCTCCACAAACGATTTCATCCAAGATGCGTCATTTCCTTGTTCTTTTGCTGGCCGCCCTCGCGTGGCCCGCGCTCCTCCGCGCCTCGCAACCGGTGAGCGTGCTCGCCGAGGTGCCCCGCTGGTCGGATCTCGCGCCATTCCAAAAAACCATCACCCGGGCCGATTTCCTGCGCCTGCTCGACACGGTGTATGCCCCCGGTGGAGCGTGGAAGGAATGCATCGAGGTCGGGTCGGACTCCGCGCGGATTCATCAACCGGGCGAGCCAGGGGCCGATTTCCGGCTCGAATTTGCGAAGGATGCAGCCTCCGCTGTTCCCGTGCCCCGGTATTGGACTCCGCCGGGCGCTCTCAAAAAAATCCCCGGCAAACCGCTCGCGGGCTACACCATCGCACTGGATCCCGGCCACTTGGGCGGGCGTTGGGCCCGGATGGAGGAGCGCTGGTTTCAGATCGGCGACGCCGCTCCGGTGATGGAGGGGGAGATGGTCTGGCTCACGGCCCAACACCTTTCGGATCGGCTCAAAACGCTCGGGGCCAACGTGGTCCTGGTGCGCAAAGGGTCCGAACCGGTGACCGGCGAACGTCCGCGTTCCCTTCGCCGCGAGGCCAAGGCGGAACTGGCGCGCGAGGGGATTGAAGCGCCCCGTGACCGCTACGACGGCCCCAGCGATCCGCTCAAAAGCCAAACCGTCCAATGGCAGAGCGAATTGCTGTTTTACAGGATCAGCGAAATCCGGGCACGCGCCCAGCGGATCAACCACCAACTCAAGCCGGATTTAGTCATCTGCCTCCACTGCAACGCGGAAGAATGGGGCGACCCGGCCCATCCGCAACTTACCGACAAAAACCATCTGCACCTGCTTGTAAACGGAAACTACCATTCCGGCGAACTCGCCTTGGCGGATATCCGGCACGAGATGCTGCTCAAACTCCTGGGCCGTTCCGCGCGCGTGGAATTGCCGCTCTCCAGCCGCGTGGCCGCTTCGCTGGCCCGCGCCACCGGCCTGCCGCCGTATGAATACCACAGCGGCAAAGCGCGGGTAACGGACAGTCCCTACGTCTGGACGCGCAATCTGCTGGCGAACCGGCTCTACCGTTGTCCGGTGGTTTATTGCGAGCCGTACGTCATGAACAGCCAAATCGTTTTCGACCGGGTGCAACTCGGCGATTACGCGGGGATGAAGAGCATCGGCGGCATGGAGCGCAAAAGCCTCTACCGCGAATACGCCGACGCCGTGGCCGATGGGGTGGCGAACTATTTCGCCGAAAAGGGGAATTAGGGGCTGAGCAAGCTGGCTGCCACCGTCCCGGAATCGTCCGCGGAGCGGCCGATCCACCTGATCACCGGCACCGGTGGATCGCGACCTCCGGGCGCGATGGGGATGGCGCCTCGCAAACAAAAACGAGCACAGGCCCCGTGCGGAACCTGTGCTCGAAAAAAAGTTACGGAGCCCCGCCCGCCTTACGCGAGGGTGGCGACCTTCTTGGCCAGACGGCTCTTGCGGCGGTCGGCCAGATTCTTGTGGACGCGACCGTCGTTGACGGCTTTGTCGAGCGCCGAAACCAACACTTGCAGGCTGGCTTTGGACTCGTCCTTCTTGCCGGACTTGATTGCGGCATCGAAGTTCTTGGTGTAGGTCTTGATGGCGCTCAAGGCGGTGCGATTTTGCCCGGTGCGGACAACGGTTTGTTTGGCGCGTTTGGCGGCGGATTTAGTATTAGCCATGGCTTATCTCAAAAGTAAAAGGACAGTAAAAGGAGGCGGAAAATGACCTCCCGGAGGCCACTTGTCAACAAGAGATATGCGGTTGGGCACTCTAATCCGTTGACTCCGGGCGCGTCTGCCCCCATATTCCCGGCCTTTTTGAACGAGAATCCTGAGATTATTGATATGGAGCACATCCGAAACATCGCCATCATTGCGCACGTCGACCATGGCAAGACCACTTTGGTGGACCAACTGCTCAAGCAGTCGGGCACCTTCCGCGCCAACCAAGCCATCGCCAGCGAAGAGCGGATCATGGATTCCATGGACCTCGAACGCGAAAAGGGGATCACCATTCGCGCCAAAAACGCGGCCTACAAGTGGCACGATTACCATGTGAACATCGTGGATACTCCCGGGCACGCCGATTTCGGCGGCGAGGTCGAGCGCATCATGAAAATGGTGGACGGGGTGCTGCTCGTGGTGGACGCCCATGACGGCCCGCAGGCGCAAACCAAGTTTGTTTTGAAAAAAGCGCTGGAGAACGGCGCGAAACCGATTGTGGTCATCAACAAGATCGACCGCGAGAACGCCCGGCCTCACAAGGTCCTCGATATGGTGTTCGACCTCTTTATCGAGCTCAACGCCACCGACAAGCAGCTCGATTTCCCGGTCGTGTACGCCAGCGCCCGCGACGGCTACGCGATGAACGAGGTGGGCCAGACTGCGGACAACCTCCAGCCGCTCTTTGAGGCGATCGTCAAGCACATCCCGGCCCCGCCGAAATCCGACGTCTCCTATTTCCAGATGATCGCCTCCAATCTGGACTACTCCGATTACCTCGGCCGGATCGCCTACGGACGCATCGTCAGCGGCCGCGTGAGCGTGGGCGACACCATCGTCTGCATCCACAAGGACGGCACCCGCGAACGGGCCAATGTCACGGCGCTTTTCAGCCACCAGGGGCTTGCAAAAATCGAGATCAAGCACGCCAGTGCGGGCGACATCATCGGCTTGTGCGGCTTTGAAGACGTGTTCATCGGCGAGACCCTCACCGACACCGAAGAACGCCTCCCGCTGCATTTCGTGGACATCGATCCGCCGACGATCACGATGCAGATATGCATCAACGACGGCCCGCTCGCAGGTCGCGAAGGCAAGCTGCTCACCGCCCGCCAAGTCCGCGAACGGCTCGTGCGCGAGACCCGCACCAACGTCTCCATTATCTTCAGCGACACCGATACCGCGGGCCACTTTGAAGTCCAGGCACGCGGCGAAATGCAAATCGCCATCCTCGTGGAGCAGATGCGCCGGGAAGGCTTCGAGATTCTGGTTTCGCGGCCCGAGGTCATTTTCCACCGGGACGACAACGGCAACCTGATGGAGCCGATCGAAACGGTTTACGTCGATGTGCCGAACGAAAACCTCGGCGACATCTTGCAAAGCCTCGCGGGCCGCAAAGCCGACATCGTCAGCATGGACCACCAGGCGCACAGCGTCACCGTCCAAGCCGACGTCCCCACGCGCGGCCTCATCGGCTTCGAGACCGACCTGGTCAACTGCACGAAGGGCCACGGCATCATGTCGCACCTCTTCAAGGAATACGCTCCTTACAAAGGGGACATTCCCACCCGCTACAACGGCGTGCTGATCTCCATGGAAGGCGGCATTTCCACCGCCTACGCCCTGGAAACCATCCAGGAACGCGGACGCCTTTTCATTGGGCCACAGGTCGACATTTACGAAGGGATGATCATCGGCGAAAACGCCCGTCCCGACGACATGCCGGTGAACCCCTGCCGGGCCAAGAAGCTCAACAACATGCGTTCCTCAGGCGACGGCAAAGGCATCGCCCTCGCTCCGCCGCTCGTCATGACGCTGGAGCGTTCGCTCGAATACATCGCCCCTGAGGGAATAACCGCAAAGAGGCGCAAAAAGGCGGACAGGATCAGCCACTTCGCCCACGAGATTTGAGGCCCGGAGGGCCCGTGGAAGTGAGCCGGTGGCGCAAGCCACCGGTAGGAGCACAAAACGTATTCGCCCCGGAGGGGCGGGGGAGTTTGGTTTTGCTCTCGTCCCCCATCTGGCGATTGGGAACGAGGGGAATCCTCCAGTTCTTTCTTTGCGTCCTTTGCGCTCTTTGCGCGAGACCTTCTGCGGAATTTAGGGATAATTTCTCGCGCTTTTTCACTCGCTTGCCTAAAACGTAGCCATGCAATTGATCGATGGCAAACGGATCGCGCAAGAAGTCCACGCGGAGACGCGAATGGCGGTGGAAGGGCTGAAGGCCAAGGGAATCACTCCCGGCTTGGCGGTGGTGCTGGTGGGGGATGACCCCGCTTCGCGCGCCTACGTGCGTTCCAAGGATAAAATGTCCCACGAACTCGGGATTTACTCGGTCAAACACGAGCTTCCGGCGGAAACGACCCAGGAAGAACTCGTTGCTCTCGTGCACCGGCTCAATGCTGATCCGGCCATTCACGGCATCCTCGTGCAATCGCCTCCGCCCGCGCACATCGACGAGGCGGCGGTGGTCGCGGCCATCGACCCGCGCAAGGACGTGGATGGCTTTCACCCGGTCAACGTCGCCAAGCTCGCCCTGGATGATCCCACCGGCTTTGTCCCGTGCACTCCGTTGGGCTGCCAGCGGTTGCTGCTCGCCAGCGGCATCGACCCGGCGGGCAAACATGCTGTCGTGCTGGGCCGCTCGATGATAGTCGGCAAGCCTCTGGCCTTGCTGCTCATGGCCAAAGGCAAAGGGGGCGACGCCACGGTCACGGTCGTCCATTCGCGCTCGCGCAATCTCCCCGAGCTCACCCGCCAGGCGGACATCCTCATCGCCGCGATCGGACGACCCGGGTTCGTCACAGCCGGGCACGTGCGCGAAGGAGCGGTGGTCATTGACGTGGGGATCAACCGCGTGGAGGACTCGGCAAACGCCAAGGGATACCGGATCGTGGGCGACGTGGCCTTTGAAGAAGTGGCCCCAAAATGTTCGGCCATCACCCCGGTGCCCGGCGGAGTCGGCCCAATGACCATTGCGATGCTCATGGCCAACACCGTCAAAGCATGCCGGCAGATCACCGGCGGGTAGGCAGGACTTTCTTTCGATGCTGAGAGCCAGTGTTACTGTGGCCTCTGTCCCGTGCCGCGCGAGTCGCGCAAGCCAAGGCTGGCGAAGATTTTGCGGGTCGCGTCCGAGCGGTTCAATGTGTAGAAATGGATGCCGCGCACCTCGTTTTCCAGCAGGTCGTGGCATTGCTCGGAGGCGTAGTGGATCCCCACTTGCGCCATCATTTGCGGATCGTTCTGGCAACGCGCCAGTGCCCGCAGCAATTTGGCCGGGAACCGCGCTCCTCCGGCCAGTTCCGCCATCCGTTTCAATCCGCTCACTGAAGTGGCGGGCATGATCCCGGCGAGGATCGGCACTTTGATTCCCGCCAGTTCGCACCGATCCCGAAAATCGTAGAAATCGCGGTTCTCAAAGAAAAGCTGGGTCACGATGTAGTCTGCCCCGGCGTCCACCTTGGCCTTGAGATAATCGATCTCCAAAAGCCGGTTGGGAGTGGCGGGATGCCCTTCCGGGAAACCGGCCACGCCGATGCCGAAGCCGCGCCGGTCCGGGTGTGCGCCCGAGGCGTTGAATTTACGGATGAACGCCACCAGATCGGCCGCGTGCTGGAAATCGTCCTGTTCGTGGCAGTAGCCGGGCGTGCGGGGCGGATCGCCGCAGAGCGCGAGGATGTTGCCGATCCCCTCGGCGGCGTACCGTTCGAGGATTTTTCCGATTTCCGCCTCCTTATGGCAGACGCAGGTGAGATGGGGGATGGGGTTGAGCGAGGTCTGCGTCTTGATGCGCATGACCAGTTCATGCGTCAACTCCCGGGTGGAACCGCCTGCCCCATAGGTAACACTTACGAAATGGGGGAGATACGGCTCCAGTTCGAGGATTGTTTGAAACAGGCTTTCCGCTGCTTCCGGCGTTTTTGGCGGGAAAAACTCAAATGAAAACGTGGTGGGGTGGCTGGAAAGGATGTCCTGGATGTGCATGCGCTGGAAGTTTGGGCCTGCAAACGCAAGCGCCGCTGATGCGTTTTTATACCACCCGCAAGAGAACCTTTCAACCGGTTTGAATTGGGCAACCCCGCCCGTCCTCGTAACGGATGCGGGGAGTGACATCTTACAATGTATTTACGTTGCCCCCACAACTTTGAAAAAAAAGCGGCTTTGGGCTCCGCAGAACGCCCTTCCTGCGACTTCTCATTGGACAAACCCCGCGCGCCTCTTCATTTTCTAAAACAGTCCAGCAATCCTCCCCCCCCTTTATCCCCCCTATGCCTAAATTTAACTACGTTGCTCTTGACTCCCGCGGAACTGAATCCACGGGCGTGGTCGAAGCCGCCAGCTCCAACGAAGCCATTGGCCAATTGCGGCAAGCGGGCTTTTTCCCGACCAGTGTGGTCGAGGAAGGCAAAGGGGGGGCGCGCAAGAGCGCTGCCTCCAAGAAAGCAACCAAAACAATGGCTGCGCCCGGGACGCCAGCCAAAAAGGGAAGCGGCATCGAGCTTTTCAAGAAATCGACCGTCAAGAGCAAGACGCTCATGATTTTCACCCGCCAGCTTGCCACGCTCATTGATGCGGGCCTGCCGCTGTTGCGGGGTTTGACCGTTTTGGCCAAGCAGGAAAAAGATCTGGTGCTCAAGAAGACCATCAACATGCTTGCGGACTCGGTGCAAGGGGGCAACACCTTCTCCGAATCGCTGGCCCAGCACCCCAAGATTTTCAACAAGCTCTACATCAACATGGTCAAAGCCGGTGAGCTGGGCGGTGTGCTTGAGCTCGTGCTCAACCGACTGGCCGAGTTCCAGGAAAAAGCGCAGAAGATCGCCAACAAGGTGAAGTCGGCGATGGCTTACCCGATGATTGTGCTCGTGATCGCCATCTTGATCATGTGGTTTTTGCTGGTCTTTATCGTGCCAAAGTTCGAGGCGATCTTCAAAGACATGTTGGGCAACAAACCGCTGCCGGACATCACGCAGATCGTCATCGGAATCAGCAAGGGAATCCAGGAGCACTTCTTTGGGATTATCGGCACCGTTGTGGGTCTGGTCATCGCCTATCAACTCTTTGCCCGCAGCAATGCGGGGCGCGTCATTCTGGACCGCATCAAACTCAAAATCCCATTAATGGGCGATCTGCTCCGGAAATCGGCCATCTCGCGCTTCACCCGCACGCTGGGCACCCTGGTGGAAAGTGGCGTGCCGATCCTTCAGGCGCTCAACATCACCAAAGATACTTCGGGCAACGCAGTGATCGCCGACGCCATTCTCAAGGTGCACGATGCCGTCAAGGAAGGGGAATCGATTGTCGCCCCGCTGGAATCCAGCGGAGTTTTCCCGCCGTTGGTCATCAGCATGATCGACGTGGGTGAGGAAACCGGCCAATTGCCCGCCATGCTGCTCAAAGTGGCCGACGTGTTCGACGACGAAGTGGACAACGCCGTCGCCGGGCTGACCGCCATGCTCGAACCGCTCATGATCGTCTTTCTGGCGCTCGTCGTCGGCAGCATCGTCATCGCGCTGTTCATGCCGCTCATTTCCATCATCCAGCAGATGCAGAGCCAGTAACGGTTTTCCCATCCATGAAACACGCTTTTCCCAGATCGGGGGGGTTCACCTTGATCGAACTGTTGGTGGTGATCTCGGTTATCACCATCCTCGCCGGGCTCACCCTTTCCATGCTCGACTACGCCAACAACAGCGCGGCGAGAAACCGGGCCAAGGCGGAGATTGGCGCATTAAGTCTCGCCCTCGAATCCTATAAAATCGACAACGGCGATTACCCGCGGAGCAGCAGTACCGATACGCTCAACGCCCGCACCACTACCGACTCGACCATCGCGGGAGGCCAATACAACGCCGCCTCCCTCACCCTCTACAAGCAACTCAGCGGAGACGGCGCGGACGGCAGCACCCCGGACCGCACCCTGAGCACGGCGGAAAAGGCGTTGGGGAAAGCCTATTTCACCTTCAAACCCAACATGCTCTATCCACGGGTTCCGGCCGGCACGGCAGCCACGGTTACCGCCCTCCTCGATCCGTTCCGCAACTGTTACGGCTATTCCACCATCGGCAGCCTCTCCACTTCAGGTACGACGGCAGCCACCTCGGGCTACAATCCCACCTTTGACCTCTGGAGCACCGGCGGCACCAGCGGAACCAGCGGCACCGCTGGCTGGATCACCAACTGGAACTAGGGCGAGGCCCAACTTTTCCTTGGCAGCGCCCGCCATTCACGTTCAGACTTGGCGATATGGATTTTGTTGCACAAGCCCGCCGGGTATTTGAAATCGAGCTCGCCGAAGTTCGCCGCGTAGCGGATCGCCTGGATGCCTCCTTCGGCCTCGCCGTGGAGACCGTTCTGCGGAGCGTTGAGAGCCGGGGAAAAATCGTCGTGATTGGCGTTGGAAAATCGGGGCACATCGGCGAAAAAATCGCCGCGACGCTCACCAGCACCGGCTCTCCTGCCGTGGTGCTCAATTCGCTCAATGCCATGCACGGGGATCTCGGGGTGATTGCCGATGGCGACGTGATTCTGGCCCTGAGTTTCTCCGGTGAAACCGAGGAGCTCTTAAATATCCTCCCCGCCCTGGGCCGGTTCGACGTGAAGATCGTCTCCATCACGGGGAACCCGGCGTCCACGCTCGCCAAAAATTCGCACGTTCACCTCGACGCCTCGATCCAGGAGGAAGCGTGCCCGCTCGGGCTGGCTCCCACTTCGAGCACCACCGCCGCCCTTGTCCTCGGCGATGCGCTGGCCATGGTGCTGCTTGAGGCGCGCGGCTTTAAAAAAGAGGATTTCGCGCGCTACCATCCCGGCGGAAGTTTGGGGCGTTCGCTCCTGCTTAAAGTCACCGACATCATGCGCACGGGCGACCAACTCGCGCTCCTGCCGCCCACGGACACCGTGCGCACTGTTTTGCAAAAAATGGCGCGCGCCCGCACCGGGTCCGCCATCCTTACCCACCCGGACGGCACGCTCGCGGGCGTCTTTACCCACGGCGATTTTGGCCGCCATTTTGAAACGGTGCCCGATCTTTTGGAGCGCCCGGTATGCGAGTTTATGACCCCCAAACCGATCACGGTCGTGGCCGATAAAATGGCGGTGGAAGTTCTGCGCATCCTGGAAATGCACGCCATCGACGATCTCGTTGTGGTGGACGCCTCCAGCGGCGGACTGGTGCCGGTCGGCCTGGTCGATTCCCAGGACCTCGCCAAGTTCAGGCTTGTCTAAGGGGGCGAACGCTGCTCTATTTGACTATTCCAACCCTTCTTTTTTTACCTCAATGGCATCCGCAAACGATCTCCGCAAAGGCATGGCAATCCGTTACAACAGTAACGTCGCCATCGTCCTTGAAGTCATGCACCGCACCCCTGGCAACCTCCGCGCCTTTGTGCAGTTGATCATCCGCTATATCGGCACCGGCAAAAGCGCCGACGTCCGCTTCGGATCGACCGACAAAGTCGAACTCGTGGAAGTCAACCGCCAGAAGGTGGAGTTCAGCTATAAAGACCAGACCGGCTACCATTTCATGGACCCGGAAACCTACGACACCATTTCGCTGAACGAAAACCTGCTCACCGAGGCGAAGGATTATCTCGTGGAAAATCTGCAAGTGGAAGTGCTCTACGCCGAAGGCAAAGCGGTGCAGGTCGAGCTCCCGTCCACTGTCACCCTGAAAGTCGTCGAATCCGCCGAAGGCGTGCGCGGCGACTCCGCCAATAACGTGCAGAAGCCGGCCAAGCTCGAAACCGGCAAAGTCATCAACGTGCCGCTCTTCATCAAGGAAGGCGAACTCGTAAAGATCGATACCCGCACCGGCGATTACCTCGGCCGGGCCTAAGCGCCGCCACCGCTTTGCTCCATGTCGCGCCTCCCCAAGCGCCCACGAAAAGCAAGGCGGAATCCCCAACAACTTCAAACCGGCTCGGCAACGCTCTTTGGCGAAACCGAGCCGTTTGCTGTACCGGCCTCTCGCAACCGGCTCGTGGTTCCCACAAGGGCGCTGAATACCGTCATCGCGGTGTTCCTCCTCCCGCTGGCGGCGATCTGGAGTCTCACGTTTTTCCACCTCGTCGCGCGGGAAACCGTCCATCACAACTATTGGGCCACCGAGGAGTTTTGGTTCTTCGGGCTGGGTGCGCTGCTGTGGATCATCGCCTTCTTTGGGCTCCCGCGCCAGGCGGTCGTCTATGTCTATGTTTACGGGCACGAGTTGACCCACGCGGTCTGGGTCTGGCTGATGGGCGGACGGGTCAGCGCGTTTGAAGTGCGGCGCGACGGCGGCCACATCATGACCAACAAGAGCAACGTCTGGATTGCGCTCTCTCCTTATTTTTATCCGATCTACAGTGTGCTGGTGATGGTCCTCTACGCCATCGGCTGGATGTTCTGCGATATGACTCCGTACACACGATGGCTTTTTCTCGCGCTCGGGTTCACCTGGACTTTTCACATGAGCTTCACCTTGTGGATGATCCCCAAAGGCCAGACCGACCTCTCCTCGCACGGCACCTTTTTTTCGCTTGTCGTCATTTACCTCATGAACCTGGCGCTGCTCACCGCGCTGCTTTTGCTCACGGCCCCGCACCTGACCCTGCACGGGTTTGGTCGCGAATTTCTGCACAACGCCGTGGAGTTTTCGAGCTGGGTGGCTGGGTATTTGCGGGGGTAGATCGCATTAGGAAGTGTTCACGATCTGAAGGAGAAGAAAATCTGGAACTCAGGAACTCAAGAAGATTCAGAAAGGGAACGACTGTTGCCCTTTTTGGTCTCCATTCCAATTTTGGGGTTCCGCACCCTCATTTTTCCTGAGTTCCTGAGTTCCTGAGTTCCAGATTGTTTTTCAACTCGATTTACCGGAAGGATTCTCTCTCCACGCTGCCAAATCATGCGCCAGCGGGGCATTCCATTCGAGCGGGCCGTCTTGCTCCGTCTCCAGCCGCAGCCGCGTGGAATGGAGCGCGTGGCGGGGAAGCAGCAAACGGCTTTCCAGGCTGGGCGTCCAGCCGGTCTCGATGAATTCCAAATAACACCGCTCATCCGGGCCGTAGATTTTGTCCCCCACAATAGGGTGCCCGGCATGGGCCAGATGCACACGGATTTGATGGGTGCGCCCCGTCTCCGGAAACGCCCGCACCAGTGCAAAGCGGTTCCCGGCGCTCGTTGCTTTTTCAAAGCGCTGCTCCACCTGGAAGCGCGTCCCCGCTTCCGCTCCCTCGGGGTGCACGCACCGCTTCAGGTAAATCGCCGTGGGGAGCTGTTCCCCCTGGCGGAGAATCGGCGCGCAAACCGTGAATGCGTCGTGCTCCGGCCAGCCCCAAACGAGGGCGAGATATTCCTTGGCCACCGCCCGGTGGCTCATCGCCGTGTGGAAGCGCCGCGCGGCCGCCGCCGTTTTGCAGACAAGCACAAGGCCGCTGGTTTCGCGGTCGAGCCGGTTGACGATCGAGACCTGCCCGCCGTTGGCCAGCTCAAATGCGAGCAGTCCACGCAACCCATCCCAAAGCGTTTTGGGCCCGTCGGGTTTCTTGGGATGCACCAGCAAAAACGGCGGCTTGTCCACGACGATCCATGCGTCGGTCTCATCAATAATCGTAAATGCGGGGTCACCCATTAGCCGGAGCTCCAAACCAATGCCGGGTGCGGTTGCAAACGTTGCAGACTGAAAGCATCACCGGCACTTCTACGAGCACGCCCACCACACACGCCAGGGCCGCCGGCGAGGAGGGGCCAAAGAGCGTAATCGCCACCGCCACCGCCAGTTCAAAGAAGTTGCTCGCGCCGATCAATGCGCCCGGAGCGGCGACATTGTGCTCGACCTTGAGCCAGCGCATGAGGAGGTAGGTGAGGCTGGAGTTGAAATAGACTTGGATAAGGATCGGCACCGCGATCAAGAGAACCGCGAACCAGCGCTGGGTCAGGTTTTCGGCCTGGAACGCAAAAATCAGCACCAGCGTGATCAGCAGTGCCGCGATGGTGACGGGATGAAAAATCGGGAGGAATTTCGTTTCAAACCAGTCGCTCCCATGGGATTTGAGCAATGCCGTGCGCGTCAGCCAGCCTGCCGCGAGCGGGATCACAATAAAAACCACGACCGAGGTGATGAGCACTTTGGAAGGCACCACGACGTTGGCCACGCCGCAGAGGAACATCACGATGGGAGCGAACGCGACGAGCATGATCAAATCGTTCACCGCGACTTGGACCAGGGTGTAAACCGGGTCGCCATCGGTCAGATACGACCAGACGAAAACCATCGCGGTGCAGGGTGCCGCGGCGAGGATGATCAAACCGGCGGTATAATTCTTTGCCACCTCGGGGGCGATCCAGGGGGCAAAGAGGTTTTGCATGAACAGCCATGCGAGAAACGCCATGCTGAACGGTTTCACCAGCCAGTTCACAAAGAGGGTAATCATCAACCCCTTCGGTTTTTTGGCGATACCTCCCAGCGCGGTGAAATCCACTTTGAGCATCATCGGGTAAATCATCAGCCAGATGAGCACGGCGATGGGGATGTTCACCTGCGAGCCCTGGCCGAATTCCAGCTTGCTCAAGGCCGAGATGAGCGCCGGAGCCAGCTTGCCCAGCACGATCCCCACCAGCATACAGAGAAATACCCAAACGGTGAGGTAGCGTTCAAAAAACGCGAGTTTCTTGGGGGCGCTCATAATGAAATCCCTTCCTTGTAACCCGCCGCATACGCCTCGAAAACGAGCCGGATCTGGTCCCGCACGCGCCGGAAATCGTTCAGGATTTCCTCCTCCGTGCCGGTGGCGTGGGCCGGGTCGTCAAACCCCCAATGGTGCCGGTGGACCTGGCCGGGGAAGAGCGGGCACGCCTGGTCGGCATTGCCGCAAACGGTGATCACTGTGGTGATATCCCGGTCGAGGAACTCGTTCATGTGTTTGGAAGTGTGAGCGGAAATGTCGATGCCGATTTCTTTGAGCGCCGCGATGGCTTTGGGATGCACATAACCGGCGGGATGGGACCCGGCGCTTTGCACATCCAGCAAACCGCCCGCCGCGTGCCGAAGAATCCCTTCGGCCATGTGGCTGCGACAGGAATTCCCGGTGCAGAGAATGAGGACGTTGGGTTTGTTCATAAACGATTACATGAGGAGGTTAAAAAGGGTGCCGACGAGCATGATGCCGATCGCAACGATGCCGAAGAAAGTGAGGATGAGCGGCCATTTGAGCACTTTGCGGAGGATGACCGCCTCGGGCAGGGAAAGGCCGATGACCGACATCATGAAGGCCAGCGCCGTTCCCAATGCGGCTCCTTTGCCCAAAAGCGCCTGCACCACGGGGATGATTCCGGCGGCATTGGAATACATGGGCACCCCGATCACCACCGCCGCAGGGACCGACCACCATGCGCCTTTGCCCATCACCGAGGCCATCAAACCCTCCGGCACATAGCCGTGAATCCCGGCCCCAACGGCGATTCCAAGAATGACGTAAAACCAAACCCGGCCTACGATGTCGCGCACAGCCTCCCAGCCATACTGGATGCGGGCGGGCCAATCCAGCGGCGCCTCCTCTGAAGCCGACCCCGTGGGCGTCGCATAGACCCATTCCTCGACGTGGCGTTCCATGCCCAGACGCCCGATCACCCAACCCGCGATCAACGCAATCAACAGGCCGGTCCCCATATAAAGGGCCGCCACCTTCCAGCCAAAAAGTCCGAAGAGCAGCACGAGGGCGATTTCGTTGACCATCGGCGCGGAAATGAGAAACGAAAAAGTGACTCCAAGCGGCACTCCCGTGGTGACAAATCCGATGAACAGAGGGACCGCCGAGCACGAACAAAACGGCGTCACCACCCCGAGCAATGCGGCAAGGAGGCTGCCGACCCACTCCCCCTTGCCGGAGAGAATGCGGCGCGTGCGTTCCGGCGTGAAGAATGAGCGGACGATGCCTATGCAAAAAACCACAAGCACAAGCAGCATGAGCACCTTGGGCACCTCGAAGACGAAAAATTCCACGGCGGCGCTTAAATGCAACCCGTGTTTTAGGCCAAACAGATCATAGGTGACCCAAGTAGCGAGCTTGGAAAGTCTGCTATAGCCAAGCCACCAAATCATCCATGCGGCAAAGCCGCGCAGGAGATATTGATACCCTCCGTGGCTATGCACAGCCGACACGGCAGCGGGCGTATCGCCTGTGTTCTTACAGCAGCAATCGGGTTTCTGAACTGGGTCCATGATTATGTTTGGAGGCGGTTCAAGGATCTGGATTTTGATTCGGCGAGGGAGTGGTTTCTAGCGGGCAGCGTAAACAAGGTAGATTCCGCCCAGAATCACCAGCACGCCGCAGATGGCTTTGAGGATGGCGACTCCTTTGGAGGTTTCATTCCAGTCGAGGTAACGCTGCACGAGCTCGGTCGAAGTGCCCGCCAACACGATCACCGCGCAATGCCCGATCCCGTAGGCCAGCAGCATCGCCGCGGCTTGGAGGGCGTTGGTTTTTGCCAGCTTGAAAGTGACGCCAAGGACTGGGGCCATGTAGGCAAACGTGCACGGTCCAAGTGCGATCCCGAAGACCAGCCCCAGAACCAGCGCCGCCAGCAAGCCTCTGCTCTTCATCCCGACCTGGCCGGGGCCTGACCATGGCGCGGGAAGGATGCCCAAGAGAAACAATCCCACCGCAAAAAAAACGCACGCCACCAGATAATTCCCCCCCACGCCGATGTCGCCCAGCATGCGACCCGCCGCCGACGTAATCCCCCCGATCGCCGCGATGGTAATGAGGATGCCGCCTGAAAAAAGCGTCGCCGTCCAGAATGCGCGTGCCGTGGAAGCTTTGCCCTGGCCGCCGATAAAGCCTACGATCAGTGGAATGCTCGCAAGATGGCAGGGGCTTAGGATAATACTCAGGATACCCCACACGAATGCCGCGCCGAGCGCGACCACTGCGGATCCCTCCACCGCCCGGCTTAAGGTAAGAAAAAGCGTTTCCATTGGGTTCAGGGAGCCGCTTTCTTCTCTCCAAAATGGATGCCAAGTTCCTTCCATTTCGCTAAAATTTCTTCTTTCGCGAAAAAGCCTTCGTGCCGGAACAGTTCCTTCCCGGCAGTGTCGTAAAAGATCTGCGTGGGGATCATTTTAACGGCGTATTGCTTGCTGGCTTGGGGATTCTGCCAAACGTCTATGAAATCCACCTGCATCCGTCCCTCATACTCCTTCTTCAATGCCTCAAGAATGGGCGCCATCATTTTGCACGGAATGCACCGGCTCGCCCCCAGGTCCACGAGACGCGGCACGGGGGCGGGTGAAGGAGCGTCCACAGCCCTGGCTTTCGAGGCAAATAGCGACGCTCCGCAGCCGCACCCCGCCTGCGGCAAGGGATCGGCGCGCATGAATACCCAAGCGATCGAGAGACCGGTGAGCGCCATGGCAACCAGCGTTTTTTTCGAGAGCGATTTCATTTGAGAGAAGTTTATTGGATCATCTGCCTGATCTCATCCGATGAAGGCAATCTGCCGCTTGCCTTTACCACGCCATCCACGACCAGCGCCGGTGTCCTCATCACGCCAAACGCCATGATGCGCTGAATTTCGGTTACTTTCTCGATTTCGTACGGCACCCCCAGCAGTTGGGCCGCATGTTCCGTGGCTTCGGCAAGTTGGGTGCACTTGGCACAACCCGTGCCGAGGATTTGCAGTTTTTTCATAAAAAGGCTCCGTGTTTTGCGACTCGCTTCCGGCCGGGTTCCTTGGCTGCAGAGGCCGAGAGCCGGGCGCAGCACCCCTCGGCCAAGAGGCTTTGCACATCCTTGGCGCCCATCAATTTTTTGAGTTTCTCCCGGTCCTCCCGGAAGAGAGTATGATGAGACGCTGCGTCTTGAAGGCATTGCAAATTCGCCTCCAAGGCTGACGGACGCTCGGAAGGCAGCGCGTAAATCATCCAGTTCTGGTAGCGCCGGGCCGTGACGACGTTGCGCTCGCGCAAATACGCCAGATGTTGGGAAACGAGCACCTGCGATTTTCCGAGCACGGCCTGGAGGTGGCAGACGCACAACGGCGAGACGCAGAGCAGGTTCAGAATGCGCAGCCGGGTTTCGTCGCAGAGACATTTGTAGATTTCGAGAAGCTCCACGCGAGAATCATAGCTCCTGGGCTATATTCGTCAAGAGCAGTATTCGGGATTTGATTGGATAGGGTCAGCTTTTATTAAGGAAAACCCTCAAAAAAACTTGAAAACCCCCTCATGCTATTCAACAAGTGTGCGGCACAAAGCCGACAGGTATGCTCGCACTCGCCAATTTCTCGCCGCCCGACCCCATTCCGTTGCCCGCGCCGGTATGGATTTTTAAAGTATTGCACTGCACCGTGCTCTCCCTGCATTTCGTGACCGTCCAATGGATGCTCGGATGGCTGCTGATCGGCCTCGTCTGGAATTTCTTTGGTCGTGCGCGGCAAAACGCCCCGATGATCGCCGGGTCCGGCCGGATCGCCGGCACTTTGCCGATCCTCATGACCTATTTGATCAACTTCGGCATTCCGCCGTTGCTGTTCGCCCAAGTTTTATACGGCAATTTTCTCTACACCAGCAGTGTGCTGATCGGCGCTTGGTGGATGAGCGTCATTGCGTTGGTCATTTTGACCTATTCCGCGCTCTACGCCGGAAGCATGCGCGCGGAAAAAACCCGGGGATGGTGGGGCTTCGGCTTGGTGGCGCTCCTCCTGGCGGTTTCCATTGCCAAAATTTACAGCACAAACATGACCCTGATGCTACGCCCGGAGGCGTGGGTGGAAATGTTCCGGGCCAATGCGCATGGGACGGGGTTGCCCCCGGCTGATCCCACGACGACCCCGCGCTGGCTCTTTATGCTGGCGGGCGGCCTGACCGTGGGGGGGCTCGCATTGATCACGACCGGAGCGCGTAAAAAAGCGAGCGCCGAGAACGGTTTCCTCGTTTTCCATGGGGGATGGATCGCCGCAGTCGGAGCGCTCCTCCAGGCGGCAGTTGCGTGGCGGGTTTTCCATGCGCAGCCGCAAGTGATCCAGGCGAAGCTGAGTGCCAGCGCCTTTTATGGGCCGCTCCCGATCGTGTGGCTCGCGCTGGCGGCGGTTGTGGTTGGGCTGGGATTGCTCGCAACGGTGCTCCGCGAAAAAGCCACGGGCTGGCTTGCCACGGGCGCGGCGCTCCTGGGTGTGCTGCTTACGGCCACGATGACGATCTACCGCGACGGCATCCGCGATCTCACGCTTTTGGCAAACGGCTTTAATGTGTGGGACGCGAAAGTGGTCGCCAACTGGCCGGTCGTCCTTCTGTTTTTGGCCATTTTTGTGGCCGGCCTGCTCGGAATGGGCTGGCTGATTGCTGTGGTTCTGAAATCCAAACCCCAAGTTGCGGAGTCTCAAATTCAAATAGAGGAGCCTGTCCAATGAGCGATGCGCCCGAAGAATCGATTACGCGCCGCGTTTTCGTAAGAACCGGCATAGCCGCCGCCGGAGCCTGTTATGCCGCGGCTATGGGATACCCCGTTTTCCAATACCTCGCCGCCGCCGCGCAAAAGGCGGAAGCGGAATCGGCGGTGAAGGAAGTCATTCTCAACGACGTGGAGAAACTCCCGGCTCCCTCGGCGTTGATGTTCAAATTTGGAGGCCACCCGGCGCTCTTGATTCACCACGCCGACAAATCATGGACGGCGTTGAGCGCCGTCTGCACGCATCTCGGCTGCACCGTGGAGTATGATCCGCACCAAGAGCGGATTGCCTGTGCGTGCCACGGCGGGGTTTACAATCCGCACACCGGCGGGAACGTCTCCGGCCCGCCGCCCAAACCGCTGACGCTTTTTCACGTGGTCGTGGCAGATGGAAAGGCGGTGGTCTCCCGTGTTTAATCCAGGCAACCTCCTCAAGGCGATCTGGCAATGGGTGGACGCCCGGCTCGATCTCTCTCCCATCGTGCAGCATGCCAGCGAAAAGCAAGTGCCCGAGCATCGGCATTCCTCCTGGTATTACTGGGGCGGCATCTGCCTCTTTCTCTTCGTGGTGCAAGTGCTCACCGGCGTTCTCTTGATGGTCTATTACCGGTCCGGCCCGGACGCGTATGATTCGGTGCGGGAGATCACCTACCAGATCCGTTTCGGCTGGCTGATCCGCTCGGTCCACGCCTGGTCGGCCAACCTCATGATCTTCGCCGTGTTCGTGCACATGTTCTCGGTGTTCTTCATGAAAGCCTACCGCCAGCCCCGTGAATTCGGATGGTGGAGCGGCCTCGGGCTGCTCGGGCTTTGCATGGTGTTCGGCTTCAGCGGCTATCTCTTGCCCATGGACGAATTGGCGTTCTTCGCAACGCGCGTCGGCCTTGCGATTCCCGAGACGTTGCCTGGAATGAGCGGCATCATTTCGGCGGTGTTGCGGGGCGGCCCCGAGGTGGCGAGCGCCACGCTGCAACGCTTCTTTGCGCTGCATGTGGTGGTCCTGCCCGCGCTGTTCGCCCCCTTGCTGGGGATCCATCTTTGGCTGGTCCAAAAACACGGCAACGCCCTGCCGCCCAGCGAAGAAGCCAAACCGGAGGCGGAACGCAAATCGGTTCCCTTCTTCCCGAACTTCGCCATGCGCGACATGGCTGTGTGGCTGGTCGTCTTGAACGTGATCGCCGTTCTCGCGGCCTTGTTCCCCTGGCAACTCGATGCGGCCGCCGATCCGCTCAAACCCGCGCCTCCCGGCATTCATCCCGAGTGGTATTTCATGAGCCAGTTCGAGGCCTTGAAGCTCCTGGGGCGTGTGATTCCAGGGACGCTGGGAGAATTCGCCGGGGTCGGGCTGTTTACAGTCGCTCTGCTGATGTGGGCTGCGGTGCCGCTCTTTGACACCCGCACCGCGCCGGGCCAGCGCAGTCGCAACACGACCCTTTTCGGCCTGCTCGTTCTCATCGCCGTGATCGCCCTGACGGTCATCGGCTACATCGAAGTTTTGTAACCCTACCCTATCGCTCATGAACTACCCGGTTTGGGATGTCACTTTCCTTGGCAGCGGATTGATGATCGCTCTGATTGCCATTTTCCACGTTTTCATTTCGCACTTCGCGGTCGGCGGCGGCTTTTACCTCCCGATGACGGAAGCGCTGGCGTTGCGCAAGGGGCGCAAAGACTGGATGGAGCAGCTTAAAAAACACTCCAAATTCTTCCTGATCCTCACCGGCGTTTTCGGAGCGGTCACGGGCGTTGGCATCTGGTTTGTCATCGGGCTGGCCAATCCCGAAGCCACCAGCACGCTCATCCATTTCTGGGTCTTCGCGTGGGGCATTGAATGGGTGGTCTTCCTGGTGGAGCTCTCGTCCATCGCCGCTTATTACTATCTGTGGGGCCGCGTTTCCGATGCGCTCCATATCAAAATTGGCTGGGTTTATGCGATCACCGCCTGGCTTTCCCTTTTTGCCATCAACGGCATTTTGACCTTCATGCTCACGCCGGGCCAGCCCTGGCTGGCGGTGGCGGGCAGCGGGAATGAAACCTTCGCTTTTTGGTCGGCCTTCTTCAACCCGACCTTCTGGCCGAGTCTCTTTGTGCGCACCTTGATCTGTCTTTCCATGGCAGGCGTGTTTGCGCTGGTAAGCGCCAGCCGCATCGACGGCGAGAAGCATCCGGAACTCAAAACGGAAACGATTCTTTGGGCGCGCAAATGGCTACTCCCCTCCTTCCTCCTTCTGCCGGTCGGGCTGTTCTGGTACCTCTCGCAGGTGCCGGAAGGGCACCGGGCCTTGCTCAGCCTGGGGGCGGCCACCGTGGGGCAGGGGCTCTTTACGATCTTGACCCGGTTGACGATCGTCCTCGCCCTGGCTTCCTTTGGAACCGTCGCGAGCGTTTACCTGCTTACCAGCCAACGCAACGCCGTCGGATTCCGGCTCGGAGCCGCGTTGGGGATTGCGTCGCTGGCATACATGACCATCGGGGCAACCGAAATGCTGCGCGAGATGCTGCGCAAACCGTATGTGATCGGTCAGCACATGTACTCCAATGGCGTGCGCAAGAGCGAAGTCGCGGGGTTCAACCAAAACGGCTATCTCACCAAAACACTCTGGGTGCGCCCGGAGGAACGGGCCCGGTGGGCGGCGGAGGATCAAGCCGCAGCCAGTGGCGCACCGCGGATCGCCAACCCGGCCCGGGGCGAACTGATGTTCCGGGGTCAATGCATGTCGTGCCATACTTGGGACGGCTACCGGGGAATGCGGACCTTCCTCAAGGGCCGGGATCGCCAGGGAATATCCAATATTGTAAATGTCCTGCACGCCTATCGCGCGGACTCGCCGTATCGTCCTTTCATGCCGCCCCTCGTCGGCACGCAACCCGAGGTCGAATCGCTCATCGATTATCTGACCTCACAGGTTTCGGCTCCCAAGCCGCAACCATCCAAACCGTAACCGGAGAAATCTTATGAAACTGCCCCGTTTTTTTGAAACGGTGGATTCGTTCGGCCCGTTGCTGATGCGCCTGGGCCTCGCCGTGGTGCTTTTCCCGCATGGCGCGCAAAAAGTGCTCGGCTGGTGGGGCGGCCACGGCTTCAGCGGCACCATGGGTTATTTCACAGGCGCAATGCACATTCCGGCGGTTTTGGCGTTCCTCGCGATTGCCACCGAGTTCGCCGCCCCGATCGCCCTCTTTTTCGGGTTCTTCACCCGGCTCGCGGCGTTGGCGGTCAGCATTCATTTTGTCGTGGCAGCCATCCTGGGCGGCCACATCTACAATGGGTTGTTCATGAACTGGATGGGGAATCAGAAAGGGGAAGGGTTTGAATACCACATTCTGATGGTCGCGCTCGCGCTGGGGCTCCTCTTCCTGGGCGGCGGCAAATGGGCGCTCGATCGCGTGATTGCCCGGATGCTTTACGGCAGCCCGCGCCGCGCTGGAATGTAGGGTTTTCCCAAAGCGGTCCTCCCGACTCCGCTCGGGAGGACGGGCCCACGCTCTTTTAGAGTTCCAGTTCTCGTTGTTTACCCCACCAGCACGGCGGCGGTGGTGACATTGTCCTGCTTGGGATTGTCCCGTTCGGTGATGGCGGTGAACAGCCCCCGGATCAATTGCGGAGCCGTCATTCCTTGGCTCTCGGCCAGGTGAGCGGCAAGCTCGGACTCGTCCAGGACTTGCAGCCCGTCGCTTGCGAAGAGCAGGATGTCCCGGGGTTGCAGGCTGAACGGGTGGGCGGGCGAGTCAATGATCGGGATCTCCTCTCCCAGCAATGCCGAACGGATGACATTGCGCTGCGGGTGGATCGAGAGCGCCTCCGGAGGCAATTTGCCCTTGGCAATTTCGCTCGCGATGAAGGGCCGCATGGAATGATCCGCGTTGAGCCGATGCAAGACTCCCTCCCGGAAAAGGAACAGCGGCGAATCCCCCACGCTGATCCACTGAAGATCGGTGCGGGAGACGGTTGCGGCGAGCAAGGTTGTCCCCATGCCGCTCAATTCCCCCCGGGAATTGTCGATGGCTTGCGCGATGCGCTCGTTGGCGTAAAGCAGGCTTTCCTGCAATGCAAACGCGTCGTTGGAATCCAACGTCGGTTTGTGCTGGAAGAACTCCTCCACAAAGGCTTCCACCGCAGTCTGGCTGGCACGTTGCCCGGCCAAATGGCCGCCGAGCCCATCGGCGATCACCACCAGCAGCTTTTCGACATCCTCGCCGGAGTCGGAAATAATCGAGAAGGCATAGGAATCCTCCTGCATTTTCCGGCTGCCCAAAAGTTGCCTTCCTGCGAAATCACGACCGACTTTCATGCTCGGTGGCTTTTTTGGGGTTGGCTGGCGGGAAACTGCTGGGACATTTTTTTAACCCTGCTGTTGCGACCAGTCGAAATCAGGGCCGCAGAGTGGGATAAATTTGAGACTGGTTTTCCCCAGCGAAATGAGTTCGCCGCCCGTGAGAAGGGCCGGTTGCAGGACAGGCGTTTCGCCGAGGTAGGTCAAGTTTTGGCCGCCGCCATGCATGAGGTAAAATTTTCGTCCGCGCGGATCGTAGGTGATCGTGGCATGCACTTTGCGGGAAATTTCGGTGTCCCCAAAATCCAGGCGGCAGCGCTGCCCTTCCGCCCGCCCGATGCTGTTCATTCCGTGCCCGAGCCGGGCGAAGTTTCCCTGGCCCGGACCGGCAATGACCACCAGCCAGCCGACCAGCGGATCGGCCATCGGGTCGTTGGCGGGAATTTCCCCGGCCTCACGGTTACGGGAAGAAGGGCGCAGGATCACGGTCTTATCCTCCTCGGCTTGCATCAGGTTCTCCTGGGGCTCCTCCGAATCCGTGGTGCGGCGGGATAAAATCCGGGTCTTTTCGAGGTCGTCCTCGGGTTGAGGCGTCGATTCCGGGTGGGGCGGTGTCGGCGGCTGAGCCATCGAACGGCGGATGAGGCGTGTTTTTTCGTGGTCTTCCATGTTGGGTCGGGATGAAGAGGTTAGGCGCGGTAAAAACGAAAGCGCACTTCGCCCAGCTCGATTAAATCCCCCTCCTTGAGGTTCGATTGGGTGACGCGCTGGTCATTGACGCTCAAGCCATTGCCGGAGCCGAGGTCGGTGATGTAAAAGGTGCCGTCCCGCTGGGCATGGATTTCGGCGTGATATCCGGAAATACTGGTATTGGTAAAAACAATGTCATTGTCCGGGCGGCGTCCGATCCGGTTGGCGGTTTTCAGCAGCGGAATGCGCTTGGATTCCGCGTCCTGCATTTCCAGAAAAGCGGCTGGTGCGGGATCGGGATTGGTTTTGGGCTTCCGGCCCCGGAGGACCACCACAGCGGCGATCAAGACGAGAACGGTGCCGGTGCTGAAAAGGCGGGCCGGAGTCAGCCAGGAACTTGCGGCGGGCGGAACAGGGGTGGCGAGCGGCTTGGCAGCAGGGGCCACGGGTTGGAAGGGGGCCGGGGTGGGGGTTGGGCTCGGGCTCGGAGTGGCGCTGGGAAGTGGCGTCGCAGTGGGCGCGGGATTAGCCGTCGGGGAGGGAAGGGCAACCGCAGGCGCGGGGGCGGGCGTCGCCGAGGGGGTGGGCTCTTCGATCAAGACGGGGCGCTTGTGAACGTAGCGGAAGGTCTCGCCGCCCTGGGTCACGATCTCAAAAGTGACCTCTTTGCCGGGAGGGAGGGATGCGAGCGGCACCACGATTTCCCCACCGGAATTGACCGACTCGAGCACCGCTTGGGCAAAGTCGCTGCTCTCCTTGAGCCGTGCGCCGCGTTCCGGGGAACCCATCCGCGCGCGGAGATAGAGGCCCCGGGTCTCGCTGGAAATCTTCTCCAGGTTGCCCAGCGCGGGGACGTCTGCCCCGGTTTCCGGGCAGCCCATCGAAAAGACCATCACGTTGTGTTTGATCGCGGTTTTGACCAGATCGTCCACCGTGAAGCCGTTGTCCTCGTCTTTCCCGTCGGAGAGAATGAGCAGCGCTTTGCGCGTGGCGGGGAGGGGGGCAAGTTTTTCAATGGCGAGCATCCCCTGACGGTAAATGCGTGTGCCGAGGCCGTCCGCCTTGAGGTGGGCGATTTTATAGCGAATCTCAGCGAACGGAGCCCCGATGGCAGCCACCTCGACCAGATCGTTGGCAAAGGAGCAAACGCCGATGAGATTGCCCGGCTGGGCTTGGGAGAGCAACGCCTGGATAAACTGTTTGTTGTCTTCGATCGTATGATCCCGTGGTGCCCGGGAAGAGCCGACGCTGGTATCCACCAACACCAAAATGGCGCTGCTGTTGAGCGGGTTGTTGGCGAAGGGGGTGTGGCGAAATTCCAGCGGTTTTCCTGCCTGCGTCACGGCGACTTTTTGCAACGCGGCGGCGGGAAAAAGCCGATATTGGAATTTGAGTTGGGCCGTGGGGGTGGTTTCTTCGCTCGAACGGGAGAAGGCCGGATCAAGCTCCGCCCGGGCGACGGGAAGAAAAGCGGCCAAAAGGAGGAGGGCAGCGAGCCGGGAGGAAAAATTGCGAGCGCGCGAGAACGGCTTATTCCGAAGGGGCAACATTGGTTTTACTCTCTATCCCAAAAGGGTTGAAACACAACGACAAAAAGTGATCGGCAAGGGTGTAGCATCATCGGGGGCCGGCTTTTTTTTCCACCGTCACACAGCGGAATCCGATATTGTCGTATTGATCGGTGGGAAAAGAGTAGTAGCGGAAGGAGGAGAGCAGAATGTCTTGGGTGCAACTGTTCCAGGCACCGCCGCGCAAGACCCGCCGCCGCTGGAAGGTGTCATACCAATCCTCGCACCATTGCCAGACATTGCCGCTGAGATCAAAGAGGCCGTAGCGATTCGCCGGGAAAACCCCCACCGGGGAAGTCTTTTCGTAATCATCGGCCGAGAGAGCGCGGTTGTAGTTTCCCGCTCCTTTGGGAGGGGGCCAGAAGTCTCCCCAGGGGTAGTTTCGCTTCATGTTTCCGTCCTTATCCTTGGGCGTGGAGCCGTTCTCCGGCGGCAACCCGGCCGCAAGGCTCCATTCCGCATCCGTTGGCAGACGGTATTCCCTGTTTTCCTTGGTGGAAAGCCAGCGGCAAAAGGCGTTGGCATCTTCCCAGCTCACATTCACCGCAGGGTGGTTCACCTCCTGCGCGAACGACGGTTTGGTCCATCCCCTGCCGGTCGCCTGGACAAAAGCCCTGTAGTCCTGAACCCGCGTATCCCATATGCTAAAGAGCAGTCCCGTTCCCGGCACCGGCACGAATTTCATTCCCAGGCTGTTTTCAAAAACCACAGGGTTGCGCGCGGGGGCCGGCTTCTCGGGAGCTCTGGGTGCGGGCGCGGAAATCGGTTCTGCGGTTTGCAGGGGGGCCGGTTCGTTGGGGCGGGTGAGCAACGCCAGTGTGCCCCCCACGACGGTGAGCAAGCCGCTGGCCGCCAAAAACAGCAGCACCGGCACGATGAACGGAAATTTACGGACGGTTTTCAAGATCCGCAGTTCCGGCATGGTGACAGTCGGAGCGCGGGAGGTGTTGGGCGGGGCGGTGCCGGGGCGCGCTGTGGAGGGTGCGCCGGAAGTGGCTGGGCTGGGCTGCGCTCCCGGTTGAGCTCCCAAAGCCGCTTTTGCGCGCGAGACCGGCACGGGTCTGCGCACGGGGAAGCTCACCCGGGGGGTCCATCCAAAACTCGCCTGCCATTCGCTGATATTCTGGGGCCGATCCTTGGGTTTGACCCGCAGCGCCCAGTCAATGGCCTGCATGAACAATGGCCGGAACCCTTCCAGGCCGCGGTAACTCAGCCACACAAAATCATCTTCGCTCATCCGGTCTGCGGACATGGGCGGCTTATCGCCGGTGATCGCCCGCGCGGCCACAGCCCCCAGCGCATAAATATCCGTCCACGGCCCCTGTTTGCCTTTCACCTGGTATTGCTCGATGGGCGAATACCCATGGGTCACCAGCGAGGTCATCGGGGTCGTTCCCTCCAGGAGTTTGCGGGCCGAGCCGAAATCGAGCAGGATCGGCTGAATGCCCCGGCGCAGGAGGATGTTGTCCGGTTTGATGTCCCGGTGCAGCAAGCCGGCCGCATGGACTTCCTCGAGCCCGGCCAGCAACGGCTCCAAAATCAGGCGCATGCTATGTTCGTCCGCCTCGCGCCCGATCCGGCGCAGGCGCGCCTCGTAACTTTCGCCTTCGATGTAATCCATCACCATGTACACCGTCCCGTTCGCTTCGATGAGCTGATGGACTTCGACAATATTGGGATGTTTAAAGCTGGCCAGCACGCGGGCTTCCTCCATGAACCGCTCCTTGGCCCATTCCCAGTTGGACGCCAGTTCTTCGCTCTGCGGGGCGACGTGGCCTTCCTTGATGCGCGTGACAATCGTATCCGGCAGCAACTCTTTGACCGCCACTCTTCGCCCGAGATGCCTGTCCTCGCCCAGGTAGGTGATGCCAAACCCCCCCTTGCCGAGGACTCGCGTCAGTTCGTAATTCGCCAGCCTAAAGCCGCTAGGCAATGCGAGTCGGTGGGTTTCCATGGGGGTGAGAAAGGGCAGGGATGGCTGGAAAAAAGGAGTTTTACAGCTTTGATCATGCCAGACGCCGGAAATGTAGCAGGACTTCGCCCGCTTCGATCCGGTCGCCATCGGCAATCTGCACCGGCCGGAACGGCGCGAGCTTGCGACCGTTGACCCGTGTGCCGTTGGAGGAGTCCAAGTCTTCGACCTCAAACTGCCCGTTGCGGAAGAGGAGCGAAAAATGCTGGCCCGAAATACTGGTGTTTTTGATACACAAATGGGCGGATTTGCTGTTGCGCCCCAGAATAAGCCGCCCGCCGTGTTCCCGTTGGAGCCGGTCCTGCACTGAAAAGCGGACCTCGGAGCGGTTTTCCATATCCTGGCCTTGCAGGGTGCACAGGAGTTGATCTGCGAAACTGGGGCGCTTGCCGACCGGGGCCGCTTCGCTGTGCTCCGGCTTTAGCGGTTTGGGTGCGCTCGAATTTGCCCGGAAGCGGAGGACGAGAGAGCATACCCACAGCCCGAAGGCGGCCCCCATCGAGTCGAGCACCACGTCGAGGATTTTGCCGTCGCGTCCGGGCACAAAGAGCTGGTGGAGTTCGTCGCTGGCTGCATAGGCAGTCGCCAGCACCCAGGCCGAAGAGATCCATTTGCGGGCATCACCCCGCTCATACGAGAGGGCTCGCAGGAAGAGCAGCGCAAGGAGGGCGAACTCCGAGACGTGGGCCGCCTTGCGCGCCAACAGTTTCACCATTTCCAGTTGGGCGAAGGTGATGTTGGGGAAGAAGAAGCGCAGGAGCGGCTCGAGAATGCGTGAAGAATGCACCACGGAGCCGGAATCGGCCGAGGCCGAAAAGATCACGAACATCCAGAAAACAACAGGCCCCCAGCGCTTCAGTGCCACCAGCCAAACGGTGTAATTCAGTTTCGGAATCATGGGTATGCGCTGCGATTAAAGCAAAAAACCCCGCCTATCGCTAGACGGGGTTTTACGTATTTCATGTTTTGTTTAGGGCAGGAAAAACCGGGTGCCTGGTCCCGCCCCCTGGCGCTTGAGAGCGGTCGGGTTGTTCGCGATGAACTTGCGGATTCGCAGCGGATCCTGTCCCACGCGGGCAGCGATCTCCTTGGCGTTGAGGCCGTTCATCCCGTGTTGGGCCATGGCTTTGAGAACCATCGGCTTCAACTCTTCGTCAGAGATGGATTGGCGGCGGGTGCGGCGGGCAGACGGCGCAGCCCCGGATTCTTCCGCCGGTTTGCCGGTTAATTGGGCCAGTTCTTTTTCCAGATCGGCCACGGTCTTGCGGGCTTCAGCGAGTTGCTCATGCAATTCGATCAATGCTTGTTTCTTTAAACCTTGGATTTGGCGTTCCAGTTGTTCGATCTGTTCGGAAGCAGTGGGTGTGGACATGGATTGGGATGGTGCTTGCTAAAGCTCTTTTACGAGAATTGTGGTTCAAAGCATAACGTTGCAACGTGGCAGCATATGCCGAAACAACGCGATGCGACGGTTTTCCTGCGCAAAAGCTATAGAGCTTCCCGGCCAATGACTGCAAGCGCCAATTTTTTGGGCAAAGCGTGAACTGTTCGAAGAAGTGGGTTGGGTGGGACTCGAACCCACAACCAACGCCTTAAAAGGGCGCTGCTCTACCATTGAGCTACCAACCCGCATGTCTCCGGCGGCGGAAACGAGCAAGGGCCGGACTGTTTACGCCAGCCCGGCTCAAGAGGCAAGAAAAATGCGCGCAGAGAGGACAGCTTGGAGCAGTTTCACCAGAACTCAGCCTGAAAAAAAGGAAGAAAATGCCGCTATAAAAAATAGAGCCCCCCGCGACCGAATGGTCACGAAGGGCTCATGTTCCCCCCAGAACATCTTTTAAATCCTGATGAAAAATAACGTTTCCTTCAGCGGTTGCAAGTAAAAAAGAGGGTTATCAACGCGCCCCCGAGCCAAAAAGGACCACCGGAATGGTTTTCAGGAGGATTTCGAGGTCGAGCCAGATGGACCAGTTGTCGATGTATTCGAGATCGAGTTTTACCCATTGCTCGAACACCTGGACGTTGTTGCGCCCTCGGATTTGCCAAAGGCAGGTCAGGCCTGGCTTTACGCTGAGCCGCCGCCGCTGGGCGTCGTTCTGGAAATTGGCCACCTCGTAAAGGGGGAGCGGGCGCGGCCCGACAAGGCTCATGTCTCCCAAAATCACATTCACAAGCTGCGGCAGCTCGTCGATGCTGGTTTTGCGCATCCAGCGTCCGAAGGGCGTGATTCGGGGGTCTTCCCCCACTTTAAACACCGGGCCGCTCATTTCGTTGAGATTTTCCAGTTCCGCCCGGCGCATCTCGGCGTCCGTGGTCATGCTGCGGAATTTATACATCGTGAAGGGACGCCCGTTTTTGCCTCCCCGTTGCTGGGAAAAAACGACCGGGCCGGGAGAGGTCAGCTTGATCCCAAGAAAGGCCAGGAGCATCAGGGGGCTGGTAAGCAAGAGGAGAAAAAACGCGCCCACCCGGTCGATGAGGTTTTTGACCAGCAACTCCCACGAAAGGGAGGGCGTGGTGCGGAAGACGAGCATGGGAAGCGAACCGAGCGCGTCAAAACTCGGCTTGGCAATCGCCGTTTTGATGAAATCGGCCACGAGCCAGGCCTCCACTCCTTCGACTTCACAGGCACCGATCGCTTTTTGGAGCAGGCTCATGTTCGCCTGGCCGCCGGTGAAGATCACGCGGTTGACGGAATGCTTGTGCAGGGCGGCAATGAGTGCCGAGGTCGGCTGCTGCTCGATGTTGATTTCGCCCACAATATCCATCTCGATCAACTGCACCGGCGTCAGCATCTGGCGCAGCGCTTTGATATCCACGGGGCTTCCCGCCAGCAGGACAGGCTCGCGGTTGGTGCCGTTGCGAGCGAGGTTGCGAAAAAAAACGGCGGTGGCACGTTCGCGCAGGGTGAGCAGCATGAGGGCGAGGAGCCCAAAGAGCGGCAATACCGCGCGACTGGGCACATGGAGCCGGAAGAAGATCACGCAGCCGCCCAGAAGCAAGGCGATCCAGAAAGCCGCGCTGGCCATCTGGCGCAGGGAGGTGGCGAGCGTTTTTTGCAGCGGGTGCGTGTAAAATCCCTGGAGCTCCAATAAAATCGGGCCGAAAGGCATGATGATAAAAATCATCCACTGGTTTTCGGAAAACACGCCAATCGGCTCCAGGCCGAACCAAAACTGGCCGAGATGCCTCAAGACATAGGCAGCCCAAAAAGCGAAGGCCAGGAGAAGCGCATCCGTGATTTGGTACAGCTGGAGATTAAATTCTTGTTTGCGGCCCGTCATGCAATGGATCAGACTATCGGAGCTTTCCTTTATTTAATCCACCCTGTTTTTTCAAATGCTTACTCCTCCTTTTGCGGGTGCAGTCGTAGGGACGATCCCCAGTCCGGGTGCGCTGGCGGCCGCCCTCAAGCTCCCCCGCAAAGCTGTGGATTTTTTGGAGGTGCGCGTCGATGCCTTTGCGGGATCGCAACGGCTTGAGGCGCTCGAGAAAAGCCTCCCCCTGCTCAAGGCACCCCTCATTCTCACCGTGAGGCATCCGCTGGAGGGAGGGGCCGCCCCCCTTTCCTTGGCGCGAAGGCGTGCCTTGTTTAAGCGCTTTTTGCCCTACGCGAGCTTTGTGGATGTGGAGCTTCGGTCGGCGGCGGGGCTCCGGGCGATCACCGAAGAAGCGCGCCTAAGAGGGTTGGGCGTCCTTTTTTCGCACCACGATTTCCAAAAAACGCCCTCGCTGGCCCGCCTTGGAGCCCTTCGGCGAGCGGCGGCCCTCGCTGGGGCGGACGTATTCAAGGTGGCGGCCGTGACGCATACGGCGCGCGACCTGGCGACCCTGCTGGATTTTTTGTCGGCTCACAGCCCCGCCGCTCCGCTTCTTGCGGTCATGGGGATGGGCAAGTTCGGAAAAGTTTCCCGGGTTGCGCTGGGAAAGGCCGGGTCCGTGCTCAATTACGGCTACCTGGACAAGCCGCAGGTCTCGGGGCAATGGGCGGTGGCCGTGCTCAAGGAACGGCTGCGGGAATGTTAGTCTTCCTTCTCAAACTCCCGAACATATTCGGGAAAGAATTGCTCGGCACAATGGG
The DNA here is from genome assembly GCA_026398235.1 of Verrucomicrobiota bacterium. Classification (GTDB taxonomy): domain Bacteria; phylum Verrucomicrobiota; class Verrucomicrobiia; order Chthoniobacterales; family Chthoniobacteraceae; genus UBA695. Next base: position 59,476 of record JAPLTE010000031.1, read on the forward strand.
GGCATAGACTGTGGGTGAAGTCGATATCCAGGTTGAGCTCCAGATAGCTTTCCACGC
>JAPLTE010000075.1 GCA_026398235.1 Verrucomicrobiota bacterium
AAATGCCAAGAATCTTGAAAAAATAAACTAGTCGAGGAGTTCCATGAATTCTCGTCGTGCGTTTCATCATCTTGCCTTTCCCTTTCTGCGCTCATCATCCCGGCTGCATTTGGAGCTCTTTGGATCAAGCCATCCTAGTGCTCGTATCGGAGAGCGCTAAAAAAATGGACTGGCATGAAATGCATGGCTGCTCCGCTCGCCGGATGAATGTTCAGGCGCGGCACGCCATCCGGGCCTGCAATCCGAAACCTTCTTAATGAAAACAACTGCATTGATAATCCCGTTGGTCCTGGCCGGATCGGTTTTCGCCTTTGCACAAGAGTCTCCCTCGCCGACTCCTTCCTCTCCCGAGTGGCGCGCCAAAGGCGGGGCCTGGAAATCGCTGACCCCGGAAGAACGGGAGAAGCTCAAAGCGGCTCACAGGGCCGTGAAAAATGACCCGAATGTGCTGCAAGCCAGAAAGACATTCCAGGAAACCCAGCAGGCGGCGATGCTCAAGGTGGATCCGACGCTTGCACCGGTCCTTGAGAAGCTGAAGGCCGCAAAAGAACAGAAGGGGAATCGCCCATAAATAAAATCGCCCCAGCAGGATTCAAAGCGACGGCCCAGTGCCCCCCTCCGGGCCGTCGACTCTTCCTTTTTGCAAAAGGCTGCTCTCGTAAGTTCCCGGTTGAACCGGAGCTGCGGCGCAGCAACGCGGTTTGCGGTATTTTCCTGAGTTGCGTTTGCCCTGGAGGAGACCACAGCAAGGTTTGACACCGGGAACGGTTCCATTAAACTAAGGGAAGGTTATTAACCGATTCGATGTCAGAAAGTCAGACTTTGCAGTTTGAGAATGCCCGAGCGCTCCAGGCTCTCTACGTGGGCGACTTGAAGCTGCTCAAAACGCTTGAAGAAGAACTCGCCGTGCGGCTCACCACACGGGAAGGCTGGTTACGCATTGAAGGCCCGGCCGACAATATCGAACGAGCCCGGCAGGTTTTTGATCAATTGGAGCGCGCCCGCCAAAGCGGGATGCCGATCCGCCGCCACGAGTTTGGGTATGCGCTGCGCGCAGTCACGGAACCCGAAGAGGGCGCCAAACTCCACGAACTTCTCGACACCAAGCTCGTCACCTCCCCCCGCCGCGCCCCGATCATCCCCAAAACGGCCACCCAACGCTCCTACGTTCAGGAAATTCTTAAGCACGACCTTGTTTTTGGCGTTGGCCCTGCCGGGACGGGCAAAACCTATCTCGCAATGGCCATGGCGCTGGTCGCCCTCAAAAAGGAGCAGGTGAACCGCATCATTTTAACCCGGCCCGCAGTCGAAGCGGGGGAGGCGCTCGGGTTTTTGCCGGGCGACCTCAAAGAAAAAATCGCCCCCTACCTGCGTCCGCTCTACGATGCCCTTCAAGACATGCTCGAAGACGAGGAGCGGGAGCGCTACATCGAACGCGGCATCATCGAGATCGCTCCCCTCGCCTTCATGCGAGGCCGCACCCTGAACCATGCGTTCATCATTTTGGACGAGGCCCAAAACACCACCACCGAGCAGATGCTCATGTTTTTGACCCGGCTCGGCGTGGACAGCAAATGCGTCATCACCGGGGACACCACGCAAATTGATCTCCCCGGCAACAAACGCTCCGGGCTTATCGAAGGGCTGCAAGCGCTCAAGGACGTGGAAGGGATCTCCTTCTGCACGTTCAGCGAACGCGATGTCGTCCGGCACGAACTCGTGCGTCAAATCGTCCGCGCCTACAAGCGCCACCGTTCCGGGGATGTACGTCCCTGAGGCCCGGCCTTCCTCTGCTCATTCCATATGATTCCATTTTTTGAACGTCAACGCCTCGTCAAAAAAGGGTTGGCATCGCCCAAACAGCGCCGTCGCCGAAGTTCCAGCGAAATCGCGCATCATTTGGAAAGTGGTTTTCCGGCCAAACTGTTGATTTTTGCTGCATTCAGTCTCGGGATCGGGGTGTTGATCTTCGCCGGCGATGAAACGCAAGGAATGGAGAAATTCTTACCTTCGCGCGCAATTCCCGCCTGCTCCTCGTATTCGGCATTTGCTTTGCCCACCTCGGTTTTATCAAAGGCATTCTCGCGCTCACCTGGAGCGGCACCATTGACCGCGATTACGGCCCGCTGCTGATCCCGTTCGCATTCGCCCCGTTGGTCCTTTCCGTGCTGCTGGGGCGCAATCTTGGCATTTTTGCCGCCATTTTTGTCAGTCTGTGGGGAGGCATCCTGGTCGACGGGTTGACGCCGGTCCTCACTCCGGCGGTCTTCATGGTGATGAGCCTCATCAGCGGCTTTGTCGCCGTGTTCGTCACGTTGGAAGTGCGCAAACGCAGCCGTTTAATCTGGGCTGGCGTTTTTGTGGGCCTGACCACATGGCTCCTGGCGCTGATGTTCGGGTTGATCGGACCGATCGTCCTGGAGCTATTCGGCAACATCCACTGGAACCTCGTGGCCCTGCAAAGTTTTGCCGCGATTGCCAGCGGCATCTTGACCGCAATCCTGGTCAGTGGAACCCTGCCCATCCTGGAAAGCCTTTTCCGCATCACAACCGATATTTCCTGGCTTGAAGCGGCGGACTTGAACCATCCGCTCCTCAAGCGCATGACCATCGAAGCACCGGGCACCTACCACCACAGCCTCGTCGTGGCGAACCTGGCCGAGGCCGCTGCCGAAGCCATTGGCGCGAAACCGACGCGAGCCCGCGTATGCGCTTATTTCCATGATATCGGCAAGCTCGTAAAACCGGATTATTTTAACGAAAACATCGATCCTCACAACAATCCGCACAACGAACTCGCGCCCACCATGAGCGCGCTTATCATCATCGCGCATGTGAAGGAAGGGATCGATCTCGCCCTCAAACACAATCTCAAACAGGAGATCATTGATGTGATCGCCCAGCACCACGGGACCACGCTCGTCTGGTATTTCTACAAACGGGCGCTCCAGCAGCAGGAAGATGCGCGCCAAGGCGGCAAAATCATGAATATCCGCGAGGATGATATTCCTGAGGTGAGCGAAGAGAGCTTCCGCTATAGCGGGCCGCTCCCGCAAACCAAGGAATGCGCCATCATTTCGCTGGCCGACTCGGTGGAAAGCGCCTCGCGCAGCCTGGAAAAAGTGACCCCGCAGCGGGTGAACCAGATGATTCGCGATATTTTTGAACAGCGGATCAGCGACGGGCAACTCGACGAGTGTGAACTGAATTTACGCGAACTCAAGACGATCGCCGCGAGCTTCAAATCGACCCTCCTGAGCATGTTGCACAGCCGGATCGCCTACCCCAAGGAACCGCGCGGCGGACAGGTGGCTGAAGGGCGCGCAGAGCGGACTGTGACAACAGCATTGCCGCCTGTTTCGGCTGCGTAGCGATAGACACCGGACGCAGAAAAGGTCTCGCGCAAAGAACGCCAAGGACGCAAAGGTTTTTCGTGTGGCTGAGGAGAGTTGATACACGCCCTGCCCTGAAGCTGCGTAAGTGGTATCGCCCTGAAAGGGCGGCGGAGTAAACCAGCCCAGGGCGGCGCTGCGCTCTGCCCTGGGCTGATTTTCTCTGCGCTTTCAGCGCGCAGGAGATGCTCCAACGTCAATCGCAATATTCTATTTAACGAACCCTCCTACTTACCAAATCCCCTTTGCGTCCTTGGCGTCCTTTGCGCGAGACAATCAGCAGGCTCAGCGTTTCTTACGCTTCAACCGCGGGCGATTCCCCCTTTTTCTTCACCGTTTTGGCGAGGTTTTCGCCGGTGCCGCGGCTCCACCAGAGAACGATGGGCGAGGCGATGAAGATGGAAGAGTAGGTGCCGACGATGATGCCGATCAAGATGGCAAACGCGAAGTCATTTAGCGTCGCACCGCCAAAGAAGAAGAGCGCCGCCACCGAAAGGAACGTCAGCCCGGAGGTGAGCAAGGTTCGCGAAAGCGTCTCATTGATGGACGCGTTCATGATGTCCTGAATGCTCCCCTTACGGCCGCTGTGCAGCCCTTCACGGATCCGGTCATAGACCACGATGGTGTCGTTGATGGAATAGCCCGCGATGGTTAAAATCGCGCCCACCATCACCAGCGAAAGCTCGCGGCCCGCCAGTGCGAACACGCCGACCGTAATGATCACGTCGTGCAGCAACGCGACGACCGCTCCGACTGCAAACGACAGCTCAAAGCGAACCGTCACATAGATCAAGATCCCGAGAATGCCCAGCCCGAGTGCGATGGCGGAGTTGCGGGCAAGCTCGCCGCCCACCAACGTGCCAACGTGGTCGTATTTGTGCTGCTGAAAGCCCGCCTGCGGCAACGCGGAAACAAGCTGTTTCTCAATGGTCTCCGCCGTGCCGTTGCGGCTGCGGATGGAAATGTAGTCGTTGCCACTGGCTTCATGCTCCTTCTGGACGACCGAATCGGCCAGGCCGATCTTGCCAAGCTCGTTGCGCACTTGTGCTTCGGTCACGTTGCTTTTGGCCTGGAGCACGAGCATATCGCCGCCTTTGAAATCAATGCCGAAGTTCTTTTCACCGCGATAAATGAAGCAGGCGATGCTAATGATCATTACGGAAAGGGAGAGGCCTATCCAAAGGCGGCGTTTGCCCAGGAAATCGATGTTCATCTTATCGGAAATAAGATGGTGCATCTTGACCCCTTTCAAACCGAGGCTGCTGATACCCCAGTCGAAGCAGTTGCGCCCGACGATCATCGCAGTGAAGACCGAGGCAATCACACCCACGATCAGCGTAATGGAGAACCCTTTCACAGGGCCCGCTGCGTACCAGAAGAGAATGCCCGCGGTGATGAGCGTGGTGGCGTTGGCGTCAAAGATCACGGTGAACGCCTTCGCATACGCTCCCTGAATGGCCGCCGGGAATGATTTACCCGCGGCAAGCTCTTCGCGCAGACGCTCGAAGATGAGGACGTTGGCATCCACAGCCAAGCCAATGGTGAGAATGATACCGGCAATACCCGGCAGGGTGAGCACGAAGTGAAACATCCCCATGATCCCGAGGAGGATGGCGACGTTGACCACCAAAGCGAGAATCGCGATCAAACCGGCCAGCCGATAATAAAGCGCAACCACGATCAAAACCGCCGCAAGCCCGAAGAGCCCGGCGTAGATGCCGCTGCGAATGGCGTCGTCCCCGAGCGTGCTCGAAGCGCTCCGCTCCTCTTCGACCACGACCGGCACCGCCAGCGGGTTTTCCAGGACGCTCGCGAGGTTGTGCGCTTCCTGTTGGGTAAACCGCCCTGTAATGGAAGCATTTCCGCCCCAAATCGCATCGCGGATCACCGGGGCGCTCTGAATTTTGCCGTCCAAAATAATTGCGAACCGTTCGCCGACATGTTTCGAGGTCAACTCGCCGAAGAGTTTGGCCCCTTCGGAGGTAAACTGGAGCGAGACCCCGTACCCTTGCTGGTCATACATGGGCGAACCGCTCTTCACATACTTGCCCTCGATATCGACCTTGCTGTGAACCAGCAGTTTGCTCTCCTCGGTTTTGCCGTTGCGGATGGTTTCCTCTTTTTCAATCCGGTACCCGGGAGGGATGGGAGCCTGCCCCGCTTCAATCGCGGCAATGAGCTGTTCGCTTTGCGGGTGCACCAAACGGAATTCCAGCTTGGCCACTTTCTTGAGCTGCTCGCGGGCTTCCGCGATCTTTTCCGCTTCAAGCCCGGGGATTTGCACCAGAATCCGGTCCTGCCCCTCGGGGGTAATCACCGGTTCGCCGATCCCATAAGCATCCACACGTTTGCGGATGACCTCCACGGCCTGATCCAGCACTTCCTTGGTGGGAACGCGCCCTTCTTCCTTCACCAACCGGATCAGGAACGAGGTGCCGCCTTTAAGGTCGAGGCCAAAGTTGATCTTCTGTTTATACTCGTATTTGAGCGGTTGAGCCGCGCTGGCCGCTTTGGCAGGATCCGAAATTTCAGGATGGATCGCCTGCTGTTTCTGCACCCGCTCGGGCCAGAAAGAGTCGATGCAGATGCCGAGAACAAGGAACGTCAGGACCGTGCCGAGGATGCGCCGACGCCTGGGAAAATCGGTGACGAAATACCAGAAGAAAACGATCAGGACCAAAAGGCCGACGAGGAAAGTCAGAGTGGGATTGGAGCTCATGGACAAAAAACGGAGATTAAGACTGGGGGTGGCGAAAAATTAAGACTCGGAAGAGGCCTTTACAACGGCTGCAATGGCGCCCTTGTCAAATTCGAGTTTGACGTTGTCGGCCACCTTTACAAGGACGGTGGACTCTTTCACGTTCGCAACAATTCCGTGAATGCCGCTGCTCATGACCACTTTATCTCCGGTTTTTACGGCAGCGATCAGCGCGGCCTTTTCTTTGGCTTGCTTCTGTTGGGGCCGGATCAGGAGGAAATAGAAAACAACCCCCAAGGCGAGAAGCTGGACAAAAAACCAAACGGAACTGGGTGCCTGCTGTTCGGCGGCGGCCAGGGGGACAAAAAGGTGGTAATTCATAAAAGGTAACGCGGTTTGCTATTGCTCCAGTAAATCCGCAGGTGCGGAAAAAATGAGATGTAACTTATGCAGGGAATGCCCGGTTCGTCCACGGATTTCTTGAAATTGCGACCTCGCGACACTCCTCGTGAGGGCCCGAATGCCCCATTTCAGGCAAAAACCATCCTTGCTACTTCCATCGCGCAAGAAAGGCGACAACCATCAACGCTCGAGAATTGATTGCGGCTGCAAGCGGTTCAGGGACTGGCAATTGAAGTCGGCGCTCAACAATCCGTATTCGACCACATCCTCGAATCCACGGCCTTCCTTAAAGAGCTGTTCCCGGCGACAACCTTCATAGCGCATCCCGATCTTCTCCATCACCCGACCCGAGGCCGGGTTCGACCTAAAATAACTGCTCTTGATGCAGTGCAGCCCGAAATAGGCGAACCCAAACGCGACCACCATCCGGGCTGCTTCCGTGGCGTATCCCCGGTTCCAATAGGGCACGCCAATCCAATAGCCGAGTTCCGCGTTCTGATTTTCGGGATCGCACCCGAGCCCCACGCAGCCGATGAGCGCCGCCTCGCGCCGCAGTTCAATCGCAAACACCACCCCCTCCCCGGCTTTGAACATATCGGGGTGTTGCTGGATCCACAGGAGCGCCATTCCATCCGGATACGGGTGAGGGATATTCAAAGTGGTCGCCGCGACTTCCGGTGCGCTGGCAAGTTGCTGCAACCGCGGCGCGTCCGCGTGTTTGAATGGACGTAATACAAGCCGTTTCGTATGTAATGTCGGCTGGCATCCCATAAATCCCCCTCCCCTTGGTATGAGCTCCAACTAGGTATCGGTTGAGGGGGCGGGGAGCGCGTCTTTTGGGCCGCCGGAGCCAAATAAGCGTGAAAAGACCCGTTTGGGCAGGCTCTTTCCGGCATCTTCTTCCGCCAGTTCCGTTTGCGCCGCAGCCTTGGCGCTCTCCCACGCGGGCGCGAACCCAGGCACATTCACCATCATCCTCTTTTCGGCCCTGGCAAAGACCTCCAAATCCTGCTGCAAACGGCCTTCGGGCATTGCGTTGAAACCCGCCACGCGGATGCGCAATTGCTCGTTTTCGCGCCGAAGCGCCTCCGTTTCCTTTTTGATTTTATGGGCCGAACTTGCGTCCAGTTCGAGCCGGTCGCTCAAATGCTGTTTGAAACGGCCTAGCTCCAGCTTGAGGCGAACCACCCGCCAGAGAACCAGCGCCACGAGAAAAAGCCCGAGTTCAAGCCCAAGCGCAAACGGCTGAAAAAGAAGGTGGTAATCCATGGCGGGTAAAACCGGTTATTCCCCGGCGTCGGGTCCTTGGTAGCGGACCACGTTATTGCATTCGTCGAGGTGCAGAATCCGCGGGATGTGTTGGGCGGCTTCCTCGGGAGTGTATTGGCCGAAATTCATGATCGTCACCCGGTCCCCGATCTTGCCGAGGTGGGCCGTCGCGCCGTTAAGCTCAATGATTCCCGCGCCGCGTTTGCCATAGATGACATACGTCTCAAAACGTTCGCCGTTGCCCATGTTGCCGACCAGGATGCGTTCGTAGGGCAAGAGGCCCACCTTTTCCGCCAAATCCTCCGAAATAGTCATGCTGCCTTCGTAGTGCAGACTGGCCCCGGTCACGGCGGCGCGATGGATCTTGGACTTCAATATCGTCATTTGCATCTCCTTACCATGAGCCAAACCTCGGGAAATCGCAACCCTCAGTAATCAGGAATCCGCGAGGCACTCCTCTGAAGTGTTTTCCTGATCCTCCGTTCCTGATTTCCCACTCGCCTTCGCGCCTGTGGCGATGTTGAAATGCGGCATGGCCTTTCCCGAGTCTTTGCAAGCGGTCTGGGCGCCTTGGCGCGTGGACTATTTTTCGATCGATCAATCCCGCGACTTCCTCACAGAAGCCGCGCAATCCACCGACGACCGTTCGCATCTGGTGGTGCGCCGCCTCAAGGAGACGTTTCTCATCATGAACCGGTTTCCCTATACGGTCGGCCACCTCATGGCGGTGCCTTACCGGAAGGTCGCGGAGATTGCGGACCTGACGCAGGGAGAACAGTTGGAACTCTGGGATCAAGCCGCCTTTGCGCAGAACCTCTTGCGCAAAGTGGTGCACGCCGAGGGGTTCAATGTAGGGCTCAACCTCGGGAAATCGGGCGGTGCCGGGGTGGCGGATCATTTACATCTGCACATCGTCCCGCGTTGGGAGGGAGACACGAATTTCATGACTGTGCTCGGAAACGTCCGCGTGATGGCAGAGTCGCTGGACGCGCTCTATGGGAAACTGATCGCGGCGAATCGATAGAGGTTTGCGTCCTTGGCGTTCTTTCCGCCGCCCCTCCGGGGCGAATCCGCGGGGCGGTTTTCCGGTGGCTTGCGCCACCGGCTGATTTCCAACGGCCCTCCGGGCCTCATTCATGCCAGCCTTATGCCAGCCTTATGCCAGCCTTATGCCAGCCTTATGCCAGCGCATTCGCCAATGCCTCTCTTTTCCTGATTTCCTGACTTCCTGATAAAATCCTTCCTGATTTCCTGAATTCCTGATTTTCTTTTTCGTTATGCTGCGTGTAAAACCGTTCCAGGGGCTCCGGCCCGCCGATGATCTCGCGGCCTCGTTGCAAGCGCATTTGCCCTCCGGGATCCATGCAAGCCGGATTCGCCAATCCCTTTGCTTTATCCTTGCTGAGTTCCTGATAAAAATCCTTCCTGATTTCCTGAATTCCTGATTTTCTTTTTCGTTATGCTGCGTGTAAAACCGTTCCAGGGGCTCCGGCCCGCCGATGATCTCGCTCCCCAAGTTGCCTGCGTCCCGTACGATGTCGTGGACGCCAAAGAGGCCGCCGCACTCACGCAAGACAATCCATACAGCCTCATGCACGTGGACCGCGCGGAGATCGATCTGCCCGCCGGGACCGATCCGTATTCCGCCGCCGTTTATGAGAAGGCGCGGCAAACTTTCGAGACATTCCAGCAGCACGAAGTGCTCGTGCGCGAGAGCGAGCCGTGCATTTACCTCTACCAGCAGCGGATGGGGGAGCATGTGCAAACCGGCATCGCACTCACTTGCCACATCGAGGATTACGAGAACGACATCATCAAAAAGCACGAGAAAACCCGGCGCGACAAGGAAGACGACCGCACGCGGCTGATCGGCACACTACGCGCCAACACCGGCCCGGTATTCCTCACCTACCGCGACACGCCGGACCTGAATGCGCTCGTGGCTGAAGTGCTCAAAACCGCGCCGCTTTACGATTTCGTGGCTCCGGATGGGATCGGCCACATGGTTAGGCGCGTGCCCGGCCTGGAATTGGGCGCGTTTTTCGTGAAGGCGTTTGCACAGGTGCCGGTGGCGTATGTCGCCGATGGACACCACCGCACGGCGAGCGCCGTTCGCGTCGGCAAAGAACTTCGTGAAAAAAACCCCAACCACACCGGGGACGAACCTTACAACTGGTTCCTCTGTGTTCTTTTCCCAGGAAGCCAGTTGCGCATCCTCCCGTACAACCGGTGCGTGCACGATTTGAACGGGCGCACGCCGGAAGCGTTTTTGGAAGCGGTGAAACAAGCCGGTTTTAGCATCAGCGAACACGCGGGAGACACGCCGGACAAACCGGGGGAAGTCCGCATGTTCCTGGGAAATCAATGGTACGGGCTCACGTGGGAGCCGCAGCCCAACGCCGACCCGATTGAACGTCTCGATGTCACGGTGCTTCAAGACCGGCTGCTCGGCCCCATTTTAGGGATTGACGACCCACGCACCAGCCACCGGATTGATTTCATCGGCGGAATCCGGGGAACCGGAGAGCTTGTTTCTCGCGTCCAAGAAGGACGCGGAGCCGTCGCGTTCTCCATGTTCCCGACCACCGTCGATCAACTCATGGATATCGCCGATGCAAACCAGATCATGCCGCCTAAGAGCACCTGGTTTGAACCCAAACTCCGGTCCGGGCTTTTCATCCACACCTTTTAATTAGCGGTGATGATGGTGGTGGTGATGGTGCCCGCTCCGCACGATAATCACCCTGCTTGTGTACGGGTAATAATATCTGGGGTAATCGTAGTAGCTATAATAGGGGTAGTAGCTTGGGTAATAGAACGGATCGTAGGCGTAGACCGGGGAAAGCGTGGGTGCGATGATGATGCGGGAATGATGGAATCCGCCATGATGCCATCCCCCTCCATGCCAACCGCCCCCATAACCATGCCATCCTCCTCCATGCCAGCCATGAGCCCCTAAGGCCCAACTCCCCATGGTTCCCAATGAAACAACTCCCACCAGCATTATTTTGCTGAATGTTTTCATAACAAATACGGCAAGATTGCCGGGTTTAATTGTTAATCGGGGGAGAATTTCGGTGTCCTCAATATAACACGGATCCCACGCGCCGCAAAAAAGTGACCTCCGCCGCGTTTTATTTGCGCGGCTCCGTTTGACAACGGCCCGGCCTTGCGTATCGGTAAAAATCCCCACTTGCGGGTCCCCCTACTCCAATGCGCCGATACCTCGTCTTCACCTACTATGCCAACCGTCCCCTGGGCGGATACCACGATTTCCTGGACTCTTTTCCGAGCCTGCACGAGGCGTTGGAGAACCTCCACGATGAGCCGCAGCGCTTCTATCAAATTGTGGACCGCAACACCATGCGGGTGGTTCGACAAGGCCTCACCGCTTTTAAGGATTACAATCCCAAGGCGTTCCAACGCGAAGAGCCCGGTCCGGGGTAAAGCTCTTGCGGCCTTTAGAGGCGGCAGCCTAATTCCGGCGCCCACTCCCAACATATTGTGCCCGGCGCGCGGGCGCACCCCAACGGATTGCGCCAGGTGAAAAATAAGGTTGTTGTTTTTCCTATAAAGGGCTACTTTCAACCCCGTATTTTCCCTGAATTTTTCCTATGTCAGAACCTGACGCCAACGCGCCCACCAATTGCGACGAATCCAACGTCTCCGGACACGTCTCCGCCGACCAACTGTACGACGCCTCCAAAATCGACAAACTCGAGGGGCTGGCGGGGGTCCGTCAGCGTCCCGGCATGTACATCGGGCCGACAGATGAGCGCGGTCTGCACCATTGCGTTTTCGAGGTGCTCGACAACTCCATCGACGAACATCTTGCCGGGTATTGCAACAAAATCGACATCACCATCCACGCCGACGGCTCCTGCTCCATCCGGGACAACGGACGCGGCATCCCGGTGGATATGCACCCGAAATTCAAGATCCCGGCCATCGAACTCGTGCTCACGAACCTGCACGCGGGCGGCAAATTCGGCCAGGGGGCTTACAAATATTCCGGCGGCCTCCACGGCGTCGGGGCCAAGTGCGTCAACGCTCTTTCGGACTGGTTCAAGGCGGATGTCACCCGCGACGGCAAGGTGTACCACATGGCCTTCGAGCGCGGCGTCACCACGCAGAAGCTGACGGTTGTGGGCGAGGTCAAGAACCCGAAGCAGACCGGCACGCTCATCACTTTCCTGCCCGACCCGACCATTTTCACCACGACCACGGAGTTCCAGTTCCCCAAACTGGCGGCGCGCCTGCGCGAACTGGCGTTCCTGAACCCCGGCTTGGAGATCACCCTCAGCGACGAACGCGGCGAGACGCTCAAAAAGGAACTCTTCTTTTACAGGCTGGGCATCGAGGAATTTGTGCGCCAGTTGGGCGAAAACAAGACGCTGCTGCATCCGAAACCGATCGTGCTCGGCGGCAAGCGCAAGGTCAAATTCCGCTCCAAGGATCAGACGGAGATCGAGGACGACATGTATTGCGACGTCGTTCTGCAATACAACGACTCTTACAACGACCAGATCCTCTGCTTTACCAACGCCATCCCCAACCCGGACGGCGGCACCCATCTGACCGGCTTCCGCAGCGCCCTCACCCGGGCCATCAACCAGTATTCCAAGCAGAACAACCTCGTTAAGGAAAAAGACCCACCGATCTCCGGCGACGACGTGCGCGAAGGGCTCACCGCCGTCATTTCCATCAAGCACCCGAACCCGAGCTTCGAGTCGCAGACGAAGGTGAAGCTGACCACGACCGAAGTGGACGGCATCGTTTCCTCCATCGTCTATGAGGGGTTGATGACCCACCTCGACCAAAACCCGCAGGTCGCCAAGAAGGTGATCGAGAAAGCGCTCATGGCCTCGCGTGCCCGCGAAGCCGCCCGCCGCGCCCGGGAAACCGTCCGCAAAAGCGCCCTCACCGGCGGCGGACTCCCCGGCAAACTGGCCGATTGCTCCGAGCGCGACCCGGACCTCACCGAACTCTACATCGTCGAGGGCGACTCGGCAGGCGGCTCCGCCAAACAAGGGCGCGACCGCCGTTACCAGGCGATCCTCCCGATTCGCGGCAAGCTCATCAACGTCGAGAAAGCCCGTTTGGACAAGGTGCTCCAAAACACCGAAATCCAGACGATGATCACCGCCATCGGCACCGGCATCGGCGGCGGCGACATCGAAGGCTCCTTCAACATGGAACGCCTGCGCTACGGCCGCATCATCATCATGACGGACGCCGACGTGGACGGCTCCCACATTCGCACGCTGCTGCTCACCTTCTTCTACCGGCAGATGACGGAATTGATGAAGTTCGGCAAAATCTACATCGCCCAGCCGCCGCTCTACCAAATCAAACGCAAGAAGCGTGAGGAATACGTCGATGACGACGTGCAGTTGAACAAAATCCTCATCTCCCTGGCGCTCGAAGACGTGCGTCTGCGCAGCGTCACCGACGGCAAGGAATTCAGCTCCGCGGCACTCAAGGAGATCCTCGACCTGCTGGAGAAGCTCGACAAATTCAGCGAAGCCGTCCGTCGGCACGGTGGCGATTTCGAGAAATACCTCGCGGCACGCGATTTCAAGAGCGGCAAGCTGCCCACCTACCTGGTCAAAGTGCGCGACGGCAACGACGAGACCGTCCATTTCTTCCATGACGAGGATGAAGTGCGCGGGTTCCACCTGGAAAACCTCGACCTCGCCCTCTTCGAGCTGGAGCCCGAGCCCGAACTGCTCCCGCCCGGCGTCGATGGCGCGCCCGCGGCTCCCGCAACTCCTTCAGGCCCCGCAGCGCGCGGCAATGGCGGCCCGCGCCGTCGCGGCAAGCTCGTCGAGTTGCACGAAAGCGCCTCGCTGCAAAAAATCATCGCCGAACTCTCGCGCAAAGGGCTCACCATCGAGCACTACGCCGACAGCGACCACCCGATCTTCGAGTTGGTGGAAGGCGAAGGCGAAAAAGCGAGCATCACCCCGATCTTTGCCGTGCCGCAAATCCTGAGCGGCGTGAAAGAACTCGGGATCAAGCGATTCAAAGGCTTGGGTGAAATGAACGCCAAGGAGCTCTTCGAGACCACGATGAACCCGGACAAGCGCAAGCTGTTGCGGGTGGAGCTTAACGAAACCAACGCCGTCGAAGCCGACAAGATGTTCAACATCCTGATGGGCGACGTCGTCGAACCGCGCCGCGCCTTCATCGAAGACAACGCCCTCAACGTGCGCAATTTGGACGTTTAAGAGACAAGATTACTTTATAGATGACCACAGAAACCCACGATGAGCTAACAGAACAAGTCATAGGGCTTGCAATGAAAGTTCATCGCGCCTTGGGACCGGGATTTGTGGAGTTTGTCTATCGCAACGCCTTGATCCATGAACTCCGGAAAGCACGGATATCCATAGAAGTTGAGAAAGCGATGAAAGTTAGCTACGAGAACGTGATTGTGGGAGAATTCAGTGCCGACTTATTCCTCGAAAACTGGCTGATCTGCGAACTCAAAGCCGTTCAGACATTGATTGCTGAGCATGAGGTCCAGCTTGTGAACTATTTGACAGCATTGGGACAGGATTTTGGGCTCCTCTTAAATTTCGGAGCAAAGAGCCTGCAGGTGAAACGCAAATACCGCCGCGCTGTTTCAGGCAAGACAGGATTGGAAGAAGTGCCGGATTTTAAACCAGGCAGAATTGCAGCGAAAACTAACGCCAAATCATAGTGCAGATTGGAAGCGAAGCGCTGACCTTTTTAGACAGGATTAACATGATTTTCAGGATTAAGAGGATTACGTCGATAGACTGCGAAAACCCGTTCGCATCGGCACGCCTTTTTCCTAAGATTCTGGCGGAAAAAATTTTATCCTCACAGGACGTTCACCGCCTCGCTACAGCGTAATCCTGAAAATCATGTCAATCCTGTTAATCCTGTCTAAAAATGTTGTTGCCCCGCCGCGCTAACAAGCCCTGAACCACCCAGCCGCAAACCCCATTTCCTGATCCTGTTCATCCTGTCCAAGAACCCTTTCCCGCGATGTATACCCTAAACGAAAAAGTCGAGCCGATCAATGTAGCCGAGGAGATGTCCAAGTCGTTCCTCGATTACTCGATGTCTGTCATCATTTCCCGCGCGCTGCCGGATGCGCGCGACGGTTTAAAACCGTCGCAGCGCCGCATCCTCTACGCGATGCACGATCTCTCGCTCTTCCCCAACCGCCAGCATCGTAAGTGCGCCAAGATTTGCGGCGACACCAGCGGCAACTACCATCCCCACGGCGAAGCGGTCATTTACCCGACGCTCGTTCACATGGCCCAATCCTGGGCGATGCGCGATTGTCTCGTGGACGGCCAGGGGAACTTCGGCTCGGTCGAAGGCGATCCGCCCGCCGCCATGCGGTACACCGAGGCCAAGATGACCCATTTGGGCGCGGCTTTGATGGACGACATGGACAAGGACACCGTCGATTTCGTCCCCAACTACGACGAAACCCGCACGGAACCGACCGTGCTGCCCGCCGCATGGCCCAACCTGCTCGTCAACGGCGGCACCGGTATCGCCGTCGGCATGGCCACCAACATGCCGCCGCACAATTTGATGGAAGTCGTGGACGGCATCTGCGCGCAGATCGATGACCCGGACATCACCGTGGAAGGATTGCGCCAGTTCGTCAAAGGCCCCGACTTCCCCACCGGCTGCACCATCTGCGGCACCGCGGGGATCAAGAATTACACCGAGAAAGGCCGCGGCAGCATCAAGGTGCGCGGCAAGGCGGGCGTCGAGGAGATCAAGGGCGGACGCGAACAGATCGTCATCACCGAGATTCCTTACAACGTCAACCGCGCGACGCTCGTGGAGCGGATCGCGGAACTCGTGAACGAAAAAACGCTCACCGAGATCAGCGCCATCCGCGACGAATCCGACGAGAACACGCGCGTGGTGATCGAGCTCAAGCGCGACGGCAATCCCAAGGTCGTCATCAACAATCTCTACAAGCATACCTCTCTCGAAAGCTCCTTCTCGGTGACGATGCTCGCCATCGACCACGGGCGGCCGAAGCTCCTCTCGATCAAGGACGCCAACACCGCCTACATCGAGCACCGCCGCGAGGTCGTTCTGCGCCGCACCCGCTTTGAACTCCGCAAGGCCGAGGACCGCGCCGAGACGCTCGAAGGCTACCTGCTCGCGTTGGCGAACATGGATGATTTCATCAAAATCATCCGTGGCTCTTCCAACCGCGACGAAGCCAAGGTGAAGCTGCTCGCCTACGAATTTTCCAAAAAGAACGTCGAGAAACTCGGCATCCTCATTCGCAACGAAGCACGCCTCACCGACGGCATTTACCGCTTCAGCGAACAGCAGATCAACGCGATCCTTGACCTGCGCCTGTATCAATTGACCGGCCTCGAACGGGACAAGATCGAAGCCGAATACGCGGCGCTCATCGAGAAGATCAAAGATTTGCTCGATATCCTGGCCCGCGAAGCCCGCGTGCTTCAGATCATCAAAGACGAACTGCGCACGATCCAAGCCAAGTACGGCACACCGCGCCTCACGCAGATCGTTCCCGACGAAGGGGAGATGTCCCTCGAAGACCTGATCTCCAACGAAGGCACCATCATCACGATCACCCACAAGGGGTTCATCAAACGCACCGCCGTCAGCTCCTATCGCGCTCAGCGCCGGGGAGGCAAGGGCGTGCGCGGGATGATCACGCGCGAAGGCTCGACCGAGGAGGAGGAAGACGATTTCGTCGAGCACCTCTTCACCGCCACCACGCACGATTATTTGATGTTCTTCACGCAAACCGGGCGCTGCTACATCGAGCGCGTATACGAGATTCCCGAAATGGGCCGCGCCGCCAAGGGCCGTTCCATCGCGAACCTCCTGGAACTGCGCTCCGAAGAGCAGATCGCCGCGACCATTCGCATCCAGGCCAAGAGCTCCGGCACCGGCCCCGCCGCCATCGACAACACCTGGGATGACCAGTTGCACATCGTCTTTGTCACGCAGTCGGGCATCGTCAAAAAATCCAACCTCGGCGGATTCCAGAACATCCGCAAAGGCGGGCTCATCGCGATCAAGATCGAGGAGGGCGACCGCCTCATCGACGCGAACCTGACCACCGGCCAGAACGAAGTCGTCCTCATCACCAAGGGCGGCATGAGCCTGCGCTTCCACGAGGAAGAGCTCCGCGACCAAGGCCGCGACACGGTCGGCGTCTGGGGCATTCGGCCTGAGAAGGGCGACATCATCATCGGCATGGCCATCGTAAACCCCGACGCGCAACTGCTCGTCGCGGGCGAAAACGGCATCGGCAAACGCACGCCGTTCGACGATTACCGCATCCAGGCGCGCGGCGGCAAAGGGATCATCACCATGAAAACCGGCGACAAAACCGGCGACGTGGTGGGCGCGCTGACCGTCACCGACAAGGACGAGCTCATGCTCATCACCAACAAGGGACAGATGGTGCGCACCCGCGTGAAGGAAATCCGCGAGACCAGCCGCAATACGATGGGGGTCAAGCTCATCAACCTGCGCGATGGCGAGAAGCTGCAATGCATCGCCCCGGTCGTCGCCGACGAAGAGGAAGGCGAAACCACACCCGAGTTGCCGCTGGCGGAGTAAGGTTCCTCGTTCCCAAACTCCATTTGGGACTGCCCTGCTGCGTAGCAGCTTCTCCTACGCGAAGCGCATTTTGCAGAGCCCCGCAGGGGATAACGCACTTGTCCCGGCAACTCTATTGCCGGGAACGGGGCGTGCAAACACAGCGAAGCGCAATCCCCCACCGCCGCAATGGAGTTGCGCCCAGCAATTGCGTTCCCAAATAGAATTTGGGAACGAGAAAGTTTTGTGAATTCGTTGCGAGACTAGAAACCACGCCGGAACTGCCGCTGGCGGAGTAAGCGCAGAAAGGCACTGAGAACACTCGGCGGCCCCAAGGGGAAGGGGCCGCCGGTGCCCTCTTTGGTGAGCTGCGCCTGCCGGAGGGGAAAAGCGCAAGCGCCGCTCAAATCCGAAAGCAGCGTCGGAAGGGCTCCAGCCAACAACCTCTGAAAACTGGAGCCCTTCCTGCCGCCCAGGCCAGGAACAAACCAACGGGCCTGGCATCCTTGCCAAACACCGCATCCAAATTCGCAGGAACCGCTGCCCCATGCGCCCGCCGGTTGTCCCCTTCGGGTGCAAAAACTGCCGCGCCTCCTTCTTCCATGGGCAAAATCGTAGCGGTTTGGGCAAACAATGAAAATCAGGTAAGCACGGTTGTTCCTATGAAGGGAAACCTGAAGGGGGGGGAAGCCCTTTTCTGCCAAAGAGCCCCTGGAAACGTGCGTACGTAGATTGCCTAAACCGGAGGGCAAATTGTGTTGACCTAATTCGTTGAATTGCGTATTAAAATCGTCATTAACAAGTAAAAGAAAGCGTCGTATGTTCCAAAAAACCTTTATTGCCGCTCTCGCGCTTGCCTCTGCGGCTTTGGTGAGCACAGCTTCTGCGAATCTAATCGTCGCCATCGACAACACCGGAGCCAACGATCCGGTGAACATCAATAATCCGCGCGCCTGGAACTTCGGCGTGACTCAAGCGGGAGCAGATTATCTCGTCGCCAACGGCATCACCTTTGATTCCGCCTTGTTCGATGCCAAGCTCCATAAAGACACCACGGCTCCGCTCGTGTTTTCGATCTACTCCGGGCTCGGCGGCAACGTGAACGGGAACCAACTATTGGCAAGCGTTAGCGCGCCTGCCAGCGAATTCAACCAGCAATACCTCGGTGGCCAAGGCAAACTCTTCTTGTTCGATCCCCAAACTTTTACCGAGGGCTACTACTCGGTGACGCTGACCAGCACCGCCCCGGACAAAGCGACGCAGGACTATTTCCTCAAGCAAGGCAAAATGGTGCTGGAGAACGCCGATGGCACAGCTTGGGGTTCCTCCTACTGGTTGCAAGACAGCGGCACAGGGAACGCTGGAGCCACCTTTAACGGCACTCCAATCAGCGGCGGCGGGGATGGCACCGGCATTATACACCATGCAGGGGATGGCAGCGGCGGCGGCGGAGCCTTCGGCGGTGGAGGCGGAATTGCACTCGCCCCCGAACCCAGTTCGATGTTGGGGATGGCCGCCTTTGCAGGAATTTCACTCGGAGGAGCGCTTGTGCGCCGCATCCGCAAGCAATGGGCCGCCTAAAGGCCCCCGTCAGCAAAAGCAGCCGAGAGCACGCTCGCAGGACTTGAACCTGCGAGCGGCTTCATTTTCGGTCCAGACGCCTCGATTTTGACTTGGCCAGGTTCAGGGAATCGCCAAGGCCATCGACTGCTCCCTAAATCGCGCCCGAAAGTCGCGATTCACCTCTATCGGAAAACGCTCCCGAGAGCTTCCTCGCTGAGCAAAAAAACCGTCATCCATCCACGAAAAGGCACCTTTCCCTGCCTGATTTACCCCAAACCTACGTATAATTGAGTAGGTTAAATAAAAATATTGTTGACGCGGTTCGCCGTTTTGCGTATTTTCCTCCCATCAACCAGCAAAAAGAAAGAAATCGTATGTTCAAAAAAACCTTTTTCGCCGCTCTAGCCGTCGCCTCATTGGCTTTGGTCAGCACAGCTTCTGCGAATCTGATCGTCGCCATCGACAACACCGGAGCCAACGATCCGGTGAACATCGATAATCCGCGCGCCTGGAACTTCGGAGTGACTCAAGCCGGTGCCGATTATTTCACCACCAACGGGATTTCCTTCGACTCCGCGATGTTCGACGCGAAGCTCCATAACGACACCACCGCACCTCTCGTTTTCTCGATCTACTCCGGGCTCGGCGGTGACGTGAACGGCAACACGCTGCTGAGGCAGGTTACGGTGGGAGCCGACCAATTCAACCAACAATACCTGGGCGGCCAAGGCAGAATTTTCACCTACACCCCGGGCCTTGTTTTCGACGCAGGCTACTACTCGGTGACGCTGACCAGCACCGCGCCCGACAAAGCCACGGAAGATTACTTCCTCAAGCAAGGAAAACTCACGCTGGAAGATGCGGATGGGACTGCACTGGATTCTTCCTACTGGTTGCAAGACCAAGGCACCGGCCACGCTGGTTCCACCTTCAACGGCAGCGGCGACATTGGTGGTGGCGGAGGCACAATGGCGCTGGCTCCCGAGCCCAGCTCGATGTTGGGCATGGCCGCCTTTGCGGGAGTTTCCTTCGGAGGAGCGCTCATGCGCCGCATCCGCAAGCAAGTCGCCGCCTAAAGCGCAGCGCAGCACAGCCGCAGCAGCCAAGAGCGAAAGAGAGCACGCCCGGCAGGACTTGAACCTGCGACCCACGGATTAGAAATCCGTTGCTCTATCCAGCTGAGCTACGGGCGCGTTGGAAAAAATTTTGGAAAGGATGAGCCCGTCCCCGGACGGGCTCAATTACTTTGCCAGCCCCTTCGCCCACAGCAAGCACGATTTGAGGGGAGCAAACAGGAGACGGTTCTTCGGGAACTCGGAAAGATTTTTTATCAGGAAATCAGGAAACCAAGAAACCAGGAAATGAAATGCCGGACGGGTGGCCGGGGGGCGTCAGCTCTGGCGAACCACGGACTGTGCCGATCAATGGTTGCGGGTGTTGGAATGGGCGGAACGGATGCCAACTCCGGGTCGGGCTCTGCTGGTGGAACGTCCGTTTTGACAGCCATGCCGAAATCTAAGCAGAGGCAAAGGCAATACCCGGAATAGCTAGGTGATAGCCGCGGCGAGGATCGGAAGTGGTGGAGGAATAGGGCTTGGGCCTAGCTATACCTCGAGTTCGTTCACGGATCCATCAAACAGAAATATAGTGACGGTTTATCTTGAAAACGCTCAGCCGCCAAGTCACTATGTTACTCCTAAGTCTTTAGAAGACCGGATTATGGCTTTTGCGAAAATTCAATATTCAAAACAAAAAGTGAACCGAGCTGGTGAAATCATAGCAAACCAGTCGATGTTTTCACCGCAGGAGCATGCGTGGGCAAATGAAGTACTTGCAAACTGGCGGGCGTGCCATGGTTATCCGATTAACACTTTTCAAGCAACTTTGCGTGATAGACTTAAATCTGCCGGCCTCCAGGCTATTGTAGCGCAACGCCTCAAACGAACACCGTCCATCATTTTGAAGTTGCAACGTTTCGAAGGAATGAAGCTAGCACGAATGCAAGATATAGGCGGCCTAAGGGCGGTGCTTAAAAATGTTGCCGCTGTCAGAATAATCGAATCAACCTATCGCAACAAGCCTTTAAAACACATACTCCGTGATTCAGATGATTATATTACTTCCCCCAAGGAAGATGGTTACCGTGGGATTCATTTGATTTATCATTACAAAAACGAAAGAGTTCCTGATTACGATGGATTATCTTTGGAATTACAGATCAGAACCCTACTACAGCATGCTTGGGCCACTGCCGTCGAAACCATGGGAACATTTCTCGGCCAAGCCCTGAAATCAGGCCGAGGAGATTATGAATGGCGTAGTTTTTTCGCAAAAGCAGGCGCGGCTCTCGCTGTTGTGGAAAAGACGGCATCCGTGCCTGGCTTTGAAAAAAAGTCTAAGGATGAAGTCTTTGCAGAGGTAGCAGATGCAGAACAGGAACTTCGAGTATTGGAGAAGTTGCGAGGGTTTGCTATTGCAGCAGACAAAATTACAACATTCCGAGGCCAAGGAGCTTATCATTTGGTTGTATTAGATTCCAGAGAGCGCACGGTTTCAATTCGACCGTTTCCCAAGTCCCGCTTGGAACAAGCCAACTTAGAATACAGTGAAATTGAGGAACGCACCAAATCTGGAGAACTCATAGAGGCTGTTTTGGTTTCGGCCGGACCAGTGGACGCCTTGAGAAAGGCTTATCCAAACTACTTTTTGGACACACAAGGGTTTGTGGCAGAAATTGAGCGTGTTATTAAAATTGCCCGAAAGAGCAACGGATAGGTGATCCGTTTTCGGTCAAAAAAGTAACCCGGTTTGTATTTTGGCTATCTGAAAAAAGGGTGGAGCAACGCCGCCGAATCCATTGCCTATTGGCTCCGAAAAATAGCAACCCGGTTTAGTAACCCGGTTGCAAAATTTGGGCTGATTCGTGATTACTCAGGAGGACAACCGATTTGCTGCAAACGCCCGTTTTATGCGGTTTGCGGAGCGGTGACGGCCCGGGAGGATTTGAACACAAAGCGTTGGCGCAACGTGCTGAACGCCATCGGGATGCTCAGCGCAAGGAGCGCCCAAATACTGCCCGGCTCGGGAGCCAGGGCCAGGTTCCCTGTTCTGCCGAAAGCCACATCATCGAACTCGAAAGCCACGGCGCCAGAGCTTGCGACCACTTTCGTAAATGCCGTGGGCGACGTGACGTTCACATAGGTGGTGCCGTTCAATCCCTGGTTGCCCATGCTGACCGACTCGGCAAAGTTCGAACCCGTAACCGTGCCGAGGTTATTATTTGCCGCGTCATAAAATGTCAGAGAGTTGTAGGAATCCACCGAACCCCAAAGGAGTCCAAAATAGTTCTGCGGAGTTGCAAAGTTGAATGTCGCAGAACCCCCGCCATTGAGAGCCAAGTAACGGGTGGCATCGGGGCCATTGTTCGGCGTTTCCCCAAAAAAAGCCGCAGTCGCGCCGGAGTAGTAAGGGGGCGCCCCGCTATTGAGGAAGGCGTTATTAGCAGAAAGGGTGACATAGGAGGGCAGACCTGCATTAAAATTCACCAGCGTAGCGCCGCTTAGTGTGGGGATGCCGCCGATCTGACTGGTCACAATCAGGGTGGCGCGCGCAGAGGAACTGAAGCTGCAAACACCCAAAAAAGCAGCGCCGATCCCAGCAAGGAGATGCAGCGATGCGTATTTGCGCGTAGTAAAAGCGGATGTTTTCATGATTTTGGCTCTTTTTTTAATATTTTCTACGTATAAAAAAGTATATTTTCACGCGGTTTGTCAAGGGTTTATCAGAAAATATGCGCAACCACGCCCGTTCCGAATGCCGAAAAGCAAAAAGGCTGACGGTAAAAGTGCAAAATTCCGGGTCGTAATCATGGTTTGTTCGAGGGATTGCTCTATCCAGGCGAGCCTCCTGCGGGCGCACATACTTCACCTACGCAGCGTTTTTTTCGCTTGCGTTCACCTTTTTTTGCTCTTTTATAGCCCTATTATGTCATCACCTACTATTACTGCCTACCTCAAGACTCAATGCGGATGGAGCCGCGGCGTCCGCGCCGCTCTCGATAAATACAGGCTGCTTTATACCGAAAAAGATGTGGTCCAATCCCCGGAGTTCCGCGTGGAGATGGAGCAAATCAGCGGCCAATCGCTCACCCCCTGCGTGCTGGTGAACGGCGTGCTGCTCGCGGATGTGAGCGGCGCGGAACTGGAAGCGTATCTGCTCCAGGAGAAACTCGTGCAGCCGACCGACCGCGCCGCCGCGGTGCCGCTCCACGGTTGTTGCTCGGATATCGAGCACGCCGCCAAGGGACTCGCTTAAGGCGCCCTTTTCCGTGGAATTTGGCCAACCCCCTTTCCCGAACCGATGACGCACCTTACGCATCCCGGCTCTCTCTCGGATCCCGCCCGGTTTGAGGCGGCGATCCTCCGGTTCGACGCGGAGAATGCCGCTGATCCCAACTCCGATCTGGAGGACGGAATTCCCCAGCCCCGGGAGCTGCTTTACGCGCGGCGTTTGACGGAATGGGTGGTGCGCCTGCGGCCCGACGCTTCCGAAAAGCTGCGCCTCGCCGCCCGCTGCCAACATATCTGCCGCTGGGCCATTCCGCGCAGCGACTACCCGATGGATCGTCCGGGTTATTTGAAATGGCGCGCGGATTTGAAAAAATTCCATGCGCAAAAAGCGGGCGAGATCCTGCGCGAAACGGGCTACGACGAGGCGCTGGTGGAAGAAGTGCAGGCGCTCAATTTGAAAAAGCATTTTCCGCGCGATGCAGACAGCCGCGTGCTCGAAGATGCGCTCTGCCTGATGTTCCTGGAGTTCCAATGCGCGGAACTTGCCACCCGCACCGACGAAGAGAAGATGGTCAACGCATTGCGCAAATCGTGGAACAAGATGAGCGAGCAAGGGCGTGCCGAGGCGTTGAAGCTCCCGCTTGCGCCTCCTTTGCCGGAGCTTGTCCAGCGCGCCATCGCCGGAGCATAATCAAAAAAGTCCCCCACGGGGAACACGAAGAGGACGAAGAAAAATGGAAGGAAAGAGAATAGGTGGATCGACCGCTCCGCGGGCGATTCCCCAAGCAGATAGCGCGGCGAGCTGATTTTTGCGGGAGAGTTGCTGCGGGCGCCCTCGCAATCGCGCTCGGAGCGCGCGATCCACCCTTGAAGCTTGCACCGGAGCCGCTTCTCGTTGAGAATGTTGGGTTCAAGTCTGTTTAACCTGTGGGCAATCCAACCAAATTCTCTCTTTTCCTGCGCGTGCGTATCGCGGTGATCTGCACCGTAGGCCTGCTCCTCCTCATTCTGGTCGAACCGCATCTGTTTCGCTTCGCGATCTGGGAAGGGGTGACCTTCCAGGCGGCACGGCACGGAGTGCATCTGGAGATTGGTTCCGTCGAGGGAAGCCTTTATGAACCGGTGGTATTCCATGATATTTGGCTCATCTCCTCGCACTCTGCGGTGGTGTCCAAAACGAGCATCAACTCGGCAGAAGTGGCGTTTTCGTGGCGCTCGCTGCTCATGCAAAAAGGCCGGGGATTTTTTGATCGACTGAGCCTGGAAGGTGTCCACGCCGACGTTGCATTGCAGCCTTATGCCGAGACCGGCCCTGAACCGATCCCGGCCCAAGTGCAGAGCGAGTTCGAGCCATGGCTGCCTGCACCGACCCTCACCGAAGTTTCCAACTCCAGCTTCCGGTTTCATTTGGGCAATCGGACGATTGATTATTCCGATGCCCGCTTCACCGTCCACTCGTCCAAGCCGGGGGTGATCGCCATCGAAAGGCTCACGCTGGAACAGGGCAGCATCGCCCGCACCTTTACCAAGTTGCGCGGCACCACCGCCCTCCAAGGCACGCGGCTGCGGGTGGCAGACATCACCTTGAGCGAAGGGGTCGTCTTAAAGAGCCTCTCGTGCGATCTCGAAGATCTGACACGCGGGCAATTGCAGGTTGATTTTGAATTCGCGGCATTTGGCGGTTCGCTCGGTGGCGAACTGCTCAACACGTCGCTCGGCCGGTTGCCGATTTACGACATCGTCGGCTATTTCTCGAACATATCCGTGGAAGCACTGGGCCAATTTTTGAACGCGCCGGAGAAAGCCGGCGGCCTCATCACGGAAGGGCGCTTCACGTTCCGGGGATCGCCGCAAGATCTGGAAAACGCGACGGTCTCGACGCGTTTTGAGGCGCGCGATTTCCGCTGGGGAGCGCGCCAGTGGAATTCCCTGGTGCTCGGCGTAACCGTGGTGAACCACCGGGTGCAGATCCCGGAACTGGAGCTTCAGCAGGCGCACAATACCCTGCGCTTAAAGGGCGAACTCGCTCTGCCCGGCGAGGAAACGCCGTGGTGGCTTTCGGCCTTCAGCTTCGACATCACCGCCAAGTTTGACAACCTCACCGAACTTTCCGCCCTCGTCGGCCCGCGCTTCGCGGATGCCGCCGGGAAACTGACCGTGGATGGCTCGATCCGGGGGGACAAAAAAGCGTACTCGGGCCAGTTGCTGATCGCCGGTTCCAAGCTGGCCTGGCGCGGCGTTCCCTTCGACCTGTTCAACGCAGGGATCAAGCTCGACGGCAACGAACTGCAAATCCTCAATCTGGAGGCCACCCACGGCACTGATTTCGTGCGCGGCAAAGGGGTGGTGAGCATCCTCGGCGAACGGCGCTACCAGGGCGAACTCAATGCCTCGATTGAAGAACTCGCCGCCTACAGCCCGCTGCTTCAAAAGCCGATCGTCCCTGCGCCTCCCGGCGGCGGATTGGTGGTCAACTGGTCCGGCGACGGCACCGCCACCACCCATTCCGGCGCGTTTACCGCCCATTTCCGCAAGCTGCGCACGCTCAATACCCCGGAGGTTCCCGCCACCCTACCGGTGGATGCGGACCTGGTGGGCACCTATGCTCCCGGCGGCCTCTCGTTGAGCAAATGCGTGCTCGCCAACGACGAGATCCGGCTCGAAGGACAGCTCGCGGCGAACGAGAAGACCCTCAAATTGGAAGGGATCAAGCTCACCCAAAACAAAGTGCCCTGGCTGGAAGGCGACGCCACGCTGCCCTTCAACCTGTTCCAATGGTGGGTGAACCCGAGCCTCGCCGCCCTTTCCCCGGACGCTCCTTTTGTGGCGCGTTTGAGCGCCAAAGGAATCCAGCTCGAAGAAGTCGCCCATTTGACGGGACGCCAAATCCCCGTGCGCGGGCTGCTCACCGGGACAGTCAAAACCGAAAGCACTTTGCGGAATTTGCGCGTCACGGGGGCGGTGAGACTCACGAAGGGGCAGCTTCCCGCCACCGAATGGGTCCCGGCGCTGGATAAACTGGAGGCCGAGGCGGAAATCGACGGCAATGTGCTGCGGCTCTCCAAATTTTCCGCCAGCCATCCCTGGGGCAATTTCTCCGCCACTGGTTCCCTGGATTTCTCCAAGTTCGACGCCACCGCCTTTGATCTTCTCGTTCACGGCGAAAAAGTGCGCTTCAACGCCGGTCCCGACTGGGCAGGCAGCGCGAATCTGGACGTGACCGTCACCGGCACCCGGGACGCGGCGAACGTCACCGGGGCGGCGGAAATTGCCACGCTGGAAACAACGCCACGGCCCCATTTTGGTGCGCTCATAACCAGCGGCAATCCCGAAACGATTCGTGTGCCCGCACCCGCGATCAACTTCAAAGCGCCCTTCGACCGCTGGAACTACAACGTGGGGGTCACCACGTCCGAGCCGGTTTCCATTAAAGAAGGCAGCGTGAGCGCCGCGCTCCGGTTTGCCGGCACCGGCTCACCCCTCACCGCCACCGGCAGCGTGACCTTTGCCGGGTTGCCCGCGGGAACTTCCTACACGATCGGGAAACTGGAAAGCGGCACCTGGCAATTGGGCGAAAACCCGTTTGTCGTGGCCCACCTTTCCGGGAAATTCATCTGCGAAAACTCGATCCAGAAATTTGACGGCTACTTTATTGGGCCACCCGACCACCTCGCATCCACCTTCTCCGGCCAGCGCCCTGAGGACGATGAGTTGATCCGCATCGGCTTTACCCCGGGTGCCAAGCCGCTCCCTCCGGAGATCGCCACGCTCCCTCTCGATGTAAAGCCGCTCGTTTCCATCCCGCTTTTGCCCATTGAGACCGGCAGCACAAAAGAGGCCCAAGCCGTGTCGCAACCGATTCCGCCCCCGCCACCCAAACCGATGCCATGAACCCAGAGAGCATGCGATCCCCTGAGCCGCCCGAGGCGAACCCGCCCGGCCCCCAGGAAAATCGCACGCGATCGGGCGTTTTTTTGGGAACCTTTCTCAACATCCGGTTTTACCTCGACTACTCCTGGTTCTTTATCGTCGCGCTGGTCATCTACACCCTCTCCAGCTTTTTTTTCCCGCACGAACTGGCTGGGCGTGATCCGGCGGTTTACATCACGATGGGGGTCTTTGCCGCCCTGCTCTTTTTTGTTTCGATCCTCCTGCACGAGCTGGGCCACAGTGTCGTAAGCCAGCGGTGTGGCATCCCGGTGCCGAGCATCACGCTGCTTTTCATCGGGGGGCTGGCGGAGATTTCGCGCGAACCGGATGATCCCAAGACCGAACTGAAAATCGCGATTGCCGGGCCCGCCGTCTCGTTGGTCCTGGTCGTGGTCTACCACGCCGTCGCCTGGGGGTTCGAGGCAGTGGGTATTCCGGAAGGCACCGCCGTTTTCAGATGGCTTTCGGCTGTCAATTTGATGCTGGTGCTTTTCAACGCCATCCCCGGTTATCCGTTGGACGGCGGGCGCATCCTGCGGGCGCTCCTCTGGCTCTACAGCGGCGGATTCCGCCGGGCCACCTTCATCACCTCGCGTATTGGGGTGGCTTTCAGTTGGCTGCTCATGGCTCTGGGCGTGCTCCTCATCTTCGGGGGCCAATGGGGCCAGGGGCTGCTTTTCCTGATTATCGGCAGCTTTCTCAAAAGTGCCGCCGAAAGCGGTTACGCGCAGGCGCTTTCCAGGGAATTCCTCGACGGAGTTCGCGTCCGGGATCTGATGACGCACGACCCCGTCTGCGTCCCGGCCCAGCTCCCGCTCAACCTCGCCGTGGACGACTATTTCCTCACAAACCACCACATGGCGTTTCCGGTGGTCGATGCTGACCGGCGCTTCCGGGGATTGCTGCGCCTGGATTCCCTCAAAAATGTCCCTCGCGAACGGTGGCCCTACACCCTGGCGGGCGAACTGGCCGACACCCACAACGCGCATCTCGGCATCCCGGCCGAAACAAGCGCCGCCAGCGCCCTGCGGTTGCTGTTGATCCCCGGCCAAGGGCACCTCGGGGT
This sequence comes from Verrucomicrobiota bacterium, assembly GCA_026398235.1. Classification (GTDB taxonomy): domain Bacteria; phylum Verrucomicrobiota; class Verrucomicrobiia; order Chthoniobacterales; family Chthoniobacteraceae; genus UBA695. The sequence continues at coordinate 28,201 of JAPLTE010000075.1, forward strand.
GCTCGACGAAGCCGAGCGGCTCATCGGCATTATTACCCGACACGATTTGCTGCACTTCATCCGCATCCACACGGAACTGGAAGACTGACGCTCCTTTCGTGCACGGGGGACTCCAGAGCGAAGCGCATTACGAAAACCGCACGAAATCGCGCAAAAACTGCACCCAGACGAAGAGCAATCCCCGCCAGGAATAGCGCACCGTCCCCTCTTCCTCCGGCAACAGGAGCCCCACTGCGATGTTATGGGCGATCTGATGCTCCAAATCCCGCTGCATGGAAAGCTGCATCTCCTCGGGATCCGAGAACGCAAGCCCTTCTGTGGAGACCCCTGCCTTATCCAAATAGTCCCTATGGCTGCCCACCATTTCCAGGACCCCGCGATCCCCCCGCAGGCGGTTGGTCCGAAATTGCGGCGCGAATTCCATCGCATACGAAAATGGATAATTCCATGTCGTCCAGGAAGTTCCGTCCTTGCCCCGCGATGAAAAGCTCAGGTAATAAAACGCGAAATCTTCCTGGTTCACCAGGCAGATGGCCGCCTGCAGCCGTTCGTCGCTCTTGTAAAAGAGGCGGAAGAACTGCCGATGCCCATCCCAATCCCAGCCCGTATCGTCGATCTGCTCAAAACCTTCCTCCTCCAACTCCTGCGTCAGCGCCCCAAGATCGGGGAAAAGATCGCGCGAGGGGGGATATTGATGGCGCAATGGTTTCACGACGGGAAGTCGCACCTTGCGCACGCGGGTCAAGATTTCCAGCCAGGGGAGCATCAACCAACTCGCAGCGAAGAGCGCCCCTATTTCCCAATGGCCCGTGACGAAATACCCGACCAAAAACGAGGTCCCCAGGATGCAAAAGGACCCGAGTTTGAATAAAACCGGGTGGGCAAAACTGCGCAATCCCAAGCTGAAGAGCGCCGCGGCAAAAATGAATAGAAAATCGGTCATCGAAGGTTCCCCTGAAAAGAGAAAAGGGCAAAACCCGAGAAAATCCAGCAGAACTTATAGTAAAATCCGGCAAAAATAGACAATTTGTGGGCTGGACTTGGCAAAAGTGGCCTTGCTGAGAGGCCATATTCGCGCCAGAGTGGCTGACTCATGATCGACCACGCGCTCAGAGCGGATTTACAAAAACGCGGCATCTTCATCGCCTCGTTTGAGGATTTGTACAATTGGGGCCGCAAAAACTCCCTCTGGCCGCTCCAGTTCGGCCTCGCCTGCTGCGCCATTGAGATGATTGCCGCAGCGGCAGCCCGCTTTGACCTGGCCCGGTTTGGCGCGGAAGTCTTTCGCCCCTCGCCCCGTCAGGCCGACCTCATGATTATCGCCGGAACGGTGACCAAGAAGATGGCCCCGCTGGTGGTGCGCCTCTATAACCAGATGCCCGAGCCGAAATACGTGATCGCCATGGGCGCTTGCGCGATTTCCGGCGGCCCGTTCAAGGAAGGGTATAATGTTCTCAAAGGAATCGATCGGTATATCCCCGTCGATGTCTACATCCCCGGCTGCCCGCCACGCCCGGAAGCGCTTCTTCAAGGGTTGATCACGTTACAAGAAAAAATCGAAACCCAGCGCCTTTTTGGGAAAGACCTTCCCCGCCATGCTGATCCGGATGCTCCCGCCGGGTATCCCGTGCCCGTTTACGGAGAGCACGATTTGATTCCTCCGGCCAACCCTGAAGTTTTCTGCCCTCAACGCTCACCCGAATGACCGCCTTGACACCTGAATTTGTCCTTTCACGAATCCAGGCGGCGCTTCCCGAAGCCCGCGTAGAGCTCGTGCCCAACCCCAGTCCGTCGGGGCAGCACGCGCTTGTCGTGGATCGCCAGGACGCGCTCCAAGTCGCGCAGTTCCTGAAACGCGACCCGGAACTGCTCCTCGATTACGCCTCCAATGTGAGCGGAGTCGATTACGCAGACCACCTGGAAGCGGTCTACCACCTCTTCTCCATCGCGAAAAAGCAGGGGCCGATCACGTTGAAAATGCGCACGGGGGACCGGGCCAGGGAAATCACGGTTCCCTCGCTCACGCCCGTTTGGAAAAGCGCCGACTTCCAGGAGCGCGAAGCCTTCGACCTTTTCGGCATCCGTTTTGAAGGCCACCCGGACCTGCGCCGACTGCTCATGTGGGATGAATTCACCGATTTCCCCCTGCGCAAAGATTACATCGCCCCCGACGACTACGCATACGAGCCGACCCCGCACGGTGCCGTCATCCAAAAAGCCCAAGCCCATCTTTCTTCGGTCGCCCATCCGGCTTCCTCTCCCAACGCATGAGTTTCCACCCGCACAATTCTTCCTTAAACGAGGTAAACGGTGCGGGAGCACTGGACGTTTCGCTCGGGCCGCAACACCCCTCCACACACGGCGTATTCCGCATGAACGTGCGGATGGAAGGCGAGACGATCACCAAATTGCAGCCGGTCTTTGGCTACCTGCACCGCAACCACGAGAAAATCGCGGAAGCCAATAGCTGGCTTGGCTCGATGCCTTACACGGACCGGCTCGATTACATCTGCCCGATCACCAACAACTGGGCGTATGCGAGAGCGGTGGAGCAACTCGCGGGCATCGAAGTTCCCGAACGCGCGGAATACATCCGGGTGATCGTCGGCGAATTGACCCGCCTCCAGAATCACACCGCGTTCCTCGGGTTCATCCTCGGCGACATGGGCGCTTGGGGCTCCGCGCTCATGTATGCGTTCCGCGAGCGGGAAAAAATCCTCGACCTCTTTGAATGGCTCACCGGCGCGCGCATGATGGTCAATTACATGCGTTTTGGCGGCGTCCGCTGCGATTTGCCCGTCGGCTGGCTGGAAAAAGCGCGTGCGTACGTGGAAACCTACCCGGCGTTCCTCGACGAAATGGAGCAACTGCTCACCGGCAACGAAATTTTGCTCGCCCGGTTGCAGGGGGTCGGCGTCCTCAGCGGCGAACGGGCCATCAACGGCGGCCTCTCCGGCCCGGTGCTGCGCGCAAGCGGCGTCGATTACGACATCCGCAAAGTGGATGCCTACGGCGTCTATCCCCGCCTCTCCTTCCGCATCCCGCGGGGGACGGTCGGCGACTGCTACGACCGGTTCATGATTCGCCTGCTCGAAGCGCGCGAATCGATCCAGATTCTCCAGCAAGCGTTCGCGCAAATCCCCGCAGGCCCGACGCTCAACCCAGCCGTCAAACAACGCGGCTTCAAGCCCCCGGTCGGCGAAGCGTACGGGCGCATCGAAGGTCCCAAGGGTGAACTCGGCTTCCACCTCATCAGCCAAGGCGGCGACAAACCGTATCGCTACCATGTGCGCCCTCCAAGTCTCATCAACCTCACCCTGCTCGAAGAAATGTGCCTGGGCACGAAGATCGCCGACGTCATGGTCATCCTCGGTTCCATCGACATCGTTCTGGGCGAAGTAGACCGTTAAACCAAACACGCTTTGAAAACGACTCACGCAAAGACGCAAAGACGCAAAGGAAATGAGAGGCTCAACGAGTCCCTCTCCGCGTCTCCCCGTCCCCGTGTCTCCGCGTCTTTTCCTCTTTCATGAACTTACCCGGCTCAGGCATTCTCAAAGGCATGGCGGTCACTGCTGTGAATTTCATCGGCAGCTTCTTGGACCGCGCCCACGCCAAACGCCTCATCACCGAACAATATCCCGAGGAGCGGCCCACGCTCGTCGAGACTTCCCGCAGTTTTCCGTTCCTTGTGTTCGATGGCGACCCCGAAAAAGGGATCCGTTGCACGGCATGCAAGATTTGCGAAAAGGAATGCCCGCCGCAGTGCATCTTTATTGTCAAAGACAAGGACGCCAACGGCAAACCGATCCTGCGTCCTCAAATCTTCGACATCGACATCTCCGTCTGCATGGGCTGCCAGATTTGCGTCGAGGTCTGCCCGTTCGAGTCGATCCGCATGGATAATATTTATGAAGTGAGCGCCTACGACCGATTTGAGACGCTGGTGCTCCACAAGGAGCAACTCTTGAAGTCGAACGTATATTACCGCCAGATTCACCCGACCGAAGCGGCGCAAACCGACGCCCGCATCGAAGCGGCCCGCGTCAAGAAAGCCGCCGCAGCCAAGGCCGCCGCCGAGAAAGCAGCCGCTGCAAAAGCCGCCGCAGCCGCCAAGGCCGCTGAAACCCAACCGGAGCCCACCGCGTAATGCATTTTCTGGAGAATCTCCCCCTCGCAACCAAAAAGTTCATCCTCGACCTCGTCAAAGGGGCGTGCGGATGGCTCTGCACCAAGCTGGGAATCGCCTTGCCCCCCTGGGCGATGCCGCTGCTGTTGACGCTCGTCTCCATTTTGGTCGTCATCGTCGCGATCATCGCCGTGTACATGGTAATGTTCGCCCTCATGTCGGTCGCCGAGCGCAAAATTCTCGCGCGCATGCAGAACCGTTACGGCCCCAACCGCGCCGGCTGGTTCGGGATCCTGCAACCGGTCGCCGACGGCATCAAGATGCTCACCAAGGAAGACCTCGTGCCGCGTGGCGCGGATAAGATCGTCCACTTCCTGGCTCCCATCGCGATGGTCGCCCCGGCGCTCATGCTCCCTGCCATTATTCCCTACGGAACCGGCATGGTTCCGGTCGAGCTTTCGGCGGGCATCCTCTACTTTTTCGCGTTGGGCGCGGGCACCGAACTGGCGGTCTTCATGGCCGGTTGGTCCAGCAACAACAAATATTCGGTGATGGGAGCCATGCGCGCCATCGCCCAGATGATCAGCTACGAACTGCCGCTCGTCATGTCGGCGGTGATCGCGGCGCTGGTCGCCGGAACCCTCTCGCCCACCGGGATCGTCGAAGCGCAGGGTGGCTACAGCTTGGGCTTCATTCCCAACTGGTTTGTTTTTACGCCCTGGGGTTTCGTGGCGTGCCTGCTCTTCTACATCGGCGCGCTGGCCGAGTCCAACCGCTGTCCGTTCGACCTCCCCGAAGGCGAAAGCGAACTCGTTGCGGGCCATCTTACCGAGTATTCCGGCTTCAAATACGCCATTTTCTTCATGGCCGAATACGTCGGGATGTTCGCCATCAACGGTTTGCTGGTGACCCTCTTTTTGGGCGGGTACAAAGCCCCCTGCCCGTTCCTGGAATGGATTCCCTCCTGGTGCTGGTTCTTTGCGAAACTGGCGCTCCTGGCGTTCTCGATGGTTTGGGTGCGCGCGACGCTGCCCCGTTTCCGCATCGACCAGATGATGCAGTTCGCCTGGAAGTTCATGCTCCCGATGAGCTTTGCGGCGTTGATCGCCGCCGCCGTCTGGTATTACGCCGGGCGTGGGCCGCTCGCGTGGGGCCTTTCCGCGCTGATCGTCGGCATCCCCTACCTCGCCCTGGGCCATTTCTGCTTTACCCGGCACCACACCGCCGACAACCGCCGTTACCTCTACTCCGAGTAGCATGCACGATCTCTTCCAACGCCTCATTTCGCTGCCGTGGGACCAGGCCCCGCAATGGTTCTTCCTCTTCCCCGCGCTGCTCATGCTGCTCGCAGCCGCCGCGGCGGTGATGCTGCGCAACCTGATCCATTGCGCCCTCTGCCTTACGCTCTCCTTCATTGCGCTGGGTGTCCTCTTCATCGCGCTCGGCGCGGAATTCGTCGGCTTTGTCCAACTCCTTGTCTATGTCGGCGCGGTGACGATGCTGATCCTTTTCGCCATCCTGCTTACGCCCGCAAGCGAAGTCGCCGCCAGCAACAACCCGTTCCGCTCGTTCCAACTCTCCAAGGCATTGAACGCCGTGGCCGGTGGAGCCGTTGCGATGCTGGTGCTGGCAGGGCTGCTCGCCGCGATTTTCTTCAGCCCGCACGCGCAAGCCGCCGTAAACCCCGCCAAAGCCGCAACCGCACCCGCCGCTGCTATTGGCGAGAACCTTTTAAACCACACCCTGCTCCCGCTCCAAGGCACGGCCATCTTGCTGACTGCGGCCCTCATCGGAGCCGCTTTGCTCGCCAAGGAGGACAAACGTTCATGATGCTGCAACTGCTTCTCGCCATCTCCGCCGTGCTCTTCTGCTTCGGCCTGCTCGCCGCTCTCACGCGCAGCAACGCCATCATGGTCCTCATCGGCATCGAAATGATGCTCGGCGCGGGCAACCTGAATTTCATCGCGTTCTGGAAATTCAGCGCGCACCCCGAACTGCTCACCGGCGTGATGTTCGCCATTTTCTCCATCGCGCTCGCCGCCGCCGAAGCCGCCGTTGGGCTGGCCATCATCATCCAGGTCCACCGCCGCCTGCGCAGCGTCAACATCAACCAAGCTGACCAACTGAAAGGGTGAAGAGTTTTATCCGCAGATTGCGCAGATTTCCGCAGATTAAAAAAGCATGAACATTTTCCTACTCATCGCGCTCGTTCCGCTGCTGCCGTTCCTGGCGGCGGGGATCACTGCGCTTTTGAAACGCGAACAACGCGGGCTTTCGGCGACGCTGGTCATCGCGGCACAAACGATTTCCTGTGCGATCAGCTTGTTTTTGTTCGTGGGTGCGGTGAGCGGGAACGAGGAACGGTTTTTCCAAAACTTCACCTGGCTCACCTTCGGCCACGAAACGCTTCGGCTCGGGCTGATTATTGACCCTCTCAGCGCCGG
>JAPLTE010000010.1 GCA_026398235.1 Verrucomicrobiota bacterium
GCCCTGGGGCGCGGGGCACAGCGGGCCGGATTGCCCGCAGATGCGATCCTGCTCGTTCCAACGACCGACCGGGAAGCCGTCAAGCTGATGGCCGGGATGGATCAATATATTGACCTGATTGTGCCGCGCGGCGGCCATGCGCTGATCGAGGCGGTGGTCGATGCGGCGCGCATGCCTGTAATCAAGCATTACAACGGCATCTGCGCGGTCTATGTGGACCGGGAAGCCGATCTGGCCATGGCGGAAGCCATTGTGCTCAACGCCAAGACCCAGCGGCCCGGCGTCTGCAATGCCATTGAGACCATCCTCGTCCACCGCGATTGTGCGAGCGCATTCTTCAAGACCGGCGGACAGGCGCTTCTGGACAAAGGGGTGCAAATTCGCGGCGACGCAAAGGTGTGCGCCCTTCTCGGCGACAAAGCGGTGCCTGCCCAAGAGGAAGATTGGCATACGGAGTTCCTCGATCTGATCGTGGCGGCACGCGTGGTCGATTCCGTCGATGAAGCCATTGCGCATATCGAAGGCCACGGCTCGCATCATAGCGACTGCATCGTGACCACCAACGCGGCGACCGCGGAAGCATTTTTGAACCAGGTCGATTCGGCCACGGTTTATTGGAATGCCAGCACACGGTTTACGGACGGGGGGGAGTTCGGATTTGGCGCGGAGATCGGGATCAGCACGGACAAGCTGCATGCGCGTGGCCCCATGGCGCTGGAAGAGCTGACTACTTACAAATACCAAATACGCGGGTCGGGGCAGGTTCGCAAATAGGCACCCCTTCAGCTTCCGCGAGGTCAAGCCGCCCTGCGCTGGATTGGATGGTTTTATGATCGACTTGGCTTGGGGCGTATACTATATTTTACGTATTTGCTGACCCTTTTATCCATTCCCCCGACATGACGCTGCATACCGACTTTTTCCTCCGACAAATGGATTATATCTATTTTGTCTATGGATTTGCCTTCATCGTCCTGGCAGCGGTGTGCGCCATGTTACAGCAGCGCAACACCTTTCGTCTGCCGTGGATTTGGTTTGGCCTTTTCGGTCTGACCCACGGGGTTCACGAATGGCTGGAAATGTTGGTCCTGAGTTTGGGGGACTCGAAGCCGTTTGCCATCACCCGCATGGGGATCATGACGGTAGCGTTTGTTTTTCTGCTGGAATTCGCGCGGGACGGCTGGTTCAAGCTGAAGGGCAGAGGCCCGGGGCGCTGGATTTTTATCCCGATGCTGACCTTCGTCGGTTGCGGAGGAAAATTTTTGGGCATTGCCGGCCTTTATGCCGCAACCTGCTATTCGCTGGGTTTCATCGGAAGTTTATGGACCGCGAGGACGCTCTATGATGCGGCAAAAACAAAGGGGGAGAACTCGGTTTATTTGAAGATCATGTCGGCGGCGATGGGGGTTTACGCCTTTGCTGCGGGCTTGATTGTCCTGCCCGGCCCCTTTCTCCCCGCCTCGGTAATCAACCAGATCTCGTTTTTGAATTGGACCGGCATTCCGATCCAGGTCTTCCGTGCGCTCATGCCCCTTACCACCGCCGTGGCGATCTGGGGGTATTATCGGAAAAGCCGCCGGGAAGTCGAGATGGTCCTCGGGCCCGACAAGCGAAATTACGGCGGGAGTCTGACGTTGATTCTCTTTCTGGTGTTGTTTGTGGGCTGGTATGGCGCGGATCAAACGGGTCGGCAAGTGGACCGACAGTATCGGCAGGAGCTTTTGCAACAATCTTACGTTTGCGCAGCGGCGATCGGCCCCGATCATCTCCGCAACCTCATCGGCGCCCCTGCGGATCTCGATCATCCGGATTACCGGTGGTTGCGTGAGCGGTTGGTTACGATGAAAGCGCCCGGCAGCACCTACCGCTGGTTGCGCATTGTGGTTCAGAAAAATGACAGGATGGCGTTTGCGGTGGATTCCATTCCCAAAGAAGACCCGAACCACACCCTTCCAGGAACTGAATACCAAAAACCGCCAGAAACGCTGGTGCAACTTTTTCAAACCCGGCAAGCCGCTGCCGTGGGGCCGTATGTCGATGAATGGGGGAGGTTCGTTTCGGCATTTTCCCCCATCTACGACATACAGACCAACAAAGTTATTGCGGTGTTGGGGTTGGACATGGATGCGATTGCGCTGGAACTGACGGTGGGCCGCTACCGGAGCGCGGCCATCCTGATCACACTCCTGGTGACGATCCTTGTCATAGGTTTCCTGGTCGTTCGCCACCGCATGTGGGAATCGTCCATCGTCATTGCCGTGAGCGAGCGGCGCATGGCCGAGGCGCAGCGCATTGCGCATCTGGGCAGTTGGGATTGGGATATCGTATCCAACCGATTCGTCTGGTCCGATGAAGTGTACCGCATCCTGGGTCTTTCGCGGGGGAGCGTCTCCCCCTCTTACGAGCATTTGATTGATCGGGTGCATCCCGGAGACCGGGAGGCGGTCGCCGAAGTATTAAAGCTTTCGCTGGAGCAAAAAAAACCGTGCCGCCTTGAGGTGCGCCTTCTCCTTCCCGACAACCGGGAACGGGTGATTTTCATGCAGGGCGAACCGTTGGCGGATGCCCACGGGGAGACGGTGCGCATGGCGGGGTCGATGCAGGACATCACAGAGCGCAAGCGCACCGAGAACGAACTTTATGCCGCGAAAGCCGTCGCGGAGGAAGCCAACCGGGCCAAAAGTGAATTCCTGGCCAACGTAAGCCATGAGATACGCACCCCGATGAATGGTGTCATTGGGCTAACGGGGTTGCTGCTGGAAACGGAATTGACGAAAGGTCAGCGCGAATACGCCATGACTATTTCCGACAGTGCCGAAGCGCTGTTGCGGATCATCAACGACATCCTGGATTTTTCCAAAATCGAAGCCCAGAAATTCACGCTTGATCCCCAGGATTTTGAGCTTTCCAAAATGGTCGAGGACACCATTGAACTGGGAGCCAAGGATGCGCATTCCAAAGGAGTCGAACTGGCCAATTTCGTCAAACCCAATGTGCCGACTCATCTGTACGGGGACTCCGGGCGTTTGCGTCAAATTCTTTTCAACCTGGTCAGCAATGCGATCAAGTTCACCGACCGGGGCGAAGTCTTTGTTCTGGTTTCCAAGGAAAGCGAAGACGCCTCGCATGTTGTCCTGCGGTTTGAAGTCAAAGACACCGGCATCGGCATTTCCGAGGAGGAGCAGGCGCGCCTTTTCAAGGCTTTCAGCCAGGCGGATGGCTCCACCACCCGCAAATACGGCGGGACCGGGCTGGGCCTGGCGATTTCAAAGCAGTTGACGCTGCTGATGGAGGGCAACATCGGGGTGACGAGCGCCCCCGGCAATGGTTCGACATTCTGGTTCACGGTGCGACTCGGAAAACAAACCCGGCTCGCTCCCAAGACAACCGTGATGAGGAGGGATGACCTGGCGGGTTTGCGCGTATTGGTTGTGGATGACAATGCCACCAACCTGCACATCCTCGATCACCATGTTTCATCCTGGCGCATGGTTCCCACTTGCGTTTCCAACGCACGGGAGGCACTCGCGCTGCTCCAATGCGCGACAACGGGGGGCACCTATGACCTTGTCATCGTAGATATGCAGATGCCGGGGATGGATGGGCTCATGATGGCGCGGGCCATTCAAGCCGACCCGTTGATTGCCAAAATCCCCGTGATCATCCTCACTTCAATGGGATTGTTTTCGGGAGAGGAAATGGCGAGGGCCGGAGTCCGGGCCTCTCTGGTCAAGCCGGTGAAACAATCGCGACTTTTCGATTGCATTGCCAGCGTGATGGCGGAGGAGTCCGGCGCGGCCAAAAGGGAACCCACCGAGAGTGCGCCGATCTCTTCGCCCAAAAAAGGGCGGATTCTGCTCGCGGAAGACAACAAGGTGAACCAGATGGTTGCCTTGGGGCAGTTGAAAAAACTGGGTTACACGGCAGATATCGCAAGGAGCGGCCATGATGTGCTCGCGGCTTTGGCCAAAACGCCCTACGATATTATTTTGATGGATTGCCAGATGCCGGAACTGGACGGCTACGAAACCACACGGAGAATCCGTTCCAACCCCGAGGTGTTCACGCAGCCCTATATCATTGCGTTGACAGCCCACGCGACGCAAAGTGCCGAGGAACAATGCAAGGAGTGTGGGATGAACGATTACATCAGCAAACCCGTGCAGTTGGATGCGTTCGCCGCGGCGCTTGCACGGGGACTTCCTGCGCTCGCACAAGGTTAAGCCGGGGCAATCTGGCACTTGGAAAAGGGAGAAATCCGAAGCAGGAGTTCTGTTTTTTCACCCTGAGTTCCTGAGTTCCAGATTTAATTCCCTTCATCCGTTGACACGCCCACCCGATTTCCCATCTTGTGCCGTGCGCGGGAATGCTGCATAACTCTTGGCAGCGATGAAAATCTTCCGAAGGGAAAGCAAAAAACTCGTGGGCGTCGGTCTTGGTGCCGGGTTGGCCGGGGCGCTCGCTTTTGCATTGAAATACGCGCTGCGACCCGCGAGGAAATCGCTGCTTCCAGAATCGATTTCCCCGGCGGTTTTTGCCACGAAGGTGCTGCATACCACACTCGGGCATGTCATCTACCATGAAGCAGGAAGCGGCCAGCCGCTGCTCTTCGTGCATAGCGTTTTTCTGGGGGGATCCTCGTTCGAGTGGTCGAAGGTTTATCCTGAGTTCGCGGGACGCTTCCGCGTTTTGGCTCCGGATTTGATCGGTTTTGGAGAGTCGCAACGACCCGCCGCCCGGTTCGCTGCCGCAGATTATGCGCGCATGCTGGCAGAATTCATCCGAGCCACATGCCCCGGGGATCAACCGCCCATTCTGGTGGGAAGCGGGTTGGGAGCCGGATTTTGCATCTATCTGGCCAGCCAGCACCCCGAACTGGTTTCCCGGCTCATCTTGCACATGCCCACGGGCGCGCGCGAGTTCGGCTTTGGCAGACTGCGGCGAAGCACCCGCCTGGCGGCTCACCTGGAGGCTCTCCAACGGTTTTTATATCTCAATTACCAGTCTACGCGCGAAGCGGTGCGCAACTGGCTTGCCGCGGGGTTTGTGGATGCGTCGCGGCTGACGGATGAGGTGGTGGAGGTCTTTACGACGTGCGCGCAACAAAGCGGCGCGGAATATGCCATCCGCAACTTGCACGCCGGACGGCTGGAGTTTGATTTGGAAGCGCGTATGAGCTCGCTCAAAGCGCCAGTCACGCTGATCTGGGGGAGTGAACCCGGGCAGCCGTCTTTGGAATTTGGCGAGCGGCTGCAAAATGCAGCCACGCATTGCAATCTCGTGGTGATCCCACGGGTGGGGGCGTTTGCGCCACTGGAAGATCCCGCCGCCCTTTCCGCGATCCTTGCCGAGCAGTTGGACCCGACGCTGCGGCTATTGCACGGCGACGGGTAATCCCCACTGATGTTCGTCCCCGAGTTACACTTGGGACGAGAGGATTAAAAAAGGCCCACCGACAACGGTGGGCCTTTTGGGTTGATATACTGGCCGGATTAACGGCTGTCGCGGACGTCGCTGGTCTTGGCCCCGCTGATCACGAGGCGGCGGCCCATGAACTCTTTGTCATGGAGTTCCACCACGGCGCGCTTGGCTTCCTCCACGCTCGCGAGCGTTACGAACGCGAAGCCTTTGGACTTCTGCGTTTCGCGATGGCTGACGATCTCGGCGTTCTGCACGGAACCAACTCCGGCGAACAATTCGAAGAGGTCGCTCTCCACGGCGTCGAACGAGAGATTGCCGACGTAGACTTTTGGAGAGGTCACTTCGACAAGCTCCGGTTTGCGGGCGGCCCGGGGCTCCGACTGCGTTCTTGGCTGGGATTCCACCGTGATGCGGTTGCGGCCGTTACTGGCGGGCGCTGCGGCACGGGCGGGACTTTTCGCGGCCGGCTTTGCGCCGGTGAAGAAGGCGATGAGGCGCTGGAAGAAACCCGGCTTTTTGGCGGGTACTCTGGATGTTGAACTGGCGGAATCGCGAGGACCCCGCGAAGTGTGGCGACGGCCTCCGCGACGGCGGCGGCCTGTCTGCTGACTATCTGATCTCATTTTGGACTTACTTTCAATGCGCACTTAAGTCGTGCGGTGTGTTGCGTTAACGGCGAAGCGCATTCGAGATGCACGGTTCAGCAAAACGGGCGTCCGCGTGGTTCAATCCGGACGACGACCGTTGGCTGAATGACTTCGCCAGGTCGTGGTTGGGCGTGGCAGCTTAAAGCAGCAGCGCCGTGCGTCACGCTCCGGTCTTGCGGCGAGCGAACTGGCCGAAGGAGACGGGAAACTCGGTTTTTTTAAGGGGTCACTTGCTAAAAGACCCGTAAAAACCGCGACGCCACGAGCTGCAAGGCTCCACGCAGGCTGGCCCAACAACAGCGAACCATTAGCGCGGAATGGCCTCGGGCGCAAGGGGTTTTATTTGCCGCCCCCGGGGTGCAGGCTTGATCTCGCCCGCGCCCGGCCTGTAAATAACGGGTTCCATTTTATGAGTACCAACGAAAAGCACCAGTTCCAGGCGGAGATCGCGCAGTTGCTCGATATCGTCATCCACTCACTCTACACCGACAAAGAGATTTTTGTGCGGGAGCTGATTTCGAACGCGGCGGATGCTTCCGAAAAACTCAAATTTTTGCAGACCAGCGGCACGGAGGTGGTTGACCCGGACGCGCCGCTCGGCATCGCGATTGTAACGGATGAGGCGGCGAAAACCATCGCTATCACCGATGCCGGGATCGGAATGACGCACGGGGAATTGATCGACAACCTCGGCACCATTGCCCACTCGGGTTCCCGCGCGTTCCTGGAGCAGATCAAGGCAAACAAGGGGGATGCGAGCTTGATCGGCCAGTTCGGTGTCGGGTTTTACGCGGCATTCATGGCGGCGGACAAGGTCACGGTGAACACGCGCTCCTGCAAACCGGGCGAGGAGGGCTGGAAATGGGAGTCGGACGGCAAGACCGGCTATGAGATCGAGCCCGCTGCCAATCTGCCGCGCGGCACAACCATTTTGCTCCACCTCAAGGAAGAGGAGTTTGCGAAGGCGGACCGGATTCGCGAGATCATTAAGCGCTATTCCAATTTCGTGCCGTTCCCGATCACGCTGAATGGCGAGGCGGTCAATACGGTGCAGGCGATTTGGACCCGCAACAAGAGCGACATCAAAGAGGAGGAATACACCGAGTTTTACGAGTACATGGGGCACGATTCGGAGGCTCCCGCTTACCGGCTGCATTTCAATGCCGACGCGCCGCTTTCCATCCGCGCGCTGCTCTTTGTCCCAAGCCGCAGTATCGAGCAGTTGGGCATGACGCGGGCGGAATCCGAGGTGCATCTGTACTGCCGCAAGGTGCTCATCGAATCCAAAGCCAAAGGGCTCTTCCCTGAGTGGTTGAGATTCCTGCGCGGCGTGGTGGACAGCGAGGATCTCCCGCTGAACATTTCGCGCGAGACCATGCAGGACTCGGCGCTCATGCAGAAGCTCAACCGGGTGCTCACGGGCCGGTTCTTGAAATTCCTGGATGAGGAGGCGAAAGCCGATCCCGAGAACTACGCCAAGTTTTTCGCGGAGCACGGCCATTGCCTAAAGGAAGGGGTTGCGATCGATTACGAACACCGCGCCGCGCTCTCCAAACTGCTCCGCTTTGAGTCGAGCCTCACGGAAAAAGGAAAGCAGACTTCGCTGGCCGATTACGTGAGCCGCATGCCGGATGAACAGAAGGAGATTTATTTTATCCTTGCCGCGAACCGGGAATCCGCCGAGGCGAGCCCGTATTTTGAAGTGCTCAAAGCCAAGGGGTTTGAGGCGCTTTTCCTGTACGATCCGCGTGACGAGTTTGTGATGGATCACTTGCGCGAATTTGAGGGCAAGCCGGTGCAAGCCGCCGAGAAAGCCGATCTGGCGCTGGATCAGGAGTTCACTGCTTTGAGCGAAGAGGAGGCGAAGGGGTTGGCTGCATTCATCAAAGAGACCCTCGGCGAACGCGTTCACGAAGTGCGCGCGTCCAAGCGTCTGGTGGGGAGCCCCGCCGTGGCGGTGGAGAGCGAAAAATTCATGACTTCCAGCATGCGCCGGATTTTAAAAGCGATGAACCGCGAAGGCGGGCAATCGTTTGAGGCCAAGCCGGATTTGGAGTTGAACCCGAACCACGCGATGATGGCGAGCCTGGAGAAGATGCGGCACACCGACGCGGCGCTTGCCGCCAAGGTCGCCGAGCAGATCTTCGACAATGCCCGCGTTGCGGCGGGCTTGCTCGAAGACCCGCGCGAGATGCTCAGCCGCATGAACGAATTGCTGGTGCAACTGCTGGCAAAATAGCGGCGGCAATCCATGCCGCCCGATGGGTGCGCGCTCGGGCGATTGGCCGACTCTTCTGGCGCGGTGGGCCGGGACCGGTTACTTTTGGGTGTGCAACCGGCCCGGCTGTGAGGTCGTCTTCCACTGGCACGCGAGCCGTGCGACAAAGAAAGTCACGCTTCTGACCCCGTTCGCAGCGAGATTTGATTGGGGTTAAAACAAATCTCTGTGATCAATTATTTTGAAGGGAGGGTTATCATCTCACTCTTCGGTTCCGATCCGGCAAGGTCGAGTCCCTTGATTTTTAAAGCCCAGGCGTGCTCGCAGGGTTTCTGGGAAGGCAGGGTGACAACCAGCCCGTTCTCTTCGCGGCTGTAGGTCAGCTTGGCATCCGACCCGAGCAGCTGGACGCTGGATATATCGCCTTTGATAGCGGTCTGCTTCTTGCCGAGCGTCTTGATGGTCAGTTTCCCGGTTTCTGGCCAGGCAAGGGCGATTGCGTACAGGGTGTCGCCCTTCGTCGTGAAGCGGATGTCCTCGGACGTGTAAACCTGCGCATTGCGTTCATTCAAGTGAAAACTGTCCGACTTGGCCGTCGTGAAGCGGATGTCCTCGGACGTGTAAACCTGCGCATTGCGTTCATTCAAGTGAAAACTGTCCGACTTGGCTTTCTGGAAGCCTTCGCCGGATACTTTCCAGGGGCGCGTTCCAAAAATGGCTTCACTGTTCGGTTCCATCCATTTGGCGATGCTCTCGAGGCAGGCGACTTCATCACTGTCGATCGTGCCGTTGCCTTTGACAGGGACATTCAGGAGGAGATTGCCGTTATTGCTGACAATATCCACAAGAAGATGAATCACGGTTGTTGGCGTTTTGTAGCCATGTCTCTCATATAGGCCCGCAACGTAGTGCCAGCCGCCCAGGCAGGTGTCGGTCTGCCACGGCTCGGGCAGGATGCCATCGGCCTTGCCGCGCTCAATGTCCATGACGAGGCATTTTCGCTTATCCCCTTTCAGTGCCTTGGTATTCATCACGGCTTCGTTGTTGCCGTTATGCCACTGCATGCTGGAATTGTAGTAGTGCGCCGCGATCCGCAAGCCGTAATCTTCGCCACTCTTTGCGAGTGGCAACCCGCCGTCGTCGAAATACAGAAGGTCGGGCTTGTACTTGTTGATGAGGTCCAGAGTCCGGTTGAAGAATTTGTCGCAGTACGCCTTGTCGGGTTTCTCACCCGGCTTGTGGTTCTGCGCGTAAAGGTCCTGGGGATCCAGGCCTCCCACCACTGTCCCTTGCCGTCGGCCTTGGTTAGCTTTCCGTCATAAGGCACCCCCGCCATGGGCCCAGTTTTGTCTGAACCCTGCGCAACCTCGTACCAACTCCACGACCGGGCTGCATGGACCGATATCCCGTAGCGAAGACCGTTCTTGCGAGCCGCCTTTTCCCACATGCCGACAATATCCTTCTTCGGGCCGATATTTACCGAATTCCACGGCTGATACTTGGAGTCATAGCAGTCGAAATTGCAGTGGTGGTTTGCGAGCGAGACAAAATATTTCGCCCCGGCGCGTTTGTCGAGTTCGATCAGTTTATCCGGATCAAACTTTTCCGCCTTCCACATGTTACAGACATCCTTGAACCCGACCTTGGACGGATGCCCGTAGTGTTCGACATGGTATTTACATTTTCCGCTCTCCTGGACGTACATGCCTACATCATCTTGGCATACCAGTCCCCCTGTTCGGGCTGGCATTGTGCACTCCAGTGCGCCCAGAGGCCGAACTTCGCATCGCGGAACCAGTCGGGGCACTGGTACTGTTGCAATGATTCCCAGCTTGGCTTGAACTGGCCTTCCAGCATCTTCTCGCCGGATCCCTCGTCCGCCGCGAATGAAGCGGGAAGGAACATGCAAAATGCGGCGGTTACTGATAGGATACAGGTTTTGATATGGAGTGTTTTCATGCGTTTTTTCCTGGTTGATGAACTTTAGTTTATAAGCAATTGGTTTTTTGGGGGAGCGAAGTCGGAGACATAGCTTTTTCGTTATTTATCCTTTTTTTGTGAGGGCACCTCCCTCTTCGGCACGAGTGTGACCGGGCCGAGCAGACCCGCCGGAATCAACGGCGTGTCCTTGCGGTGGTAGTACCAAATCGCAAAACATTTCCGGCCCTGTTCCGGGCGCGGCAGATTCTTGATGAACCAATCCGGGTACGCTTTCATCGGCCGCCCTTTGTCCACGCCCCCATCCTTGCCCAACTCGAAATCCGCCGGGAACTGTTCGTCCCCGACCAGACGGTTGTGCCACGTGTTGCACACCGCCAGCTCGAGTGTGTTCTCGCCGGGTTTCAACGCGGCGGTGATGTCGCGTGTGAACGGCGGATGCCACCACACGCCGCAGTCACGACCGTTCACTGTCACGCGCACAAGGTCGCATACTTCGCCGAGGTTGAGATCCATCCGCTGCGGCACGGCATCCAGCTTGAACGTCGTCCGGTATGTCGCCGTGCCGGAGAAATACTTCACGTCCGCGTCGCTCTGCCCGGACCACGACCCCAGCTTTTCCAGCGTCAACCGCTTGCCGGCAATCTCCAGCATCCACGGCCCGGCAACCGGAATTGCCGACAACAACGCGAACGTCTTCTGCTTCACGCCCGTTGGGTTCGGACGAAAGACAACGAACACCGATTTCTCAGCGCCCAACCGCAAATCCACTTCCGTGCGGCCGTCTTTCTCCCGCCACGACTCAGCCAACTCGATCGTGCCGGTCTCCGCATCCCAAAGCTCCGGATGCCGGCCGCTTGCGCGCAGCGACACGGTGAATTGCGCCGGTTGCTTGTCGAGATTGGCGACAAAGAACCACTCCGCCTCCGCGTCCTGCCGACATTGGATGCGGATCTCGCCGGACTTCTTCGATTCGATTGTCGCGACTGGTGTGATGCCGCAGGCTTTGATCGCGGCGGTGATGTCGGTGTAGAGTTTGCCGGTCGGTTTGTCCCAGAGTTCATCGGCGAGTTTCCTCACCTCATCATCGCACGCAGGATAACCGGCAAGGCTTGGCGACCGGCTCGGCTTGCCGGCCACGACGGTCGCACCGGCGGCGAGCAGCGTCTTGATTTGCCGGACCATCTCCGGTTGCAGTTCGCCTTTGTGCGGGACATGGATAAACGCGTAGCGCCGTCCGCTCGGCAACACGATTTTGCCGGACTCGACGCGCACATCATTGAGGAACGTTCGCGCCGGGATGACGTCGCCGGTGCCGTTCAGCGCGCCGACGCTGACGTAATCGGCCGGCGTCTCGCCGCGTTGGAGCATCGCCTGACAACGGCCGAGATAACGGTAGAACTCTTTGCCGAGTTCCGCCCACGTCTGGGTGCGACCGAAATGCGTGCCCCACCAACCCATGCCCATGCC
>JAPLTE010000021.1 GCA_026398235.1 Verrucomicrobiota bacterium
CGGCGTTGAATCAACTGGACGCACAACAGGCCGGATCGCGTGAAAGCCGCAAAGACAGGATGAACAGGTTGGGTTTGGGCTACCGACCCTTTCATCCCTACGTGAGCAGCGAAGCTTCACTATTTTAGACAGGATTAACAAGATTTTGGGGATTACAGGATTACGCCCGTAGCCTGCGAACGCCCGTGAGCAACTGTAAACCCTGATCCGAAAATCCTGTCAATCATGTCAATCCTGTTAATCCTGTCTAAAATTGCCCAGCTCCCCAACTCCAAACGGTGTTGAATTAACTAGACGCACAACAGGCCGGATCGCGTGAAAGCCGCAAAGACAGGATGAACAGGTTAGGTTTTGGCTCGGCCCCTTTCCTGCCTACGTGAGGCATGCGAACGCCCGTGAGCAACTGTAAACCCTGATCCGAAAATCCTGTAAATCATGTCAATCCTGTTAATCCTGTCTAAAAATAGCCTCGTACAAGGCGAGTTTGATCCCGAAATAGAGCGGCAGGGTGAAAAGGATGCCGATCCCGAAGAGCAGCGCGCCGGAAAAGCCATAGATTCCGGCGACGGCCAAGAGCACGCCGATCCGCCAGGGATGCTGGAGCACTTTGTTGCGGCTCAGTTGCATGGCGGGCCAGAAGGAGAGCCCCTTGTCCACCACCAGCGGGAGGGCGAACATCCAGCAAAATCCGAAATAAACGGCGGGGATGGAGCAGGCCAGAAAAACGAGCATCAACACGAGGGCGGTTTGCGGATCGCTGGTGAAGGTGGCTTCCAAATTCTCCAAGGTGACCCCCTTCATTTTCATGGCGATGAGGGCGGGCAGAAAACAGAGTTCCGAGACGAGGGCCATCACCAGGTTTTGCAACGCAAGCTGCTGGAAAAGCGGACGGTTGAACCCGACAAACAGATCGGTGAAAACGGCGGGTTGTCCGCGGTAGACGTTGGAGGTAAATCTTGTAGAGCCCCCCCATGAGCACCCCTTGAAGCAACATGGGGACGACAAACTCCAAAACCGGCAGCCGCGATGCGGCCAGGAGCAGCAGCAATACAAGGAGAGTGGCCCGAATCAGCTCCCAGAAATGAGATTTGAAGACAGCCCAGCCCTGGGAAGTGCAACGGCCCAGATCCACGGGGTAGTCGAGATCGGCCACACGCGCGGCGAAGGTGTGCGGCTCTTCTTCCTCGGTTTCCAGAACGGCGTCGAGATCCGGCGGCTCGGGTTCCGGCTCGGCGGGCGGGGGGATCAGGCGATACGGGGTCCATTTTTCCATTCCCTCGTGCCAGACGAGCGTTTCGGGCTCGATCTTGCCGCTGCGCACCAACTCCGCCCACTCGGTTTCGTTGAGGGGACCGACCCGCAGCGGGCCGTCGATATAGTACCAGTTCATGGGTTTGTATGCTCTTGGGGCGGCGCAAAAACGCAAGCTCGAAGCGCAGGGTGGACGGGGAAACAGAATTTATCAGAAACCCAGGCTCCCCCTATGCGTGTCATCCCGAGCAGAGCGAGGGACCTCACAAGCCACTCCAGGCTTGGATTTCTATGAGGCCTTGCATGGCTGGCGAGGTTCCTCACTTGTGTTCGGAAGGACAAGCCAAGTTGGCGACCTTGCTGTTTTTCCTGATTTCCTGACTTCCTGATCACTTTTTGAAGCGTTCCCCCCGGACGGGTGGCGAATTGGTCTTGCGAGTCGGGCCTGGCTCCGCTTTTCTCTTATTGAACGAAATTTTGCAGATAACTTTACTTCTATTACTATGAGCGACGCTTTCCAGACTTTGCGCACCTTTGATCTCGGCGGCGGCCGCCAGGGCCGTTTCCATTCCCTGCCTGCCCTCGACGAAGCGCTTCCCGAAACGGTGAATATTTCGCGGCTGCCGGTCAGCATCCGGATCGTTCTGGAATCCGTGCTGCGCAATTGCGATGGGAAAAAGGTGAGCGAGGAAGCGGTGCGCCAGCTCGCCGCCTGGACCGCCAAGGCTCCCGCAACCGAGGAGATTCCGTTCGTGGTGGCTCGCATTGTATTGCAAGACTTTACCGGCGTGCCGCTCTTGGTGGACCTCGCTGCGATGCGCACCGCCGTGGCCGCTCTCCAGCGCGACCCGAAAATGATCGAGCCGCTCGTTCCGGTCGATCTCGTGGTGGACCATTCCGTGCAGGTGGATTACGCGGGGAGCCTCGAGGCGCTCGACTTGAACATGGCGATGGAGTTCAAGCGCAACCGCGAGCGGTACCAATTCCTCAAATGGGGCCAGCAGGCGTTCCAGACGTTTGGCGTCGTGCCTCCGGGCATCGGCATCGTCCACCAGGTGAACCTGGAATATCTCGCCAAAGGGGTGCTGCATCAGGGGGACCTTTATTACCCGGACACGCTCGTGGGCACCGATTCGCACACCACCATGATCAACGGCCTGGGCATTGTGGGCTGGGGGGTGGGCGGGATCGAGGCCGAAGCCGGGATGCTCGGCCAGCCGGTTTATTTCCTCACGCCGGAAGTGGTGGGCGTCCACCTCACGGGGCGTCTTCGCGAAGGGGTTACGGCGACCGATCTCGCTTTGCATCTGACCCAAATGCTTCGGGCGCGCAAAGTCGTGGGCAAGTTTGTGGAATACTATGGGGAAGGCGCGGCCTCGCTGCCGTTGACGGATCGAGCCACCATCGCCAACATGGCCCCGGAATACGGCGCCACGATGGGGTATTTCCCCGTGGACGCGGAATCGGTCGCCTATCTGCGCGCCACGGGCCGCACCGAAGAGCAATGCGCGGCTTTTGAAAACTATTTCAAGGCGCAGCAGATGTTCGGAATGCCGCGCAAAGGGGAAGTCGATTATTCGGTCGATATCGAACTGGATTTGGCGACGGTGCAGCCCAGTGTGGCCGGGCCCAAGCGCCCGCAGGACCGCATCAATCTTCCCGAGTTGGGGGAAACTTTCACGGATGTGTTTGCCAAGCCGGTGCCCGAAGGCGGTTACGGCAAGCCGGTCAACGACCTCTCCTTGCGCGTGCCGGTGCAGTTGAACGGCGCCCCGCTGGAAAGTGATCGGCAGCTTTCCACCGACGAAAAACAGAATCATCTCCAGGAAGGGGAGCCGCGCAATAAGCTGGAGATGGTGAGCAATCGGCCCACTGCGACCCCCACGGACGCTTTTTCCGTTGCCCCGTTCCCCCCCGGCCAAAGCGAGGTGGGCAACGGAAGCGTCGTGATTGCCGCCATCACGAGCTGCACCAACACGAGTAACCCGAGCGTGATGATCGGCGCGGGGCTGCTGGCCAAAAAAGCCGTGGAACGCGGAATGCGGATCGATCCTTCCGTAAAAACCTCGCTGGCCCCCGGCTCGCGTGTCGTCACCGATTATCTTGCCAAGACCGGCCTGCAAACCTATCTCGACCAGCTCGGGTTCCAGATCGTCGGCTACGGCTGCACCACCTGCATCGGCAACAGCGGCCCGCTGCATCCGCGCATTGAGGAGGCGATCCTCCAGAACGACCTCGTGACCGCGTCGGTCCTTTCCGGCAATCGCAATTTCGAGGCGCGCGTGCATCAGAATATCAAGGCGAACTTCCTGATGTCGCCCCCGCTCGTCGTGGCGTTTGCGCTCGCGGGCCGGGTGGACATCGACCTGACCCAACAGCCGCTCGGCACCGACGGGGAGGGGAACCCGGTGTTCCTGCGCGATCTCTGGCCGAGTCTCCAGGAGATCAATGAGGCGATGGCGAGTGCCCTCTCGCCCGAGGTTTTCCGCAAGCTCTACAGCGACTTCGCCGACCAGAACCCGAAATGGAACGAGATCCCGTCCATCGCGGGCGACGTGTATGCGTGGGATGAAGAGAGCGACTACATCCACGAGCCGCCGTTCTTCGAGAAATTCGGCATGGAAGCGGGCGTGATCGGGGAAATCAAAGGCGCGCGGCCGCTCGGCATTTTCGGCGATTCCGTCACCACCGACCATATCTCGCCTGCCGGCGCGATCAAAGCCAGCTCGCCCGCCGGGCGCTACCTGGTCCAGCGCGGTGTCGAGCCCACCGATTTCAATTCCTACGGCAGCCGCCGTGGCAACGACCGGGTGATGACGCGCGGCACATTCGCCAACGTCCGGATCAAGAACCTGATGGTGCCCGGCGTGGAAGGAGGGGTTACAAAGTATTACCCTCAAGGCGAACAGCTTGCCATTTACGATGCCTCCGTCAAATACCAGGCCGAAGGCACGCCGCTGCTCATCATCGCCGGGCAGGAATACGGCACCGGTTCCAGCCGCGACTGGGCCGCAAAGGGGACGCGCCTGCTGGGGGTCAAAGCCGTGATCGCCGCCAGTTACGAGCGCATCCACCGCTCAAACCTCGTCGGCATGGGCGTGCTCCCGCTGCAATTCGAGGAGGGGACCAATGCGCAGACGCTCGGCCTTGATGGCTCGGAAACCTTCGACATCCTCGGCATCAGCGAATCCCTCCAGCCGCGACAGAATCTGGAACTCCTCATTCACCGGGCCGACGGCGGCACCCAAAGCGTGCCGGTGAAGGTGCGCATTGATACCCCCATCGAGATCGACTACTACCGCCACGGCGGTATTTTGCCCTTCGTGCTGCGGGAAATATTGGCGAAGTAGGCAGGAAATGCACCCCATGAGCAAAGCAGCCGTGCTCGAATGCGCTGACCTGCGCATTCCCGAGGGGCGCCAGATTGACCCCGCGTTTGCCCTGGATCAACAGGGCTTCCAGCCGGATTTCCGTTCCGCGCGCAGGGCTTTGATTCTGCCAGGAGACGAACTGGTGGAGCGCCGCTCGACCTAGCCTAATACGCAGGAGCATGAAAGATTTCGCATGTAAGACAGGGGGGATCCGCAGATTTCCGTTTCTTTCCTTCTAAATCTGCGTTCATCTGCGCAATCTGCGGATAACTCTTCTTCCAAAAAAACGAGATATATAAAACTGATTGAAGAGGCGCGGAAGCTTCCAACCCAGTCCACAACCCTATGTCCATTACGGCCTCTCTCATAGCGAAACAACTCCAGGGCGAACTCCTCGGCGACGGCTCAGTCGAAATCACCGGCCTGGCCTCTGCCGATCAGGCCCAACAGGGCGACCTCACTTTCGCTGAAAAAGAAACCTATTTCGCCACTGCCGAAGAGAGCCAGGCCTCGGTTATTCTCGTGGCGGGCGTGCCCGACGTGCGCGTCGCCATGGCCAGGCTGCTGCCGACTTTCTTCCCGGCCGACCCGTATTTGCCAGGGATCCACGCGAGCGCCAGCATTGATTCCTCCGCGGAGATTCACCCCGCGGCGCACATCGGGCCCAACTGCATCATCGGCGCCGGGGTGCGGGTCGGCGCCCGCTCCGTGCTCATGGGGGGCAACCATTTGGGCCGCGACTCCCAGCTAGGCGAGGACGTCTGTTTGCACCCGAACGTCGTCCTTTACGCGAAATCCGAAATCGGCCACCGCGTGACCATCCACGCCAGCACGGTGATTGGCTCAGACGGTTATGGGTATGTTTTCGACGAAGGCCGCCACCGCAAAGTCCTGCAAGTCGGCAAAGTCATCATCCACGACGATGTGGAGATCGGAGCCAATGCGGCGATTGATCGCGGAGCGCTCGGCGCCACCGTCATCGGCCAGGGCACCAAGATTGATAACCTCGTCCACATCGCCCACAACGTGGTCATCGGCCGGCATTGCCTTGTCATGGGGCAGGTGGGATTCGCCGGCAGCACGCATCTTGGAGATTATTGCGTCATCGCTTCACAATCGGGAATCGGCGGGCATTTGAAGCTCGGCAACCAGTCCACGGTCGGCGCGAAGTCCGGGGTCATGCGGGATATACCCGACAAAACGACCGTGCTCGGCATTCCGGCAATGCCGGACAAGCAAACCAAGCGGCAATGGATCGGCTTGCAGCAACTGCCCGAGATGATCCGGCGCATGCGCGAATTGGAGCGGCAACTCGAGCAACTCAAAAACAACACAGGCAGCCAAGAGAGCCGCTCGGCTGAGTAGCAGCGCTTTTGCGCTGGAGTGGTCTACTTCATCGAGAGCGCGCCAGTGGGGCACGCCTTCACGCATTCGGCCGCGATTTTTTGCAGGCCTTCCTCGATGGCGTGATCGAACGGGGCGGCGATGCGCACGTCAAAGCCGCGCCCGATGAAAGTGAGCCCGAGTGGTTCGCCCGCCATTTCGGTGAGCTTCACGCAAATGCCGCACAGGATGCATTTGCCAGGCTCGTAAATGACCCCGCCGGGCTGGAGTTGCTGCTCGAACGCGGCGCGCCCAGCGCGGAACCGGTTCGCGTCCACCTCATAGACTTGTGCGTAATGTTGGAACGCGCAGTTGCCAGCGGAACGGCAGTCGCAATGCAGGCAGCGCGCGGCTTCGCTGGAGGCTTCGCCAGGGTTGAAACCGGCGCAGGCATCGCAAGGGACATGCCGCGGTTCACTGTTTGCTCCCTTTAAGAAGAGCTGCACC
>JAPLTE010000070.1 GCA_026398235.1 Verrucomicrobiota bacterium
CAAAACGTGTTATGACCCGGAAATCCCGGTGAACATCGTCGATCTCGGCCTGATTTACGATTGCGCCATCGTGCGCCAGGAAAGCGGCAAGGCGCGTGTTTCCGTGAAAATGACCCTCACCGCACCCGGTTGCGGCATGGGTCCCACGATTGCCGCCGAAGCCCGGATGCGCGTGGAGAGCCTTCCTGGGGTTGCGGAGGCAAACGTCGAGCTCGTCTGGGATCCGCCATGGGATCAGTCGATGATCAGCGAAGCGGGCAAGATGAAGCTCGGGCTGATTTAAACTTATTTCTCGACGCTGTTTTCCAACAGGCAACTGGTATTGGAACAGGTTCTTTAGCTGCTTTGTAAGCTGCTTTGTAAGCGGATTTGTATAAACCCTCCGGGTTATAAGAGGCTTCGAGTTATGAGAAGGTTGCGGGTTAACCGACAGCCATTTATGCTCGGCATCACACGTGCCTGGGCGCGTCGGCGGCGGGCATGGCGGTGATGTCTTTGATGAGGATTTTTGAGTTCCGGTTGCTGGCCTCGTATTTCTCCCGGCGCGTGGCCGGGAGTTCCTCGGGAGAGACTTCGCGGTAGCCGCCCTTTTGTTGGAAAAACGAGAATGCCTGCGTGGAAAGGGCGAAGATTTGCTGCATCCCTTTCTCGGCCGCCAGCCGCTCGACAAAGGTCATTAATTTTTTGCCGAAGCCCTGGTCGCCGGAGCTTTTGTGCACGTGGAGGCACGCGAGTTCGGCCTTTTTCTCCTCGGGATAACAGTGCAGCGCAACACACCCGACCAGGGTGCGGTCGATCTCCAATACCCAATAATCATCGATCCGCGCGAGAATATCGCTGCGGGTGCGCCGGATGAGTTCCTCGTTGTGGACGCTCTGCCGGATCAACCCCATCACCCCGCGCACGTCTTTTTTGAAAACGCGCCGGATTTGCTGGTATTCGTTGGAGTAGATCATCGTGCCGATCCCCTCGTGGCTGAACACCTCCGTCAAGAGCGCCTCGTTGACCAGGCCGTTGAGCAGGTGGACGCGCGGAATGTTGTTGCGGCAGGCTTTGGCACCGTAATCGAGCTTGCTGGCGAGGTTGGGATTGAGCTTGCCCCGCTTGAGGGTCTCCTCGGCTTCGGCAATGGAAAGCTGGCGGACGATCTCCCCGCTGACGCAAAGCCCATCTTCCGCCATCAGGTAAATGATCTTCGTGGCCCGCAACGCCTCGGCCACTTCGTATGCGATGGAATCCGAATTGACCCGGAACGTTTTGCCCTCGCCGTCAAAGCCGACGGGCGGGATCACCGGGATGATCCCTTCATCCAGGAACAGCCGCAGCGAATGGGTGTCCACCCGTTCCACCTTGCCGGTGTGCAGGTAATCGACGCCGCCCCGGATCCCGAACGGGTGCGCGATGATCGCATTGGCATAGGCGGCCCGGAGGTCCACGGAGGTCAGCCCTTGCATGATCTCGTTGGTGATCTGAATGGCCGCCTCGATCCCCAACCGCAGCGTCGCCTCGTCGGTGACGCCCGTGCCGTCGCTGTTGCTGATGGCAATGCCGCGTTCCGCCGCGAGTTTTTCGATCTGCAACGCCGCGCCGTGCACGAGCACCAGCTTGATGTTGAGCGAACGCAACACCGCGAGATCGAGCAAGATATTCCCGAAATTGGGGGAGGCGACGACATCGCCGTCGATCTCCACCACGAAGATTTTTTCGCGGAACCGGGGGACATAT
Source organism: Verrucomicrobiota bacterium (assembly GCA_026398235.1). Lineage (GTDB taxonomy): Bacteria > Verrucomicrobiota > Verrucomicrobiia > Chthoniobacterales > Chthoniobacteraceae > UBA695. Next base: position 1,726 of record JAPLTE010000070.1, read on the forward strand.
TGCAGAATACCGCGGAGGTCGGAGATTTTCATGGGTGGTGCGATTCCCCAAAGAAGAACAAATTCGGCAAAAACGCAATTCAGAAGCGTCTCACGCAAAGACGCAAAGGCGCAACGAGGCTGGAAAGGTTCCCTCTCCTTCGCGCCTTTGCGCCTTTGCGTGAGATATTCTAGCTGTTCATACGGCCATTTTTCCCGGCGAATCGTTCCTTATTACACTTATGAACAGAATACCACGTGCGGGATGGGCGGGATTTGCCGGGCTGACCTTGCTGCTCGGGCTGAACCTGGAGGCCCAAGAACCGGTCGCAACCCCCGTGGGGGTCATGACGACTTTCGCGCCGATCGCGACCAAGGTCGCCCCCAGTGTGGTGAGCATCAATACCAGTAAAACGGTGCGGATTCCGCGGGGGTTGCGCGATTTTTTTGGAATGCCCGGGC
>JAPLTE010000118.1 GCA_026398235.1 Verrucomicrobiota bacterium
CCCGATGATTCATCACCTTATCCTAATCAGCGAGCAACCGGACCTGCACGTCCAAGCGGGGAGGTTGATTTCCGGCTCAAATAAGATCGCCATTGAAACCCTGGGCAGCGTGCAGTGCTTTGCATCCCAAGCGAGATGGACTCAGACAGCTCTGGAATCGCTGGCTACCCAATGTCCAGTAGTCATGTCGCGATGGGACAACAACATTGGGAAATGGAAATCCTTTTGCCTCGCACCCAAGGCCCGTCATGTAAACCCTACTGCTTTGTTCCGACTTTGCCGCTTATCGGAACGCAGAGCCACCCAACTCGCCAGTGATCTTCTTTATGCCAAGATTCGCAATCAACATTCAATGCTGCGCGTCTTTGACCCTTTTCTCGAAGACTTGCCTAAACTGGCCGATAATTCCTTTTCGCGCATCCTCCGGCTTGAATCCCGTTACGCCCGTTTTTTCTGGGCACGTTACTTTGCTGCCGTATCCCAAGACCTTTTTCAACGGGAGAGACGCAAAGCCCAATCACCTCTTAATGCAGCGTTAAACTATGGGTATGGCTTCCTCTACCATGCTCTCGAATGGCAATGCCTTGCCGCAGGGCTCGACCCCACCATCGGCATCGTTCACAAACTGAGGCGTAATCGACCCAGCCTTGTATGCGATCTTATCGAGCCTTTCCGCTGCTGTGTAGAAATCACCCTTGTGCGGCACATGGATGAGATGCACGAGAAAAAAGCTATGGCTGCACGTTTTGCCGAAATGTTCGAAGAAAAATGGCAATATCAAAGCCACCAATTTCGCCTTCGCACCATTCTTCGGCTGATAGTCGAAAGTTTCATCCGCGCCTTAGGTGGACAGGACCGCTTTTTGCCATTTCATCTCCATGCTCGTGATGCTTGCGTATGATACCCCAGAACAGAAGCACCAAACCTTCCTCAGGAAAGAGTTTGAGCGAGTGGGCGGAGCCCGCGTACAATACAGCCTCTATCTTTTTGAGGGAGAGCCACATGAATGCGAGCGCGTTATTCGTTACATGCGCCGGGTAGCAGACAAAATTCCCGGCGACATTCGACTTCTGCCCATGGAAAAATCTGTTTGGGATGCCCAAATTATCATTTCAAGCATCACGGAAGCGCTACCGGAAGCGGCTCCATTTAAGGAATTCGTGAAAGTGTGGTAAGCCGAACCCACTGATTTTTAGTGGGTTCGGCATTACGGATAACAGAATGCCCCTGTGGGGGCGAGATCAAAACGTGTTGACGTTTGCATAGGCTGCTTTCAATCGGATAACAGAATGCCCCTGTGGGGGCGAGATCAAAACTTCGTGGGCTTGCCAAACTTGGAAACCTGCAGATAACAGAATGCCCCTGTGGGGGCGAGATCAAAACGCAAGAACAACAATTCGCAAACATCAAAAAGAGATAACAGAATGCCCCTGTGGGGGCGAGATCAAAACTACCATGTGGACGGCCAACAGCAGCGGGGAAGGATAACAGAATGCCCCTGTGGGGGCGAGATCAAAACTATAAGGTGGATCGCAATCAAGTCCCCGTAATGATAACAGAATGCCCCTGTGGGGGCGAGATCAAAACTTCTCCTTCTCCACCCCCCGGTTTGACTCATAGGATAACAGAATGCCCCTGTGGGGGCGAGATCAAAACGCGAGGCCGCGTTGGTTGTGTTCGGGGAGCTTGATAACAGAATGCCCCTGTGGGGGCGAGATCAAAACCGGCTGATTGATCCGGAGATGGCCGATGAACTGATAACAGAATGCCCCTGTGGGGGCGAGATCAAAACGTAGGCTCATAAAATTTTAGTTGGCTTTCACGGATAACAGAATGCCCCTGTGGGGGCGAGATCAAAACTTCTCCTTCTCCACCCCCCGGTTTGACTCATAGGATAACAGAATGCCCCTGTGGGGGCGAGCTACCAACAGCGGGTCTGGGGATAACAGAATGCCCCTGTGGGGGCGAGATCAAAACTCCATCGTGTCTTTTGGCCAGCCGCAGAGCACGATAACAGAATGCCCCTGTGGGGGCGAGATCAAAACATTGCGGTGGATGCGACGATCGTCGCTGCCGCGATAACAGAATGCCCCTGTGGGGGCGAGATCAAAACGTCCTCACGGCAGCGACACAACGGATGATTATGATAACAGAATGCCCCTGTGGGGGCGAGATCAAAACTAGCGCTCCTGGGGAATCCAGGTGCCGTATTTGATAACAGAATGCCCCTGTGGGGGCGAGATCAAAACCGGGCCGAGGCAATGGCGGCGGAGGCCGGGGCGATAACAGAATGCCCCTGTGGGGGCGAGATCAAAACAACCTCTTACCTCAAGGGAAAGCCCCTCAATTCTTCATGTGAGCACATCCAGTAGGGTTTTTCTCCCGGCCCCAGCCCAGGTTCCCATCCGTTCATGAGGGTTTGCAGTTCCATAAAGGTGACAAAGCGGGTGCGGGCGATGAATTCCTTGTTTCCCTTCCAATGCAGCCATTCTTGGCACGCCCGGTAGATGCGGGAGAATGGGGTGTCTGAAACCACGTCTTTGACCTTGCTCCATTCCCACGGGCCGAAACCTGCCCAGAGCCGCCAGCCCTTGAGGCATTCAGCCCGTTCTTTGCTCAGGTATTTGGCAAGGTATTCGGCTTTATCGGCTGGGATGCGCTCAACGTGGATGCGGCCCCATCCCGCTTTGCTGGCAAGGGCTCGCATCTCGTTCACATCAATAAACCGATTCGTGACGAGATGAACGTGCAGCCCATGCATTTTGTGGAGTTCAAACACGCGCAGCCCGCAAAGCTCCGGCCAGCGGCGTTTGATGAGTGTGAGTAAGTAATTCCAGCGTTTCCGAGTGTCCTTGATGTTGAGCACTTCCTTGAAGGTGAGCGTCCACATATAGAGCGATTGCTTGCCCAGGATTTGGGTGGCGAGGAGGAATGCGGCTTTGGTCTTTTTCATGTCTCGGTTGTGGAGATGTTTGTAATAAGACAAGGTTAAGGGAGCGCCGTTCCTGTGGCTGCGCCTCGCGGCGCAGCCACAGGCCCGCCGCTTTCCTCTTCCTCCTCAATAAGCACAGGCTCGCGTTTGCCGATCCATCCGGTGGCCAAATCGCGCTCCTTGCTCATCGCCAGAATCGAGAAGGCATACCGCCTTCCCTTTTCCAAGGATACAGTCACTTGCTCCGGTTCTGTGGTTCCCTCTGGTGCGTTCCCGCTGATTTTGGCAACGCCCAATGACCCGCCCAAGGCGCACTCGACCGTATAAACGACGATTACTCGGGGGATTTTCAGCCCCTTCTTTTTGTCTACATAGTCGCTGCGGATAGCGCGACCACCACGATATTCGCCGACCAAGAGGAGTTCCCCGGCCATGATACGCGTGTAAATTTCCGAAGCCTTCATTTGGTACGCGCCTCCTGTCCCACGGCTTTGTATTCCAGACGGGCCACGGCCTTTTCGACTGCCGTCCAGTCAAACCTCACGGTGCGATGCCCGAGCTTTAAGAACGGGATTTTGCGCCGCCGCATCATTTCCTCGACACCCCGCTTGGTGGTGCCGAGCCTCTCCGCCACTTCCAGTTTGTTTAAGTAATGAATCGAGTTCATGGGCGGAGAGTGCCGCACATGAATGAGTATGTTAGTGACGCCGCGGAATTTTCGGCATCCCTATTTCGTTGGAGGGTATCCGCCCCACTTTTCCAACACCCTTTAACCCCAGATCATAGAAGATTCGCTTAAACGTATCCTCCTGAATTTCGGTGCCAAACATCTTTTGAAATTCTTGATGCAGTTCCGGCCAACTCCAATCGGCTTTTTTCTTCTCGATTTCAGGCCATCGCCTCATGGCGTAAAGCATAACCCAGCTTCGCAACAAGGCATTTTTGCCGCGATCATGTTCCGGCGGATGCTCCGCATCCTTCAAAACTGAGTCCATGAACTGCAATCCTTGGCGGTATCCATTCAGATATTTCAACTCCTCTTCTAGCACGGCCTCCATTGCAAGATTCATTGCATTGCGTCTCATGCTGTCACATTGCCAGATCAAATTCTCCGCAAATACCCGACACCTTTCCTTGGTCTGGAAGTGGTTGAATATCCCGAAATTCGCATCATGCTCCCTGATCATTTCAGGCGTATAAGCATCTACTGTTCGGAAATTTTCAGCATGAAATTCACATAAGCTCCACTTGCTCCCAACCATCTTGCCTACCTCAACCGCACCTATTTTTTGCGGATCGGATAGCCCTGTGAAATTGGCCGAGGGAAGGCCACTTCGCCAAACGGCCTGAAATGCCCAATCAGGAGCATCATCAGCAATGGCATTAACAACTACGGGGAATAAATCAGTGACTTCCGCCTCAAATCTTTCCAAGTCCTCCAAAATCGGCCAGAACCATTCATTGCCCCAAAGGGTTTGGGCTTTGGCATCAAAGGCTTTTGTCTTGGATTCCATAAATGCGCACCAACGAGCTTATTATACGTACGGGCACATGCTCCTGCAAGACAGGCGATTTTATTGACAATCCCCGTTTTGTGATACAAATTTGTGTCACAATGAAAACTGCCACTATCCGTGATATTCGCCACGATTTCGGGCGCATTTTGAGCTGGGTTGAAGAGGGTCAACAAGTGGAGATCACCAAACGGCGGCGCATTGTCGCCAGGATGGTTCCGGTAAGGCCCAAGGCCCAAAAGAAGGAATGGCCGGATTTTATGGGCCGCTTGAAAAAGGCGTTCCCGGCCGGGGTGAAAGGCAAACCGGTTTCCGAGATCGTGCATGAAGGGAGGGGCGAGTATTGAACGCCTATTTTGATACCGGGGTTTTGGTAAAACTTTATTGCCCGGAAGCGAACACCCCGGAGGCGGTCAAACTGGTTCAGAGATTCCAGCCTCCCCTTCCGTTCTGTCATTGGCAGGAAATCGAAATTGAAAACGCCTTGCGGCTGAAAGTGTTTCGGAAGGAATTCACCCCCTTACAACTCAAGAAAGCACTGGTGAACTTCCAAGAAGACATCGGAGGCGGGCTGTTCAAGCGGGTTTCCTATGACATGAAGGATGTCTTTCGGGTGGCCGGTGAGCTTTCGGGGCGTTACGCAATGACACTCGGATGCCGGACACTGGACATTCTGCATGTGGCTGTTGCAAAGGTGATCGGGGTGGAAACTTTCGTGACGTTTGACACGCGACAGGCGGCAGTCGCGGCAAAGGCGGGTTTGAAGGTGTTGCCCTGATATTGCCGCCCGAAGCGCTCTTTGAAGGCGAAAAATAGCTACAAAATAGCGACAGGAAAATATTTACTCTGTTGGCATATGGCCTCCGAAGCCAAAGGTTGTGGGTTCGACCCCCGCCGGGTGCAAGTCTCGGGTCTACATCAAAGTTTTTCACCCTCAGATCATACACATCCACGAATCCTCCCTCCGCCTCTCCAGCGTGTCTTCAGCACTAACTTTTCGATGAACCCAAAAAAGTTCACCGAAGCCGTTGACATTTTTTTTTTTTACAGACATCTTTCCCACCCCCTAAAAGGCATCCTTAGCTCAATTGGTAGAGCACGTGACTCTTAATCACTAGGTTCTGGGTTCGAGTCCCAGAGGGTGCACCATTATCCGGGTCTACGATGGGGATGTCCACGGTTTGCGAAGGATGCAGGTAAGCCCGGTAGCCGTTAATTCCGATTTGTTTAAGTGTCAGGGACATGGGAACCATTCGGGTCTACATCAAAGTTTGGGGACTGAATTGGAGTTAAGTAGTTGTTTTAGTGGTGGTTGAGTTCGGTTTGAAGTTGGTGTTCAAAAATTAACCGCATTGAGCGATGACTCGCAGACGGTAATTTTCGAAGTTTCTAAAG
>JAPLTE010000132.1 GCA_026398235.1 Verrucomicrobiota bacterium
ATTCCGCGACGGCTCGAACTTCTTCAGGGGTGACCGCGAGCAGGCGCTCTTCCACTTCGTGCGGATCCATCACTTTGCCAAAGCTCAGGAGGGATTCGCCGATCCAGGTCATTTGATTGGAGGTGCTTTCCAGCCCCATCAACGTCTGGCCGATGGTGTAATCCTGGGCCTTGCGCAATTCGCTGCGGCGGGGTGGGTCCGAGGCGATGCGTTCGAGTTCCTGCATCGTCAGCCGCACCGCTTTTTCCAGCTTGGCCGGTTCCAGTCCCGCAAAGATCGTGAGCGCTCCAGAGTCCTCCAGCGAGACGACGCTGCTTTGCACGGAATAGCAAATGCCGTGGCGTTCGCGCAGTTTTTGAAACAGACGCGAACTCATGTTCTCACCAAGGAGGACGCTCAGCAATTTCAACGCGTAGCGCCGCTCGTCCCTCCGTCCGAAGGCGTGAAACCCGAGCGCCAGATGGGTCTGTTCGATCTCATGGGCAACCGCTTTGATCCAAGGCCGCCGCACGCCACCGGCTTTGATCGCGAGATCGTGATTGGATTTTTCGAACTTGGGAACTCGTCCAGCGGGAAGGGTGCCCATGGTAGGCCCCATCAACTCCAGCACGCGTTCGTGCGCGGCGGCTCCGGCCACGGTGACGAGGGTGGTCGCTCCGGTGTAATGCTTTTCCTTAAAGGCAAAAAATTTCTCCCGCGTCAGTTTTGCAAGGGAGTGGACGGTTCCCGTGAGCGGACGGCCCAGCGGATGGTCGGGCCAGAGCACTTCGGAAAGGAGTTCCTCGATGTATTGGCCCGGATTGTCATGGACCATGAGGATCTCTTCGCGGATTACGGCCCGCTCGCGTTCAATCTCCGCCGGGGCGAACTGGGAGTGCAAGACCATGTCGCTAAGCACGTCGCAAAGCACAGGCAAATGCGCTGCGGCGGCTTTGGCGTAATAACAAGTGTGGTCTTCCGTGGTGAAGGCGTTCAAGTAACCTCCCAAGCCTTCCACTGCCTGGGTGATTTTCAGGGCATTGCGACGTTTTGTGCCCTTGAACATGAGGTGTTCCAGAAAATGGGAAATGCCACAGAGTGCCGCTGGCTCATGCCGTCCGCCCACGGCTGCCCAGATGCCAACACTGACCGTTTTCATGTGTGGCATCTCGACCGAAGCGACGCGGACGCCGTTGGGGAGTTGGGTGACGCGGGTCATTGAGGTTTCCGGCTCTCCAAGATGAGCCGCGCAAGATCCAGATCGCGCGGATGGGTGATCTTCAAATTGGGTTCGTCGATGCGGGTGAGCACTACCGAGACCCCAAGCCGATGCACGGCAGAAACCTCGTCGGTGACGGTTTCATTGAGGCGCAGAATCTGGCGGTATGCCCGCTCCAGAAGTTCCGCAAGAAAGATTTGGGGTGTCTGCATCGCCCAGATGTGGTCGCGTTCCACATTTCCGGTCACCACTCCGTCTGCGGTGGCGCGTTTGAGCGTGTCGGTGACTGGCGCAGCGCACGACGAGGCGCCGTGATGTCGCGCCTTGGCAAAACACGCCAGGATGGCTGAGGGAGTGATGAGGGGGCGCGCCGCATCATGCACGGCCACATAATCGTCCTCTTTCAATTGCGCCGCCTGCATGCCGTTCCAGACGGAGAGATGCCGTTCGGCTCCACCGGGAACGACGCTCTGGAGTTTCGTGATCCCAAAATTTCGGCAAAGCTCCGTAAATTCGGCGACCCGTTCTTCCCGCGTAACCAGCACGATGCGCTTGACGCTGGGGCACGTTTCAAACGCGAGCAGGGAATGGGCCGCCACGGGTTTGCCCGCCAGATCGGCCATCAACTTGTCGAACCCCATTCTCCGGCTGTTTCCGGCTGCCACCAAGATCGCGATCATGAAAGAGTTTACGTCAATTGCCGCTGAACTTCCATACTCAATGCCTTGCCGTCGGTGCGCCCGGCCGCCTTGGCGCTGGCGATCTTCATTACTGCACCCATTTGCGCTTTGGAGGTGGCTCCGGCTTCAGCAATGGCCTCCTTCACGAGCGCTGCGAGGTCTTCGGGAGACATTGCCTTGGGGAGGTAGCTGTTCAGAATCTCCATCTCGGCCTGCTCCTTGGCGGCCAGTTCCGGACGGCCTCCCTTCGTGAAGCTCTCGATGGAATCCTGCCGCTGCTTGACTTGCTTGCGGATGACAGCGGTCGATTCGGCGTCGTCGAGCGCGGCAGCCGGGCCCCCTTTTTCGATGGCCAGGTTCTTCAACGCCGCTTTCAACATCCGCAATACCCCAAGCCGTTCGGCCTGCTTGGCTTTCATCGCTTCCTTCAAGTCGTTGTCGATCTGTTGCTGTAAGCTCATGCTGGAGAAGATGAAGCGAAACCGCCTCGGGAAAAAGAAGAATCTCACGGAAAGGAGAAGAGGTTTATCCGCAGATTCCGCAGATTCTTTAGAGCGGATTCTTTGGTTGCATCCGGGTAGTTACGACAGATCTGGCCTTGTTTGCGTTGATCGAGGCCCGGAGAGCGTGATGGAAGCCTTGTCCGCCGCCCCTCCGGGGCGAATGCACGGGGATGCATTCCGGTGGCTTGCGCCACCGGCTAATTTCCGCAGGCCCTCCGGGCCAAAGAGGTCCCGACCAGGCCACCCAACTTCCGATCAACCTATTCTTCTTCTGAAATCTGTGTCATCTGCGAAAACTGCGGACTCCTCCTCTGCCTTTTTCCTGATTTCCTGAGTTCCTGATAAATTTTCTTCTTCTCCTGAGTTCCAGATTGCACTGAAGGGCCAACCCCGCGAAAGTCTGCGGCTCTTCCCATGTTAACGATTTCCCAGCTCAGCAAAAGTTTCGGCGGTCGCGTCCTCTTCGAAAACGCCTCGCTCCAGGTGAACCGTGGCGACCGCGTAGGGTTGGTGGGTCCCAACGGCGCGGGCAAATCGACCCTCTTTTCGCTGATCCTCGGCGAGGCCTCGGCAGATGAGGGGCGGGTCTCGCTCGAACGGGCCGCTTCCATCGGCTATCTCCCGCAGGAGAGCGCCCCGGCGGGCGACGAGACGGTGCTGGAACTCGCCTGCGCCATCACGCCGGAGTTGGCCAAAGCGCAGCGGATCATCAAAACGACGCCGGAAGATTCGGCGGAGCACCACGCGGCGCTCGGCGTTTTTGACGAGCACAATGGGTGGCAGTTGGAGCCCAAGGCCAAGCGGATCCTGGCGGGACTGGCGTTTCGCACTTCGGATTTCGAGCGGCCAGCGAAGGCGCTCAGCGGCGGCTGGGTGATGCGCGCCCACCTTGCGCGGCTGCTTGTGATGGAGCCAGACCTTTTGCTATTGGATGAACCGACCAACCATCTCGACCTCGAATCGCTCGTCTGGTTTCAGGAATATTTGGGAAATTATCCGGGGGCGATTTTGATGATCTCGCATGACCGGGAGTTTCTGAACGCGCTGGTCGGCTCGATTGTCGAGATCGCCCAAAGGCGGCTCAACCGGTATCGCGGCAACTGGGACAAATACGTCGCCGAAAAAGCGGCGCGCGAGGAGCAGCAACTCGCTGCCTATAAAAACCAGCAGAAGGAAATCGCCTCGTTGCAGGAGTTCGCCGATCGGTTCCGAGCCAAGGCCAGCAAGGCTTCGCAGGCGCAGAGCAAGCTCAAGCAGATCGACCGGATGGAGAAAATCGAAGCCCCGGTGGCTGCGCAACGGACGGTTCACTTTCATTTTCCGCAACCGCCCCGCAGCGGGGTGCGCGCCGTGACGCTCAAAAACGTGGACCACGCTTATGGCGATCTCGTGGTCTATCGCGGGCTCAATTTCCAGGCGGAACGCGGCCAGCGCACCGTGCTCGTGGGCCCCAATGGCGCGGGCAAGTCAACCTTGATCAAACTGCTCTCGGGCAATCTCCCGCTGCAAGCGGGCGAGCGCGAGCTGGGGCACAATGTCAAAGTCGGCTACTTTTCCCAATACCGGGTGGAGATGCTCGATGCGCGGCACACGGTTTTGGAAAGTGTCCAGGACATGGAAAACCCGCCCGGCGAGCAGGTCGCGCGGACTGTTCTGGGGTCGTTCCTGTTTCGCGGCGATGACGTGTTCAAACCGGTGGCCGTCTTGAGCGGCGGAGAAAAGACGCGGCTTGCTTTGGTGAAACTGCTGCTCAACCCGCCCAATTTACTGCTCATGGACGAGCCAACAACCCACTTGGATGTTGGCTCCATCGACGCGCTGATCGGGGCACTGAAGCAATATGAAGGAACGCTCATTTTCATCAGTCACGATGTGCATTTCATCAAGGCAATCGCGACTTCCGTGCTGCACATCAGCGCGGGCATGCTGACGCCCTATCCCGGCGGTTACGATTATTACCTCGATAAAAGCCGCGCCACGAGCGCCCGCTCCGCGCTCACTGCCGGGGAAAAGCTGCACAACGATCAACCCGCCGAGGCCGGCAAAGCGCCGTCTTCTTCGGGCGGTCCCGGGATGCGCGAACAGCGCGAGCAACGGCGCGCCGAAGCTGAGGCGCGCAAGGCCCAAGCTGCCGCGCGTCGGGATCTGGAACGGCGTGTGCAAGCCCTCGAAATGCGCATTCTTAGCCTGGAAGGGCGACAGAAGAGCCTTACCGAGGAATTGGAAAAGCCGGAGAGTTATGCTGCGGGAGGCAATGCCATGCAACTGAACCGCGACTTGTTAACCGTCACCGACGAACTTACCCATGTCACCGCCGAGTGGGAAAAACTCGCGGGAAAGATGGAGTAGTACCCCCTCCTTACCGAGAAATCGTCACAAGCGTGCCGATGTCCACTTCCCGGAAGAGGCGTTGGGCGGAGCCGAATGGGAGCCGGATGCAGCCGTGTGAATCCGGGTAGCCGGGGAGGACGCCCGCGTGCATTCCAAAATCGCGGCAGCTCATCCGCAAAAAATACGGCATGTAGGCTGGGTAAAGGGTGGAGCGGTGCATCCGATCCTTGTCGGTGACGACGAATTCACCAGTGGGGGTCGGGAACCCCGGCCTTCCCGTGGAGACAGGCGAGACCAGCGCGACCTGTCCGTCTTTGTACAATACGGCTTGCTGTCGGGCGATGGAGATGTTGATGCGCATGCGCTGATCTTCCGGGCGCGGACTTTTGCCGAGCAAAACCTGGAGCATTTCCGGCGAGGCATCCCTGCGCGCCGCGAGATCGATGGCCGTCATCTTATACCGCTTGGTGGCGGTGCCTCGTTTCGCACCGTATTGCAGAAGGGCTTGAACGCAGTCGATGCGGCCTGTGGCCGAGGCCAGCATCAACGGAGTCATTCCGCTCTCCGTCTCCAGGTATTCGCGCGTGCTTCGATCCTTTACAAAGCGGGTGAAAAATTTGTCGACCGGACTGTTGAGCGGCGTGTTCGGATCAGCTCCGCATTCGAGCAGGAGGCACAGGAGCGGGTAATTTCCCCAGGCCACAGCGTACCCGAGGAGCGGTTGCCGGGTGGCTTCCAAAGTGGGGGGGCTTTGGTGATTGGCGAGCAGCACCCGAATCAACGGTTTGTTTTCGAGAATCAAGGCGGTGAAGAGCGCCTCGCGCGCAGGGCGAGACCATTGCACGGGCCGTTCCGCCTGAAGGATCGGCTCGATGACACTCAGTTCCCCCGTGGCGAATGCGTGCAGCAGAGGGGATTGGCCGCCATCGCAATAACAGCTTCCGCATTCCGCGCCGTGGTCTATCAACCATTGCACAACCGTCCCTGATTTTCCGAGGATGGCGTAATAAAGCGCTGTGTGCGCCAGGTGATCTTGCCGGTTGACTTCCGCGCCCTCGCACACCAACCGTTCCATCTCCATCAAATCGGCGTCCTTTGCGGCCCGCATTAAGAGCGTCACGCCGCTTTTGTCTGAAGCATTGGGATCAAAGGGCGGTTCGGAAACTTGCACTTGGAGCGTGCCGGTTTCAGGCTTCACCGGGGGGAGCGGCAAACGGATTTCATTGCGGTTGGGGACGGGTGTGGGACTGGCTTCGGGGAGCGACGGCGTTCGCTGCTTTTGGCCTACGGCTGGTGGCGGGGCGGGGACCCGTTGTTCCAGGATTTCGCTTTCCCGCTGCGGGCTCGGGTTTTCAAACCTCAAAAATTGAATGAGTGCGCTCGCCAACATGGCCAGCGTGCAACCGAGAATCCCGCCGACCAACCACCCCCCAATCCTCGTTCTAGAGATGCCCACGCCGAGGTTTCGGAGAACGCGAAAGAAATGGACTGGTCACGGGGACGGGCCCGCTGATTGCAAGCTATGCGGGTGCGCTGTTGAGGCTTCTATTTCCCGCACTCGCAGAGAACGCGGAACCCGACGTCGTTGGCCGAATAAGCCGGAGCGTTGGTGGCGCGGTTGCTGGTGCGCAGGCTCGCAATGCGCGATTTCCAGCTTCCGCCGCGATAGATCTGCTTGAGGCCCTCCAAGGGGCCCCGCGGATTGCTCCGCTCCCTGCCGGGGTAGGGTGCCAGGCAATCCAGGCACCATTCCCAGACGTTTCCGGCCATGTCTTCCATGCCGAACGGGCCGACGCCACGAGGAAAACTCCCGACGGGTGAGGTTTCGGCAAAACCGCAATTGATCGTGCGTTCCGACCACGGCAGATTTTTATTCGCATCGGCGAAGTTCGCCAGATCGTTGGCATCCAAGCGGTTGCCCCAGGGAAATTTGCGTCCATCCATGCCGCGCGCGGCATACTCCCATTCGGCCTCGGTGGGGAGGCGGTATTTGCGTTTGTCGCATTGGGAAAGCCAGGCGCAGAACCGGCTGGCTTCGGTGTGCGAGACGTAGACTACGGGATGGTTGTCCCCGGCGCGCGGAGCCCGCTTGGAGCGGTGCGCGGGGTCGAAGAGTTCGTATTGCGCATTGGTTATCGGCCAGCGGGAGAGGTAAAAAACGGAGACGCGGGTTTTGGTCGGAGGGCGCTCAATCGGGGCGGCTTCGGGATCGTTGCTGCCCATCACAAAAACGCCTGTCGGGACCAACAGCATCGGGATTTCGGCGGAGCTGATGAAGTTCGGGAATGCCTTTTTCTCTTCTGCGCGCTGCAAGGGGGAAGGGGGCGCCCCATCGGCGGAATGGAGAGCGGCTTTTTTTTCCAAAAGCCGGGTTGTGGGCCGGGTGGTGACACTCGCCTTCATTTTCTCTTCGAGATAATCATCAATAATATCCTCGGCATCACCGCCGCTCAGGCCGAGCGTTTCGCCCATATTGCAAAAGGCGTCCCGCTGGTCATCGGTAATCTCGCTCAAGGCGGAGAGTCGCAACATGCGCAGGAATTCGCTGCGGGGATCGGAAGAGGCAGGGGAGGCCGTGCCGCTTGGTGCGGCAACCAAGGCCGTCGGCTCTTCAGCCGACTTGCGCGCGCACCGTTTCATCCCTCCCTTGGCAAGTTCTTCTTCCACGAGCCCCACCATTTCCTCCCGTTTGAGGCCGAGATTGCCGCCGACAACGTAGAGGTTTTCCTCCTCGTCCAGGTCGAGTTCGCCGCTGGTGAGCACAAAAGAGAGGAATTTGTGGAATTCGGCAATGGTCGCCGCTTTTTGAGCCGCGAGAATTTCGGTGTCGATCTGGGAGCGGCTCTCCGGGTCCAGGAGCAGCGTGCGAGCTTCCGCCAATTTGGCAGGGGCTTCGTCCATGCCTGAGCGGAGGAGCTGAGCGAGGGGATTGCTCGGCTGGTTTTTCAGCGGCAATTTCTTTTGCCACCACATGAGGAGCTGGCGGCAGTTGGATTCGATCTGGGCTGCGGTCGGGTTTTCGGCGAACTCCAGGCCAAGCCGCTCATAGACGTTGGGCGAAGCGTAGAGCTTCCAGCCATCCCACCGCATCGGATTATCTGAGAGGGGATCGGGCAGCGCCATGGGACGAAATGGGTAGGAACGTCAGGAATGCAAGGGATGGAATGCTTTTCCTGACTTCACAGGGGGTTCCTTTTTATTCCACGTTGATCCGCATCAGGTCGGCCGTGGCGGTTTCCATTTCGGCCTCGTTGAGACCGAGGTTGCGGGAGATTTTGACCACACTCTGCTTGCCGAAAGCGTCCACCCGCACCTCCAGAACCTGGTTTTCATCGTAGCGGTAGGTGAGTTCCACCGGGGAACCTTTGGGCAGAAACGGCGGCAATTCCACATTGCAGAGGCCCAGCGGGGTGCATTCCGCGGGAACGGTGCTTTCGCCCTCCACCACGCGCACGATCACGTTTTTCATGTTCGCCTTGGCAGTGCCAAACGAGTTCTCGACTTCCGCAGGGATGGGGGTCGATTTTTTCAACATCGGGAAAACGTATTCCTCCACCTGTTCGTCGTCCCAGAGCACGACCCCCAGGGTGTGGGTGGTGATGTTGGTCACTTTGACGAGCGTTCCCTCGGCGCTGGAAAGTTTGCCCCGGGTTTGCGGGGAAATATTGCGTTCTCCGCAATCATCCTCGCGTTCGAGCAGGACCAGGGTGGCCTGGAGCGCCGCTCCCATGGCTACGGCTTCGTCCGGGCTGATATCCTCGGCGATGGGACGTCCGCTCATTTGGCGGATCATTTCGCGCACGGAGGGCATCCGGGTCATCCCTCCGGTCAGGAGAATGCGGTCGATGTGATTCCACTCCAGGCAGGCTTCCGCCATGGCAATTTCGCAAATGGACTTCGCTTTTTCCAGCAGATGGCGGCACCGGTGTTCAAATTCATCGCGGGAAAGTTCGATTTTGAGGCTGTGCCCCGCGTAGCTGTGGACGACGGTCGCGCTGTTGCGGCTGGAAAGCTGGATTTTTGCGGTGAGCGCCCGGTTGTAGAGATCCTGGTAGCTGTGCAGGTCCAGGAGGGGGTTTTCGTTGAACTGGCGGTCGAACTCTTCGCTCACCCAGTTGACGATCACGTCGTCCCAGTCTTTGCCGCCAAGGCGATGGTCGCCGTTGCTCCCGAGCATCTGGATGTGGTGCTCGGCGATTTTCATAATGGTCACGTCAAAGGTTCCCCCGCCCAAGTCGAACACAAAGACGGTTTCATTGCCGTTGTGTTGGTCGATCCCGTAGGCGAGCGCGGCCGCCGTCGGCTCGTTCAGGATTTGCAGCACCTCAAACCCGGCAAGTTGGCCGGCGTGCATGGTTGCGGAGCGTTCCACGTCGCTGAAGTAGGCGGGAACGGTGATGACGGCGTCCGTGATGGGCGCGCCCAGAAACTTTTCCCCGTCCTGCTTGAGCTTGCGCAGGATCAACGCGGAGAGTTCTTCCGCCGACCAGAGTTTGCCGCCAAACTCGCGACTGAACTCGGCCTTGCTCTTGCCCATCTCGCGCTTGATGAAATCAACGATTTTCTCCGGCTCGGCCACCGCATTTTGCTTGGCGGCGGACCCGACCACGGCGGTGCTCCCGTCGAAGAGGATCACCGATGGGGTGATCCGTTCGCTTTCTGCATTGGGTATGATTTGGGTCCGTCCGTTTTCATCCACATGAGAGAGAGCGGAAAAGGTGGTGCCCAAGTCGATGCCGACGGCTTTGCGCTTGATCGGGCCAATGGCGGGGGAAGTTTTTTTGGTCATGGATGGGAGGAGAGGTTCTTGGGGTGAAAATTTTACTCGTTTTTGCCGTAATAGGCGCGAATCGCACTGCTCAGGCCGGGAATATCATGGCGTTTTGCCTCGATGTCCACTCGCAGACCAAGCTCCCGCATGGTCAGGGAGGTCACCGGGCCAATGCTGGCCGTGAGCAACCCGGCGGGGAGCGCGAGCTTGAGCGCCATGAAATTTTCCACGGCGGAGGAGCTCGCAAAGGTGATCAGGTCGGCCCCTTCCTTGCGGAAACGCTCCATCCCAACGGTGTCTGTCTCGGGAACCGTCCGGTAGGCAATGGCTTCATCGACGATTGCACCCATTTTGGCAAGCTCTTTGGAGAGCACATCCCGTGCCTTTTCGGGGCGGACGATCAGGATTTTCTCATTTTCGACCGTGTGATCTTTCTGAAACGCTTTGATCACCGCTTCGGCCACGAACTTTTCCGGCTGGAGATCGACGTGCAAATGGAAATCGCGCACCCGGGCGGCGGTTGCCGGGCCGACTGCGGCGATACGCACGCCGCCGATTTCACGGGTGTCGTCGTAAATCTTGAAGAACATCTCGAAAAAAGCAGAGACGCCGTTGGGGCTGGTGAAGACGATCCAATCATACGAATGACAATCCTGCACGAGCTGGCCAAATTCGAGGAGATCGGCCGGCGGCTCGATCCGGATGGTTGGGAGCTCGTAGGTCTCTGCGCCGAGTGCACGGAGTTCGCTGGAGAGGGCTCCGGCCTGGTCGCGGGTGCGCGTCACCACGATGCGCCTGCCGAAGAGCGGCTTGGTTTCATACCAGTTGAGCTTGTCGCGCAAGTTGACGACATCCCCAAATACCGCGACCGCCGGAGCGGTGAACTGGGCTTCGCTGGCGATCCGGGCAATGTCCGAAAGGGGGCCGCGGATGGTTTGCTGCCGAGCGGTGGTGCCCCAGCGAACGAGAGCGACCGGGAGGGTCGGGGCGGCTCCATGCTGGATCATTTCGGCGGCGATCTGTTCGAGCCGTTTCACCCCCATGAGCATCACCTTCGTGCCGGGCTGGGTGGCGATTTGGGCGTAATCCACGCTGGTCTCCGTCTTGCTGCAATGCTCGTGGCCGGTGAAAATCGTCAATTGGGCCGTGTGGCTGCGATGTGTGACGGGGATGCCGGCATAGGCAGGAGCTGCGAGGGCGCTGGAGACGCCGGGGATGATTTCGAAGCGCAATTTCGCCGCCGCCAGAGCCTCGGCCTCCTCGCCGCCGCGCCCGAACAGGAACGGGTCGCCCCCTTTGAGCCGCACCACACGTTTGCCCTCGCCGGTAAGTTTGACGAGCAAGGCATTAATCACCTCCTGGTCGAGGGTGTGGGAACCCGCTTTTTTCCCGGCATAGATGATCTCGGCGCTTTTGGGGGCCCAAGCGAGCATTTCCGTGTTGCAAAGATAGTCATAGACGACCGCCTCGGCGGTTTCGAGGACGTCGCGTGCGCGCAGCGTCACCAACCCGAGGTCTCCGGGTCCTGCGCCGGTGAGATAACAAATGCCGCTCTGTTTTTTGGCCATGGGAAGAATTTGCTACGGAAAGCGGCATGAGGAAAGCAGGAAAAAGGGGGGATCATGTTCTGGCATTGCCTGGACGGCTCCAATCTGGAGGAAGAGGAATTTTTTTTAAATCTGATCTTCCCTTTCGAGGCATCCTGGTTTCCTAATTCATGATTCCTTTGATTCACCGTGACCGAATTTTTACAGCAACTCATCAATGGCCTCTCGCTCGGCTCGATCTACGCTTTGATCGCGCTTGGCTACACGATGGTGTACGGGGTGCTGCGGTTTATTAATTTCGCGCACGGGGATGTCTATATGGTGGGGGCATTTGCCGGGTATTACCTCGCGCCGTGGGTTTGGAAGGTGATCCCGGCGGGGCAGGATCCCTCCCGCTTTAGCTGGAGCAGCTCCGCGGGGGCCTTTGGGGTCCTGCTTCTTTCGATGGCGCTTTGCGCGGTGCTGGGCATCGTCATCGAGAAATTGGTGTATAAACCGCTGCGCAACCGTCCCCGGCTGACGGTTCTGATTACGGCGATTGGCGTTTCGATTTTTTTGGAGAATTTTGGGCAATATCTTTTCGGGGCGGACCCGAAGTCGTTCCCGGAGATTTTGCCGGATCGGGCGATCGAGGGCCTGGGGGATTTGACGGTGATGGTGAACCAGTCTGTGGTGCTCGTGGTGACGCTGCTTTTGCTGGTGGCCCTCCGGTTTATTGTCATGAAAACCAAGATGGGCACGGCGATGCGGGCGCTTTCGTACAACCCGACGGCGTCGTCGCTCATGGGGGTCAACAACGACGTGATCATCTCGTTTACTTTCGCGCTCGGCTCGGCGTTGGCGGCTGCGGCCGGGATTCTCAACGCGATCAACTACCCCAGCATCGACCCGCTCATGGGCATTCTGCCGGGCATCAAGGCGTTTGTCGCGGCGGTGCTGGGCGGGATCGGGAACCTCGGGGGCGCGGTGCTGGGCGGGATCATCCTGGGTGTGCTGGAGACCCTTGTGGTGGGATACGTCTCGCCGATGTACCGGGATGCGATTGCGTTTGCGGTGCTGATTTTGATTTTGCTCTTCAAACCCAACGGCCTGCTCGGACGGGCGGAAAAGGAGAAGGTCTGATGAAACATGGCTGCTGCTGTTTGTCCTGCTGGCTGCGGGGTGCGCCTGGTTTCAGGATGCGATCAATCCGTACTATTTTGACATCCTGATCATGATCGGGATCAACATTGTTTTGGGCGTGAGCCTGAATCTGGTCAATGGCTACACGGGGCAGTTTTCGCTGGGACACGCCGGGTTCATGGCGGTGGGGGCGTATGTGAGCGCGGCGGCAACGGTGCTGCTGGGATGGGGATTTGTGGGCGCACTCGTGGCGGGGGGCTTGGGGGCGGCTTTGGCCGGGTTTGCGGTGGGCGTGCCGTCGCTGCGGCTCAAGGGGGATTATCTGGCCATCGTGACGCTTGGCTTCGGCGAGATCATCCGGGTGGTGATTCAGAATACCGAAGCGGTGGGCGGGTCGCGGGGGTTTTCGATCCCGATCCGGGCAACGGGCCTCTTTGGAACGTATCTGGCCGCGGCGCTGACGGTTTATGTGGTGGTGTTGCTGGTCCATTCCACTTACGGGCGCGGATTTTTGACGGTGCGCGATGACGAGATCGCGGCGGAGGCGATGGGGATCAATACGACCAAATATAAAGTGTGCGCGTTTGTGGTGGCGGCGTTTTTCGCCGGAGTTGCGGGCGGACTGTATGCTCATTTTAAACAGTTCATCCATCCCGAAGGGTTCGGGTTTTTACGTTCGGTGGATATTGTGGTGATCGTGATCCTGGGCGGGATGGGCAATACGCCGGGAGTGATTCTCGCGGCGGTTTTGCTCACCATTTTGCCGGAAGGCCTGCGGGCCCTGGCAGCCTGGGAAGCCCTCCCGATGGTCGTGCGTGGGATGGTACAGAACCGGATGATTCTCTATTCCCTGCTTTTGATCGGGCTGATGCTGACGCGGCCCCAAGGGCTGTTTGCAGGGGGCTCAAAATGGACGAAACGGCTGAAGGGGAGGGGCGCGCCATGAAGCCGTTGATTGAGATCGACCGTTGCACCGTGCAGTTTGGCGGGCTGAAAGCCGTGGCGGATCTGAATTTGTCGATCCGCCAAGGGGAGCTGGTTGGATTGATCGGCCCCAACGGCGCGGGAAAGACCACCGTGTTTAATTTGATGACCGGGGTTTACCAGCCCACCGAAGGGGATATTCGCTTTGAGGGGCAATCCGTCGTGGGCCGACGCCCCTACCAAATTACCGCGCGCGGAATTGCCCGGACTTTCCAGAATATCCGGCTCTTTGCTTCGCTCACGGTTTTCGACAACGTCCGCGCGGCTTGCAACATGCACTTGCGGCATGGCATTTCTCATGCGCTCTGGCGCGGGGCGGCTTTCGCCCGGGAAGAGCGGGAGGTTGCGGAAATGGCGGAGGAGTTGCTCGCGATTTTTCACTTGGACCACCTACGGGATGCCGAGTGCACCGGCCTGCCGTATGGAGACCAGCGACGGTTGGAAATCGTCCGGGCGCTGGCCACGCGGCCCAAGTTATTGCTGCTCGACGAGCCTGCGGCGGGGATGAACCCGACGGAGAAACTGGAGCTCATGCGCTTGATCCAATTCACGCAGGAGAAATTCAAGCTCGCGGTGCTGCTCGTGGAGCACGACATGCGGGTGGTGATGAACATTTGCGAGCGGATTGCTGTGCTTGATTATGGGGTGAAAATCGCGGAGGGAACCCCGGAGGAAATTCGCAACGACCGCAGAGTGATCGAGGCTTATTTGGGGGAATAAATATGCGATCAGGAATTCAGGAGAAGAAATCATCAGGAACTCAGGAAATCAGGAAAAGAGGGGATGCCAGCCGTCTTCTTCCTTTCCTTTTTGCGCCTTTGCGTCTTTGCGTGAGGCTTCAGAATAGTCATGCTTAAAATCCGCGATCTCCACGTCCATTACGGAGCCATTTCAGCGCTGCACGGGTTGAATATCGACGTGCCGCAGGGACACATCGTCACGTTGATCGGCGCTAACGGCGCGGGAAAATCCACGACGCTCCGCGCGGTCTCGGCGATTGTTCGTGCGGCCAAGGGGAGCATCCAGTTTGACGGGGAGGAAATTTCGCAGTTGCCGCCGCACCGGATTGTGGAGCGCGGGCTCTCGCACGTGCCGGAGGGTCGGATGATTTTTGCGAATTTGACCGTGATGGAAAACTTGCTGCTCGGGGCTTACCGACGGCACGACCGGCATGCTTTCCCGGGCGAATTGGAATATATTTTTGGGATTTTCCCCCGCCTCAAGGAAAGGCAGAAGCAGAACGCCGGAACCCTTTCGGGCGGCGAACAGCAGATGCTCGCCATAGGCCGGGCGCTGATGAGCAAACCGCGCTGTTTGATGCTGGATGAGCCGTCCCTGGGGATCGCCCCGCTGCTGGTGAAGACGATTTTTGAGAAGATTCTGGAGGTAAACCGCGAGCTGGGCATCACAATCCTGCTAGTCGAACAAAACGCGAATCTCGCGCTGGAGATTTCAAACTACGGATATGTGATGGAGACCGGTCGAATCATCCTTGCGGATGATTCGGCGAAGCTGCGGGAAGATCCGAAGGTGCGGGAATGTTATTTGGGAGGGTAGAGGGAGACGCAGTCTACTCTGCTCGGGCTTGAATATCCCTCTTTTTAAGTGGATCTGTATCAGGTGTTTAGGATAGATCCGACTCATGGCCCTCTCCGATATAGATGCCCGTCTTCATGCAAAATTCGAAATCCATGAGTGGCGGCATGCATCGGCCGTCCTGCTCAACGATTTTCCAGATGAATGGGCAGATGTCTTTGATGTTCTCTCCAGGTTCGTGCTACGGAAATCTTGGATTACAGTCGGCGGCGGATCAAAATCGGACGTCTCTGGATGGATAGACCGGGCACTCACGGACAAGGGATGGGTGGAAAAGAAATTTGCGACGTCCATCGTCGTGGACGAGATCGCAATGCAGTCGCCTACCCACAAGGTTGATTGCTTCAAAAACAAAATTGGTCTCGAAATCGAGTGGAACAACAAAGACCCATTCTTCGATCGTGATTTGAATAACTTTCGCCTGCTCTTTGAATTGCGAGCCATTGCTGTTGGGATCATCGTCACACGGTGCGATGAACTACAGAGGATTTTTGATTCCCTTGGTCGTGGAAAGAGCTATGGCAATTCCACCACCCACATGAGCAAACTTTTGCCACGGCTCGAAGGTGGAGCAGGCGGTGGGTGTCCAGTGCTTGTGTTTGGGATCAAAGATGTGCTATTTGATTCAGCTACATGACTGCCTCCGAAGACCTCCTTTCCTCTATTCGTGGTAAATTCGGCACGATCCTCGCGGACCCGCCTTGGAGATTCCAAAACTCCACCGGTAAGGTAGCTCCAGAACACAAGCGGTTGTCTCGGTATCCGACCATGACGCTAGAGGAAATCAAACTCCTGCCAGTGGACTTGTTTGCCAAAGATTCATCTCATTTATATCTATGGGTTCCAAACGCTTTGCTGCCAGAGGGTTTGGCCGTAATGGAGGCTTGGGGGTTCAAATATAAATCGAATTTTATCTGGCATAAAATTCGAAAAGACGGCGGGCCTGATGGCAGGGGTGTCGGATTTTATTTTAGAAATGTTACCGAGATTATTTTATTCGGAACGCGTGGAAAGAATGCGCGGACGCTGGCACCCGGGCGCAGCCAGGTGAACTTTCTTGCTACCCAAAAGCGGGAACATTCCAGGAAACCGGACGAGATCTTCCCGATCATTGAGGCATGCTCCTCTGGCCCATTCTTAGAGCTTTTCGCACGTGAAAAACGCAAGGGCTGGACTGTTTGGGGTAATCAGGCTCCAGAAAAGGAAAACACCTTCGCCGGGCCGACCCACGGTAAGGCGTATTCCTCCCAAATGACACAGGGGAAATGGGCTCAGGCGACATTTATTGACACGGCACAACCCGCGTCATCCGGGATAATAAAGACCGCTTTGTAAAGACGCCCCACGAACCTGTTGACATCGGCGGGGGAGTCGCTACAGTTTCCGCTCTTTTTCCAAACGAATTTCCAGGCTTATGAAACGCACCTACCAACCTTCCAAACGCACCCGCAAACAGCAGTTCGGGTTCCGCGCCCGCATGAAAACCAAAAGCGGCCGCGCGATTCTTTCCCGTCGCCGCCAACGCGGACGCAAGCGCTTGCTGCCAAAGGGCGTGGAGATTCACTTCGCGCGTCATACCCAGGCTTAATACCGGATCAACTGGCGGGGCGCTCGTTGAGCGCTTCGCGTGAGGTCGCATGCCGCTGACCTTTCCCAAGTCCATCCGACTCCAGCACAGCTCGGAATTTCTCCGGGTAAAAACGCAGGGGCGCGCCTTTAGCGGTCGGTTTATGACGGTGGGGGTGCTCAAGGGATGCGACGCGACCCGGGTGGGGTTGATCACTTCCAAACGGGTCGGCGGAGCGGTGGAACGCAATCGCGTGCGCCGTCGTTTGCGCGAGTTGATGCGACTGACGCGGCCGCAATGGGTTTCGGGAGTGTGGGTGGTGGCAATTGCGCGCCATGCCGCAGTAAACGCTCCCTTTGCCGAGCTGCAACGCGAATGGCTGAAGCTGGCTGAACGCGCCGGGATTCTGCAAAACCCCCAACCGAAAGAGGGAGGGGGTTGTGTTTGAGCGGGCATTAAAGTGGGTTGTGTTGAAGTTGATCCGGGTGTACCAAGTGGGGGTATCACCGGTGTTGACGATGATTTCCGGCCCCGGTGGGGGGTGCCGGTTCGAGCCTTCCTGTTCGCGCTATTTCATGGAGGCCGTGGAGCGGTTTGGGGTTTGGCGCGGCGGATGGCTTGGGCTCAAAAGAATGGCCCGTTGCCACCCGTGGGGTGGGCATGGGTTTGACCCTGTGCCGCCGAAAGATTCACATTAAGTTTTTATGGACCGAAAAAGTATTGTTGCGATTGCCTTGGCGATTGGGGTTTTTGTCTGGGCGAATAATCAATCCCGGCAGGCGCAAAATCTGCACCCGACATCGCAGCCTGCCGCGGAGGCAACCGCGACGGCCTCGCCCGCTCCGGCGGCGCAGGCGGAACCTTTGGCCGTTCCGATGGTTGCGCCCAAATCGACCCAGGCTGTGCCCGAAGAGAAGAAGACGCTCGCAACACCTTTCGTGGAATATGCCTTTACGAATCTTGGCGGCGGGATTTCTTCGCTCAAGCTTTTGAAACATCAAGGCGGGCAGCCCGGAGACCGAATGGTTTTGAATGCGGCGGCATCGCGCCCGATCGGGGCGTTGTCGCTGAAGCCCGAGACGCTCGACAGCGAAGGGTATACGGTTTCCGTGGAGGGAAGCCGGGTGATTTGCGAGAAGACCGTGCCGCCCGGAGTTTTGGTGCGGAAAGTGTACACGCCCGGCAGCAAAAAAGGGGAGGAATACAGAGTCGCCCTGGAGGTCTCCTTTACGAATCGCAGCGCGGCTCCGCTGGAGCATCCTGGCTATTACCTTTTTGTGGGTGCGGCGGCGCCGATTCATGCGACGGACCTGCCCATCTATATTGGGTTCGATTGGTTTGATGGAAAAACCAATGCGTTCATAGCGCCCGGCTGGTTTAGCCCCTCCAAGATTCCGCTGGTGGGAGTCGAGACGGCTGCGGGAAAATCGGTGTATGCGCAGAGCCCCGGCAACGTGGTTTGGGCGGGGGTTCGGGACCAGTATTTTACGACGATGCTTTTGCCGGTGGATGGGGTCGCCAAAGGGGTTTGGGCTCGCCCGCTGGACGTAAAGATCGAGGACAAGGATCTCAAGGGTATGGAAGGTTATCTCGAGATGCCCGGCTTTAAGCTGAACCCCGGCGAGAATGTGACCAAACGGTTCACGATTTATGCGGGCCCGGCGGAATACAATCAACTGGCATCGTTGAATGCCGGAGCGGTGGAGATGATGAATCTGGACCGGTGGTGGATCACCCGCAACGTAGGCATGGTTTTGTTGCGCTCAATGAATTGGCTGCAAGGGTTTTTCCATAATTACGCCCTGGCGATTGTGGTGCTCACGTTC
>JAPLTE010000055.1 GCA_026398235.1 Verrucomicrobiota bacterium
ACCTCGTCACCCATGGACGCCGCAAGGTGGACCCGGCGGGTGAACTGTGGCAGGCCGTCGCCGAGATCACCGGCCAACCGCTCCGGTTTTAAGTCGCAGTTTGACGACACAAAACCAGGTATCCTGGCAAGGGTGTCCACATGCGTGGCGGCGATGAACCCGAAGGGTTAAAGGGAAGGAACTCTCGCCCTTTGCGCCTTTTCGCCCTTTGCGCGAACCGATCGGCTGCCCTACTCGCGGGCTTTGGCCATGTTGGGGACGTTTTGGAGATGCCGCAGATTGATCAAATCGTTGGTGATGTTGAGCGCCTCGGCCCGGATCGGGTCGATCACTGGGGCATTGGCGCTGTCCAGCGCCTCGGGATCGTCTTCGTCCGGGTCATCCGCGGGCTCGGCCGGCTTGGCTCCTTTTTTGCCGTCTTTGGCAACCGGCGCGGCGACCCATTGGTCGATGTACCCGCTCTTTTTGCCATCGTTTTTGGCCAGCTCCAACGTCTTGTTGAGGTTGTCGAGCGTCACGGCATACACCTTCAATTCCGGGATCTTGCGCTTGCTCCGCTCGGCGCTGCGCTTTTCCTTGATCGCTTTTTCTTTCGCGATTTCCTCCCGGCGGGTTTGCTCGTTGAGCGAGATTTTGTTGCCATCGAGCGTTTCCTTCAGCCGGGCGATGTCGTCGTTGATGTATTTGAACTCGGGGTTGACGGCGACGCGCGCGGCAGAACGGCTGCGCAGTTCCTCCAGGAAAAGCGGTTGATTGGAAGTTTTGTGATAATCCGCAGGCGGCACTTCGTCGTAGGGGAGCGGGTTTTTGAGGGCGCTTTCGCCGATGTCCTCGCGGTCCCAAAGCGAAGGCAACGCCACGTCGGAGGTGACGCCGCCAAATTGGGTCGAACCCCCCGCCACGCGATAGAATTTCTGGATCGTTAATTTCAGCGCCCCGGCTTCCCCGCCCGAGCCGCTCAAGAATTGCACGAACCGGTCCACCGGGATCAATTGCTGGACGGTCCCCTTGCCAAAGCTGTGATGGTCGCCCACGATCACGGCGCGCCCGTAATCCTGCAACGCCCCGGCGAAGATTTCGCTGGCAGAGGCGCTCAAGGTGCTGGTCAACACCACAAGCGGGCCGTCGTAGGTGCCGTCCGGCTCGTCCGCGTTGAGCACATCGATCTTGCCGTTGGCGTCCTTGACCTGCACCACGGGGCCTTTTTTGATGAAGAGGCCGGTCAACCGCGTGGCTTCGTTGAGGTAACCGCCGCCATTGCGGCGGATGTCGATGACGAGGGCGGAAATGCCCTCTTTTTTAAGCCGCTTCAGGAGCGCCTTGACGTCTTCGGTCGTGCTTTTCGCTCCGTCCAAGTCGCCGTAAAATCCGGGCAGCGTGATCCAGCCGATGCGATGCGCTTTGCCGTCCGCGTCCGGTTTCTCGATCAGATACGCTTTCGCTTCCTGGTCTTTCATTTTGACCTCGTCCCGCACGATCTCGACAATTTTGCGAGCGCTCGGATCGGTGGCGTGGGACGGGATCACCTGAAGGCGGACCCGGGTTCCCTTCGGGCCGCGGATCATCGAAACGACTTTATCGAGTTTGATGTCGATCACCTCCACAAATTCCTTGTCCCCCTGGGCCACCGCGACGACCCGGTCGCCCACTTTCAAATGGCCTTCCTTATCGGCGGGACCGCCGACCACAAGCTCCATGATTTTCGTGTACCCGTCGTCATTTTTCTTGAGCACCGCGCCGATGCCGACCAGCGACAGCTTCATCATCACCTGGAAATTCTGGAACTCCTCCTTGCTCATGTATTCGGAGTGCGGGTCATAGGTCTGGGCGAGCGCGAAGAGGAACTGGTCCACCGCATCCCGATTGGTCTGCTCTTGCAGGGTGCGCAGGAAGGTGTCGTAGCGGCGGTTCAATACTTTCACGGGAGGCTCGACGGCTTTATCGGCGAGTTTTAAGGCAAGATATTCCCCCTCAATTTTGTCATGCCAGAGTTGTTCGGCCTCGGCCTCGTCCTTGGGCCAGGGGGCTTTCTGGCGATTGATCACAAAGGTGCGGTTGCTCTTGAATGTGAACTTTTCGGCGGCCAGCCATTGCTTCACCTTCGCGACGCGGCCTTCGGCCCGTTTTTTGTATAAATCGAAAATTTCGTACGCCGGGGTCGGGTTGCCCAGCAGGATGTCGTCGTCGAGCGCCTCGCCGTATTTGGCGACAAAAGCGTCAATGTCTTGCTGGGTAAAAACGAGGTGCGCGTAGTCGAGCGTCTCCAGGTAACGCAGGAGGGTTCGCCGGGAAAGTTCGTTATCGAGCTTGTGGCGGCTGTAATGGAACTGCTCCAGCACCCGGCCGATCGAACTCGTGATCTGGCCAGGATTGGCATCCGCGCAAACGGGCGACGGCGAGGCGATCCATAGGAGGCATGTCGCAAGGAGGACGAATAAGGAACGAAAAGATTTCATGAAATATCGGTTGCGGCAGAGTTCAATCAACGACGGAATGGGTCCTCGCGCAATTCTTTTTGACCTCCGCCTGCCAATCTCCTGCGAAATCAGACTTGCGTCGCCCGGCAAATTACCGTCCCCTCTTCCTAGTCATGCAAATAGACAGCTTTACCGGCGGAGCGTTCGAAACGAACTGCTTCTTTATTCAAACGGCCAGCGGCGGGATCCTCGTGGATGCCCCCGAGGGAGCCCACGAATGGTTGCAGCGGAGTGGCGCGCGAGTCAGCACCCTCTTGCTCACCCACGGCCATATCGACCACGTGCTGGACGCGGCAAAAATCAAAGCCGCCCATGGTTGTCGGGTGGGCTACCATCGTGAAGGCAGCGCCATGCTCACCGAGCCCGGCTTTTTCCGCCGGATCGGGTTTCCTTGGGATATTGAACCTGTGACGGCAGATTTCTCCTTGGATGAAACGGAATCGCTGCCGGTGGAAGGGATCGATTTTCAAGTGCTGTATGTGCCGGGGCACTGTCCCGGTTCGCTTTGTTTTTTCCTCAAAAGCGAGCGCCTGCTTTTCGGTGGGGACGTGCTTTTTGCCGGAGGCGTGGGGCGCTGGGACCTGCCCGGCGGCGACCGGCATCTCTTGCTTTCCGGGATTGTGGATAAACTGCTGCCGCTGGGC
>JAPLTE010000133.1 GCA_026398235.1 Verrucomicrobiota bacterium
CTTGACGGGGGTCAAGGCCGCCATCGCAAAAGGCAAAGAAGTTTCCCAGCAGGAAATGGGCAAACTGACCGGCGGCATGGGCCTGCCCCCAGGATTGATGTAGGAGTTTTATCCGCAGATTGCGCAGATTTTCGCAGATTTTTGGAAAATTTTTCTGTAAATCTGCGGATTGACTTTACTAAACATGGACTCCAATCGCCACATCGCCCGCCACGTCCGACCGATCCCGAAATCCGGGATTCGCGACTTCTTTGAAGTCGTGCAGAGCATGAAGGATGTCATCTCGCTCGGTATTGGCGAGCCGGACTTCGATACGCCCTGGCATATTCGCGAAGCGGCCATTTACTCCCTGGAACAAGGGCGCACGCACTACACTTCCAATCTCGGGGCACCCGCCCTGCGCGCGGCCATCACCAAATACGTCGAGAAGCGCTTTCATGTGGAGTATGATCCGCAAACCGAGGTGATTGTCACCGTTGGGGTGTCCGAAGCGATCGATCTTGCCCTGCGCGCCCTGCTCAACCCGGGCGACGAAGTCCTCTACCACGAGCCGTGCTACGTGAGCTACAGCCCGAGCATCGTCCTCTCGCATGGCGTCCCAGTGGCTGTTGCCACGCGCGCGGAAGACCAGTTTCGCGTCACAGCGGAGGCCATCGCCCAAAAGATCACGCCCCGTTCCCGCGTGCTCATGCTCAATTTCCCGACAAACCCGACCGGCGGCACTCAAACCCGCGAGGAACTCTCCAAAATCGCGGCCCTTTGCATCAAGCACGATCTCGTGGTGCTCTCGGACGAAATTTACAGCGAGTTGACTTACGACGATGCCGAGCACGTCTCCATCGCCTCGTTGCCCGGCATGCGCGAGCGAACCATCTTCCTGCACGGATTTTCCAAGGCGTTCGCGATGACAGGATTCCGCATCGGGTATGCCTGTGCTCCTGCCCCGCTCACCGATGCAATGATGAAGATCCACCAATACGGGATCCTTTGTGCGGCCTCCACCGCCCAGGATGCAGCGCTTGAGGCGCTGGAAAGCGGCGCGTCCGCGGTGGAAACCATGCGTGGCAAATACCAGGCACGCCGCAACTTCATCGTGCGCAGTCTCAACGACATGGGGCTGGAATGCCTCCTGCCGCTCGGTGCTTTCTACGCTTTCCCAAACATCACCAGCACAGGGCTCACCAGCCGCGAGTTTTCGCTCGGTCTGCTGAAGCAAAAAAAAGTCGCCGTTGTTCCCGGCGGGGCGTTCGGCTCAAGCGGCGAAGGGTTCGTGCGGTGCAGTTACGCCACCAGCCTGGATGAAATCAAAATCGCCATGAAACGAATTGGCGAATTTTGCCGCGAAGTGAAAGGGAATTGCCCGTAATTTTTAATACTTTTCAAAATGGAAGAATTCCTGCGCTACCTCATTGTCAATCTCCTCGGAACCTCCGAAGGGATGGAGCTCACCCAAAGTCACCATTCCCAAAAAGTGGTTTTTCAGTTGAAGCTGCCCGCAAGTGAAGTGGGCAAAATCGTAGGCAAACAAGGCCGCGCCATCGATGCCATCCGCAACCTACTCTCCATCGCCGCCGCCCG
This sequence comes from Verrucomicrobiota bacterium, assembly GCA_026398235.1. Lineage (GTDB taxonomy): Bacteria > Verrucomicrobiota > Verrucomicrobiia > Chthoniobacterales > Chthoniobacteraceae > UBA695. The sequence continues at coordinate 1,579 of JAPLTE010000133.1, forward strand.
CCAGGGTCAGAAAGCAACGCTGCAAATCGTGGAGGGGTAAGAGTTAAAAATGGCCATGCAGAACCGGATCGACCAGACGTTTGAGCGCTTGCGCGCACGCAACCAAAGCGGCTTCATTGCTTACATCGGCGCGGGCGACCCAAACCTCGGCGCCACCGAAGCCCTTGCGCTTGCCCTTGAAGCCGCCGGAGTGGACATCCTGGAACTCGGCGTGCCGTTCTCCGATCCCGTCGCCGACGGCATCGTCAACCAACTCGCCGCCCAACGCGGCCTCGCCAGCGGCACAACCCTCCACGGCGTGCTGAATTGCGTTCGCCGCATCCGGGAAAAATCGCAACTTCCCATCGTCCTCTACACCTACATGAACCCGGTCTACCGGTTCGGATTCCGCGATTTTTTTACCGCAGCCGAAGCGGCGGGCGTGGATGGCGTTTTGCTCCTGGATCTCCCGCCCGACGAAGACCACGGGGAATTTGACGTGCCGAGCAACGTCCGGCGCATCCGGCTCATCGCCCCCACCACCCCGCCCGAGCGCGTCGCCGAACTGACCGCGCGCGCCGAAGGGTTCATCTACTATGTCTCGCGTGAAGGCGTGACCGGCGAACAAGCAACCATCGCCGACACGCTCGCTGCCGGAGTCGCCGCGATCCGCGCGACTACAAGCCTCCCTATTGCGGTCGGGTTCGGCATCTCCAACGCGGAACAAGCCCGTGAAGTGGCACGGCACGGGGATGCCGTAGTGGTTGGCAGCGCCATTGTCAAACGCGTCGCCGAATACGGAGCACTCGCAGATATGCCTCAGCGTGTCGCTGACTTCGTGCGCCCCCTGGCCGCAGCGACGAAGGAGTAGAATCTGCGTTAATCTGCGAAATCTGCGGACTCCTACGCCTTCTTCGCTGTGCTCTGGATGTAGAGTTCGCGCAGTTGCTTGAAGTCCACGGTGACGGGCGAGTGGGTCATCAGGTCGCTGCCCCGGTTATTCTTCGGGAACCGCGGATGCTTTCCGCACCACAGATGAGCATGACCAGGCGGTCAAGGCCGAGCGCAAGCCCGCCGTGGGGCGGTGCGCCAAAACTAAATGCCTTCAATAGATGGCCAAACTTCTCCTGCTGCTCCTCGGCATTGACTCCGAGAACCTCGAACATCCGGGCCTGCAATTCCTTTTCGTGGATGCGGATTGAACCGCCGCCGAGTTCTACGCCATTGAGCACGACATCATACGCGATCGCGCGCACTTTGCCGTATTCACCGGCTTCCAGAAGCGCCACGTCTTCCGCCTTTGGACGCGTGAACGGATGGTGCACGGCGACCCACTTGGCTTCTTCAGCGCTCCAGGCCAGGAGCGGAAAATCGACGACCCACAGGAAATTCAGCGCCTCGCTGCCTTCGTTGAGCTTGAGAAGTTCCGCCACGCGCAGCCGCACCCGACCCAGAATTTCGCAAACCTGCTCCCACGCGCCCGCCCCGAAGAAGAGCACGTCGCCTTCTTCAAAACCCATGCGCTCGGCCAGCGCGGCCCTCTCCGTTTCGCTGAAGAATTTGACGATGGGCGATTCCCACACGCCGTCTTTGAGCCGGATGTAAGCAAGTCCTTTGGCCCCGAATTCGACTTTTACCCACTCCTCCCATTTTTTGAGCTGTTCCTTGGAGAATGCCGCCGCAGCACCTTTGGCGTTGATCGCTTTGATCACGCCGCCGCCGTCGAGCACAGAGCGGAACACTTTGAATTCGGATGCTCCGAAAAGATCGCTCAGTTCAGTCAACTCCACGCCAAACCGCAGGTCCGGCTTATCGGAACCGAAGCGGTTCATCGCTTCGATATAAGGCAGGCGCGGGAATGGCGTCGGGATGTCGATCCCGCGTGATTCCTTGAAGATGCGGGCGAGCAATCCCTCCACCAGCGTCTGGATTTCCTCTTCGGTAATGAAGCTGGCTTCGAGATCGATCTGCGTGAATTCCGGCTGGCGATCTGCGCGCAAATCCTCATCGCGGAAGCAGCGGGCGATTTGGAAATATTTCTCCATCCCGGCCACTTGCAGCAGTTGCTTGTATTGCTGCGGAGCCTGCGGCAGGGCATAGAAACTACCGGGTGTGAGCCGCGAAGGAACGAGAAAATCGCGCGCACCTTCGGGGGTTGGATTGGAAAGGATCGGCGTCTCAATTTCCAGGTAGCCGCGTTCGTCGAGATAATCCCGGGTGGATTTTGCAACGCGGTGGCGCAGCTTGAGGTTCTGCGTCATTTCGGCACGACGCAGGTCGAGGTAGCGGTAGGTCAAACGCAGGTCTTCGTTGGCGATTTTGGAGTCGAGCGGAAACGGCGGCACGTCGGATTTGTTGAGCACCTTCAATTCCGTGGCGATCAGTTCGATTTCCCCCGTGACGAGCTTCGGGTTAACCGTCCCCTCGATACGAGCGGCGACGCATCCGGTAACCTGAATCACATCTTCACTGCGCAGGTCGTGCGAGAGTTCGGAAACCTGCGGGTTTTCCTCGGGCCGGAAGACCACTTGCGTGATTCCTTCGCGGTCACGAAGGTCGATGAAAATAACGCCACCGTGATCGCGGCGGGAGTTAACCCAGCCCGACAGGGTGACGGTCTGGCCGATGTGTTCTTTGCGAAGGACGTTGCAGAGGTGGGTGCGATACATGGTAAATAAAGGGGAAGGAATGGAATCAGGAAACCAGGAAGCCAGGAGAAGCGAAACCGAGCCGAGCCGGGAGTTCGTCAAGCGCGACGAGGCACTCATCCCTTGTTGCCAGGGTCTTCAATTTGATCTGCGGCCATTCGTCTCCAACGACAACGGCACAGCGCGCTCCGGCTTGTTCAGCGCTCTGAAATTGCTTGCCGACTTTCGCGGCGGAAAGTGGGTAATCGACGCGGAATCCCGCCCCGCGCAATTGCTGCACCAGACCCAGCGCGTCCACGCGGTGCGTTTCGTTGGCGATCACGATATAGACGTCGGCGGCGTGCCGCTGCGCGATCCACGTTTTCATCTTCCCGGCGGCGGCGGGCGTGGCGTCGATCAGTTCCCCGAAGCGTCACCTTGCCATCGCTCATCGCGGACATCAGATTGTCGTAGCGCCCGCCGCCAGCCACAGCGCGCAGCGTTTTCTTGCGGTCGAAAACCTCGAACACCAAGCCGGTGTAATAGGCCAGCCCGCGCACGATGGTGGGGTCGAGTTGGTAAAAACCTTTGAGACCGCGCGCGTCGAGTTCGGCGGCGAGGGCGTTGAATCGCTCGAAATGCGTGCCGGGATTTGCGATAAAGGCCCGCACCTCTTCGAGGCTGATCCCAAAAGGCTGGAGCGCCGCTTCGGTCACCTCGGGTTTATTGCGCTCGATCTTATCGACGATTTGCAAAAAGGCCGCGAGACCCGCTTCATCAAAGCTGCCGTGCGCATCCAGAAACGCCTTCCAGGCATCGCGATCGCTCACGCGCACCACGAAATCGTCCCCGCTCAACCCGAACGCGCGCAGTATGTCAATCGCAAGCGCCACCATCTCCGCATCGGCGGCCACGGAGGACTCTCCGATGAGATCGCAGTTGAGTTGACCAAATTCACGCAACCGCCCGCGCTGCTGTTTTTCGTAACGGAAAAATTGTGGGGCGCAGAACCACTTGATCGGCTTCTTGAAATCGCGCTCCCGGGCGATGATCATGCGGGCCAGGGTCGGCGTCATCTCCGGGCGCAGCGTCACGTGCCGCTCCCCTTTATCCGTGAAATCGAAAAGCTGGCCGACAAGTTCGCCGCCGCTCTTTTTCTTGTAAAGCTCCACCGGTTCGAGCATCGGGCCGTCGAATTCGACAAAACCATAGCGGCGCGCGACTTCGCGCCACGTCGCAATCATGTAATTGCGGCGCGCGCAGTCTTCCGGGTAAAAATCGCGAAAGCCGGGCAAAAGTTGCATAGGAAGATTGAGCCTATCCGCCTGGCTGGTCAATTCAAGTTCGGAGTGCGAGTATCGTACTCACACTGCCTCCACGGCCCCGATGGCCGGTGCGATGCAGCCCAAGTCACAGACTTCCGCATGCAGCCGGGCCGCCAATGCCTTGCGGTCCGTGCCTGGGGATTGCGGCTGGCCGTAGGTCAAGGTCGCGCGGACATGCCGTTTACCGAGCAGATTGAGCAGGTGGGGCCCGAGCACTGTTTCGGGGCGGTAGTAGGCGACTTCGTCTTCCACCGCGCCGTCGCCCGCTTCCAATTCATAGCGCAGGAACGCCGGGGTGATCTGCCAGCCGTTTTCCACCATTGGCACCGCCTCGCCGCTCGAACTGGTGCCTTCCGGAAAAAACGCAAGCACAAGGCCCGCTTGCAACACCGGCGGCATCTCCGCCGCCACGCGCAGGACGTCGCTGCGGAGTTCGCGCCGGATAAACAGCGTTCCCGCCCAGCGGCTGAGCAGTCCAAAGATCGGCCAGCGGGCCACCTCCGCCTTGGAAATAAAGACGAGGGGCATGAACGACGCGTGAACCAGAATATCGAGATAGCTCACGTGATTGCTGACCAATATCCCTTCCCGTGGCGGGGTTCCCACACATACGGGTTTGAGTCCGAGCGCCCAGAGGAACCCCTGAGCCATGGTCTGCATCCATGCTGCGCGGGCAGCGATGGAACCCGAGCGCCCCGGGAGCTTCACGGTGAAATAATAGCGCACCACGCCTGCGGCAAGCGCGGCAAAAAACTTGGAAATCCTGAGTAATATCCGGAGAAAACGTCTGGTTTTGGTCATGAACAGCGGGCTGTAATAAAGCCTTATTGCAATTCATACCGCGCCGCGACACTCGCGGGCAAGGCTTGGATATCCACCAGCGTCAGAAAATCAATCGTCTTGAACTCCGCATCGAGCGCGGGTTCGCCGCAGATTTTTGCCCCGATCGAAAAATAGGCGCTCATCAGCTTCGGCGCACGCACGGGAGTTGTAAGCGGCTCCCCAATACATTCATAACCCGGCATGGGGCGCGTCTGCCACTCGGGACAAGCCAGATAGCGCTCCTTGAGCGCCAGGTAGAGCGCCATTCCTTCGGAGGGATCTTGCGAAGTCAGCGAAGAGCAGCCGATCAAGTAACGCCCGCCATGCACCTTGGCGTAATTCACGATGCCTTTCCAAAGCAAGCCGAGCACGACGAGATTGCGGTGCTGCTTATGCACACAAGCGCGGCCCAGCTCCACAATTTCGTGAGCGCGCCCGAGAAATGGGGTGAAGTCAAATTCCTGGGCGCTGTAAAATCCCGTCGCCGCTAGCGCCCGGTCGCCCATTTGCACCCGATAGGTGCCCACGAGCGTGTTGGTGGCGATTTCCTCCACCAGGAGATGATCGCAGACTGCATCAAAGCGGTCCACATCGAGGCCGGTCTCTGCGGCGCTGGCAAGCCCCTCGCCCATTTCCACGTTGAAAACGCCATAACGCAACCGCTGTGCCAGCTCCACGTCGTGGGGACTCTCGGCAATGCGCAGCCTATAAAGGTGTTGCGTTTTCGAATTTGGGGAAAGCCTGTCGGCCACATTGGCTGCGGAGGCGGAAACGAGGGCACTCATGATCGAGGGTATTTTAGGGAGAATAGTTACGCCCAAATGGCGACTGCGTTACAATTCTGTTACGATTGCGGCGTTTCTGTCGTTTGGGAGGTATTTTGCACCGCGCAGCCATAAAAGTCCAGCAATTGCGATCATCCCGGACACCGCCAAAAACGCCACATTCATCTTCCACCGGTCGGAAATGGCCCCGATGAGCGGCGGCGAAATTGCGTCTCCCAAAGCGTGGATCACGAAAATATTCAATGCAAAAGCCGTCGCTCGGATTCCGGGGGCAGTCACGTCCACCAGAGCGGCATTGGCGGGCCCGGTGTTGAAAAAGAGAAAGAACTCCACCAGAAAGAGCATCCCCCAAAACCACGGGAATGGCGTGAACAGCATCGCGATCATCAGCGGGAACGCAATCAACATCCCCACCCCTGAGACCAGAAAATAACCGCCGGGATAGCGCCGTTTCACTCGATCCGCAAGCAACCCGCCCGAAAGCGTCGCCAGCAACCCGCTCACTACTGTGATGCCTCCGAAAATCGTGTTCACCCGTCCCAAATCCGGCTGGCCCCGGTATTCGTAAATATAACTGGGAACCCAAGCGGAAATCCCTCCCAGGGCAAACGTCATGGCCGTCATCGCGGCCGTGTTATAAAGATAGGAGCGGTTGCGCAGCAATCCCTTGACCCCCGCCCCTATTCGTACGGGTTTACTCCGGATTCCGGCAGACATCCGCCTCCGGGATTCCGGCATCAGAAAACAGAAGCCGGCCAGCACGACTCCCGGAAAAGTGACGAGATAAAAAGGCCAGCGCCACCCCCACAGTTGGCCCACCACGCCGCCAAATAGGTAGCCGAGCGCGCTTCCCACGGGGATCGCGAGGTAAAAATACGCAAGCACCCGGCCTCGGACCGATTCGGGGAAATAATCGGCGATCAACACCGGAGCAACCGGGCCGTATCCCGCCTCCCCCACCCCGACGAAAATGCGGGTGACCAGAAGAACGGCAAACGACCCCGCCAGCCCGGAAGCGCCGCTGGCCAAACTCCAAACCGCCACGCCGATCCCTGCCAGCATCCACCGCGAAGAGCGGTCAGCCAGCCAGCCAAACAGCGGGGCCGTGACCATGTAGCTCACCAGAAACACCGTGAAGAGCAGCCCCGTCTTACCCATCGCGTTGGGATCGTTCACGGCAAACAGCGCCTTGCGGATCTCCGGCAACACCGCCGCCAGAATATAGCGGTCGATGTAATTGAAAAAATTGATTGCCAGCAGCAGCGCCAAAGCGCGGCGCGCGCCGGGAAGTCGGGTCTCCAGAGCCATGCGCGGCGGATTAAAGCAGCATGGATGCCGTTGCGCCAGCCGGAAACAGGAACTCCTTTAGCCAACGAGCCCCGCCCATTGTACCCTGCAACCCCGCACCGTGGCTCCAAAGAATCGGCCCGCAGCAGACCGGCAAAAGAAAGAAGAAGAGAGCCTGCGGAGAGCGGCAAAGGATCAGGCACGCCCCCGAGAATGTCTCCCGCCATGACGCAAACCTTTGCAACCCAAAGTGCAGGTATCCGGGAACCAACGAGAACCCAAGTTACACCTATCTTAGGAGCCCGTTTGGACTTCAAAGAAAAGTCGCAATCTCCTGCAACACCTTATGGGCCGTTCTGTGCGTCTCAAGGCCCTTTGATAAAGGGGTTGTGTGATGCGAGCTCGCATGAAGGCAAACGAGGGCACAGGACGGAACCCTGAAGATTGCAAGAAGCCTAAATCGCGCAAGCAATAGGTCTGATCCGAAGGTGGCGCAACGAGGCGAGCAAAAAAGATGACAAATCCAGGAAGGCGCGTTGGACGCCCCTCCTTCGCAAGCTCATAAATGAAGGCTTTGACGATGTAAGAAGTAGAGGATCGCCACTTCCCAAAATATGAAATTTTCATCAACACGGGCCATTGCTTGTTTTTGCCTGTTTGTGGTGGCGTGCTCGCGCCAAGAGAAGAGTTCTTACGCGCCGGAGTTTTCCGGCGCGCCGCCCGGCGAGGAAAAGGTGCTTTTTTTGGGGGTGTTTCCCTACTATAACCCGCAAAAACTTCATGCGGCTTACAGCCTTCTGGCGGAATATCTGGGCCGGGAAATTCCCGGATACCGTGTGGATTTAGTGACTTCGCGTTCCGTTGAAGATTTTGAAAAGAGGCTTTACGAGCGTTTTTTCGATTTCGCCTATTGCAACGGGTACCTGGCGATGCAGTCTTGGAAGCACGGCTACCGAGTCTTTGCCAAGGCGGGGCGCGACGCGGATTACCGGGGGATCATCCTGGTCAGAAAAGATAGCGGGATCGGCGAGTTGGCTGACCTGAAGGGGAAAACGATCAGCTTTGCGGATCCGACATCGCTAGGCGGCACCATGTTGCCGCTGTATTTTCTGCAAACCCATGGGGTGGATGTCAGCCGTGACATCAGACGCCTTTTTGTCGGCTCTCAGGAATCGTCCATCATGAGCGTCTATCTGGGCAATAGCGCGGCCGCAGCCACTTTGCCGCTGCGCTGGAAAGCCTTTGCGGAAGAAAATCCCCAAATCGCCGCCGAGTTGGTGGCCAAATGGGAGACGCCTCCCCTCGTCAACAACGCGTTGGTGGTCCGGGACGACGTTCCCAAAGAGGTGGTGGACAAGATGGCTTCGCTTCTTTTGGGGTTGCAGGCCCAAGAAGAGGGGCGGAGGATATTGAGAGCCATTAATGTTCCGGAATTTGAGAACGCTACGGATGAGACTTACACGCCGGTGGTCGAGTTTATGAAAAAGTATCGGTCGGTCGTGCGAGAAAAAGGTTACGAGGAAAATGTCATGGAAATGCAATGAGCTAAAGCGCCTCTGGCCGAACCAGCTTCGTCATCAACTGATTTTGGGGGTGGCCCTTGTGCAGTTGATGCTCATGACGTTCTTCATCTTTGTCCTGGTTAAACGCCAAAGCGATTTTCTCAAGCAACAGAGTTTGGAAAACGCGTGGGCTCAAGTGCAGTCGCTGGCCACCAGCAGCAATTTCTGGGTTTTGACTCAGGATCTCGCGGGGCTCAAAGAACTCGTCGAGTCCCATCAGCGTTACCCCGGCGTGCGCTATGCGATGATCCTCACCCCCCGGGGCAAGGTGTTGGCCCATACCGAAAATTCACGTGTGGGGATGTATGTTGCGGATAAAATCAGCCGGTCCCTGTTAGAAACTCCTCCAAAGATGCGGATCCTCCATTCCGATCCGGATCTCATCGACCTCGCGGCTCCGATCATTAGTAACAACCGAGATTTGATAGGCTGGGCGCGGATTGGGGTAGGGCAAGAGGTGATAGCAAAGAGCATCATGGGTGTCGTCCGCAATGCCGTTTTCCTCACGCTGCTGGCTATTTTTGCCAGTTCCCTGCTAGCCTTTTTCATCGGGAACCGGCTGACATCCGGGCTCAATAAGCTGCTCGCGATTGCGGATCAGATTCGCGAGGGGCGTCGCGACATGCGCATGGAGGTTTCCAGCGTGAATGAAGTCGCCCGCCTTGGGGCGGGCCTCAACGAGATGCTCGATGCGATGAAGCAAACAGAGGAAGAACTTCGCCGGCACCGCGATCACCTTGAAGAACTCGTCCAGGAGAGAACGTCGGAGCTGATTCTCGCAAAAGACAAAGCGGAAGTGGCCAGCAAGGCCAAGAGTATTTTTCTGGCCAATATGAGCCATGAGTTGCGCACGCCCTTGAACGCCGTCTTAGGTTTCTCCAGCCTGTTGCACAATGATCCGGCACTTTCGGAGGAGCAACGCGAAAAACTGGCCATCATCAACCGCAGCGGCGAGCATCTTCTTGCGCTCATTGATGACATTTTGGACATGGCCAAGGTGGAGGCAGGGCGCATCGTGGTGGAATCCGCCCCTTTTGACCTCGGCGAAATGATGCGGGACATCACGGACTTGATGCGGCAGCGGGCGGAGGAGAAGGAACTGCTCTTGAACTTCGATCCGTCCAGCTCCTTTCCCCGGTTTGTCCAGACAGATGCCGCCAAGTTGCGCCAGGTGCTCATCAACCTGGTGGGCAACGCCATCAAGTATACCGAGCGTGGCGGCGTGACCGTGCGGGTGGGGGCAAATCCGGCGGAATCCCCCAAGCAAAAGCGGCTGATTTTCGAGGTGGAAGACTCGGGCATTGGCATCGCCGCCGAAGACCAGAGCCGCATTTTCGAGCCCTTCGTCCAAGTGGGCAAGCCCTCCGCGCAAAAGGGAACCGGGTTGGGGTTGGCGATTACCCGGCAGTACGTCCAATTAATGGGTGGATCCATTTATTTAGAGAGCGTGCCGGACAGGGGATCGCTGTTCCGGGTGGAATTGCCGGTGCAATTGGTGGAGAAAACCGAGGTGATGGAGGCGGTGACCATAGAGCAGAGAAAGGTCACCGGGCTGGCCCCAGGCCAGCCCGAATACCGGCTTCTGATCGTGGAAGATGAGCGAACCAACTGGCTATTATTACAGGAGCTACTGGAGCAGGTTGGGTTGCGCGTGCGCGTCGCCGAGAACGGCGCAGACGGAGTCGAGGCGTTCAAAGTTTGGCGCCCGCATTTGATCTGGATGGATCGCCGGATGCCGGTGATGGATGGTTTGGAAGCGACCCGGCGCATCCGCGCGCTGGAAGGCGGACGGGAGGTTAAGATTGTGGCGCTGACCGCCTCGGCATTTGCCGAGCAGCGCGAGGAGGTGCTCGCAGCTGGCATGGATGACTTTATCCGCAAACCTTACCGGCCGAGCGAGATTTACGACTGCATGGCGCGCAATCTTGGTGTAGAATACGTTTATGAGGAAGTGGAGCCTGTCATGGCGGAAGAGCAGAGTTTTCCCCTGCGGCCAGAGGCCTTCGCCGCGCTGCCACAAGAAGTGCGCGAGCAGCTCGCCGATGCCTTGGTTCGGCTGGATGTGCGGCGTATTGAGGAATTCATCCATCATATTTCGGAATTGGATCCCGCGTTGGGAGGCACGCTGGTCTACCATGCCGACAGATTTTCCTACACTCCCATCCTCCAGGCATTACGGAGAAATGATCATCTTCTAAGAAATGACGAGCAAAGGAACCATCCTGGTGGTTGACGACACGCTGGCTTCTCTGAAGCTGCTGGCGGATATTCTGGCGGCCGAGGGCTACAATATCCGTCCTGCCGACAGCGGCGAGCTGGCCATGGCCTCGGTCGCCTCTAGTCCCCCAGAGTTGATTCTCCTGGACATTCGCATGCCGGGCATGGACGGTTTTGAGGTTTGCCGGCGGCTCAAGGAGCAGCAGGAAAGCCGCGAAATTCCCGTGCTCTTCATCAGCGCCACCACGGCACAGGAAGAGCGGGTGAAAGGGTTGAAGGTCGGCGGGGTGGACTTCATCTCCAAGCCGTTCCAACGCGAAGACCTGCTGGCGCGCGTGGGGATTCACCTGGAACTGGCCCGGCTGCGAACCAATCTGGAAAACCAGGTGGCGCAGCGGACCGCCGAACTCAAGGCGGCCTATGAGCAGTTAGAAAATGAGTTGGAAGAGCGCAAGCAGGCGGAGGATGAATTGCGGGTGAGCGAGACCCGGTTCAAAAGCATGTTCAATGAAGCGCCTCTCGGCATTGCCGTGGTGGACTCACTCAACGGGCGTTTCTATTCCGTGAATGCGATGTTCGCCAAAATTGCGGGTAGAACTGTGGAGGAACTGGTGCAGATCGACTGGATGAGCATCACACATCCCGAGGATATCCAAGCAGATTTGGATAAGATGGCGGAGATGAATGCCGGCAAAATACCCGGCTTCCAGATGGAAAAACGTTATCTTCGCCCCGATGGCAGCCACGTCTGGATCAATATGACGATTGCTCCGATGTATGTGGAAGATAAAACCCATCCGATCCACCTCCTTATGATCGAGGAGATCACCGAGCGCAAGCGAATGGAGGAGGGGCTCAAAGCCGCCAAGCTCTCCGCAGAGCGGGCCAAGGAAGCCGCCGAGGAGTCTTCGCGCGCCAAGGATCGCTTTCTGGCCATCCTTTCCCACGAACTGCGCACCCCTCTGACGCCGGTCCTGGCCCTTACTTCAGCTTTGGTAGCGGATGAGAGCCTTGTTGATGCGTTGATAAAGGATATACAGACGATTCACCGCAACGTGGAACTGGAGGCGCGCCTGATCGACGATCTGCTCGACGTGACGCGGGTTGTTCGCGGGAAAATCAAGCTGGACAAACGCCCAGTCGATCTGGGCGAGATTATCAAGCGGGCCGTGGAGGTATGCTTGGAGGACATCAAGGTGCGCCGGATTCATTTCGGTGTGAAGTGCGAAGGCGAACCCTATCCGATTCTGGCGGATACCGCCCGTCTCCAACAGGTCTTTTGGAACCTGCTCAAAAACGCCCTGAAGTTCACCCCCAAGGACGGGTGTATCGGCATCGAGTGCCGACGCGTCGGGCAGAGTGTCGTGGCAGAGGTCAAAGACAGCGGCAGAGGCATCGCGGCGGAGGATTTGGTTCGTATCTTCAACCCCTTCGAGCAGATCGAGCGCAGGGAAAGCGGTGCCCTCGGGGGGCTCGGGCTTGGGCTGACGTTATCGAAGTCGCTGGTGGAATTGCACGGGGGGACGATTGAGGCGAAAAGCGAGGGATTGGGGCTGGGAGCGACTTTTTGCGTCACCCTTCCCTTGGTCGAGGAGTCCACCCTTTCTATAAAAAGCCCAGCCCTCCCATCGCCCCCTGCCCACCCGCGTAGTTTGAGGATTTTGCTGGTGGAAGATCACGGGGATACGGCGCGCATTTTGAGTCGCTTGCTCAGAAATCAGGGGCACGAAGTACGGATCGCCGGAGACCTCAAACATGCCCTGGAATTGAGTCGGCAGTGGGAGTTTGATCTGTTGCTAAGCGATCTGGGCTTGCCGGATGGCAACGGACGCGACCTCATGCGGCAATTGCGATCCACCCGCCCAAAGATTCCCGGCATCGCCATCAGCGGCTTCGGGACGGAAGAGGATATTCGTCAGAGCTTGGCCGTCGGTTTTGAGGAACACCTCGTCAAACCGCTGAATATCGCAGCCTTGGGCGCCGCCATCCAGCGGATTGCCGCCAAAGCAGCGTAAACTGGTTCCGGGGATCACGGAACCCAAGCGGACATTAAGCGCAGCACACGGTTGCATTCGACTCTGTACGCTTGGAGGAAATATTATGAAACTGATTCAAAAAATCCTGCTTTCAGGGGCTCTTCTCGGTTTGCTCCCGTAGTTGATTTTGCCCTGACAGCACTGTGCGTCATGATGGGTGGCCAGTGGGGATGGAAAAAAGTGATTGCCGGTCGTCAATCTGCATAGAATGCTTTTTTTGGATCGTTCGGTGACCTATGCTCCGAGCGCGCAGCCATCCAGCGGATAAAGAGCCGAGACCGCCTCCCCAGCACTCCCCAGAGGGAAACGCGAAGAAGTGGGCCCACCTGGATTCGAACCAGGGACCAAGGGATTATGAGTCCCCTGCTCTAACCGCTGAGCTATAGGCCCGCAAGTCCCTCGTATACAGCGACTTGGGTATTTCCTTGATATGTAAATAAAACCGGGCGTTGCTACCGATTTTGCTACCTCTTTTGAAAATCCGACCCATTGCTACCTTGAAAAGCCCATGGGAGCAAGAGCCAAAGCGCCCTGCTCGATTCGGGGCAGGCGCGTCCAGATATTGGCGATCTCGTCCGGGAACTCCGCAAGCAGGCTCTTTTCGATCCGGTTGAACGCCAGCACTGGGGCAAGCGTCAGCGCCAGCAGTAACGAGCCGGCCAGCGCGTCAATCATCGGCGGCGCCATCGGCGTGAACATCTTTCCTTCGATCCCTTCCAAAGCGAGTAATACCAGTCATCATCATCTGCGTCCCACCACCCTCACCGCGGCAGCTTTCGATAAAATTCGAGACGGGAATTGAAGCCGCCGAAATCCACCACCTGCCGGGATTCCAATTTCAATGCGGCTGGGCACCCCCCAACCGGCAATGGATTCGCGAATACCAGCCGACCGCCGGGTTTGAGTGTTTTGGCTGCGACATCGAAGAGGTCTGCAATCAACCCGCGCAGGTCGGCAATCGGAACCCGTCTGCCCATCGGCGGATTCGTCACAATCAAGGTGACGCTGTTGAGCCCCAGGTCGTCCACGGCATCCCGAAAATCGCAGCAGTTGAATTGCGCTGTGGCGACGGACAGATTTGCGGCAGCGAAGTTCCGTTTGCTGATGCCGATGGCTTCCGGGCTCAGATCGGTTCCAAGCACGCTTCGCACTCCTCCGAGCAGCGCCCGTTCGACCAGTTCCAGGCCGGAGCCGCAGAACGGGTCCCACACAATTTCCCCCTCCCTCTTGCCTGCAAGCCGGGCCATGCAGGCAGCCAAAGGCGGGTGCGAAGCCGCGGGGACATCGGCCTGGCGATAGGAAAAGCGCGGATCGGGCGACAAACGCGGGCTCAGCTCTACAGAGTTCCCCCGCCCCGTGGGGTGAATTTCGACGGACCAGGGGGCATTCCGCGCGTCATTGAGAATCTCCGGGCAGAGTGTGTAAGCGCGGTTGGCAATCGCCCGCACCGCCCCACGCTGGTGGCCTTTTGCGACAAAGTTCAAGCGATACCGGATCACCCCTTCGGTGAAGATTTTAAAAATGCGGTGCGACAAGGGCGAGGCGATCACGCAAGCGATGGATTCAACGGATTGCGTCGCGTGAACCGTCCCAAGCACAAAGCCGACCGTGCCGAAACACCGGAGCGCGTAAATGTCGCCCAGGCAAAAAGAAGCGATCGGCTGGAGCACCACCAAGCCGCTGCCGATTTCCACAACGCGGAATTTGCGGCGTGTCGTAGGGTTCGCCTCCACTTCCTGTTTGACGATCTGCTCCAGACCTTTGCGGCCTCGCAGGTGGATGCGCAGCCCGGCGAAATCCGCGAGCACGCCGTCCATCCGCACGGTGCTTGGGCTTTGCGCGCGGGCCAAGCTGGCTTTCACCTTCTGCTCGGTTTGCGGAAGAAGCCCGCGCTCCAATGCCTTCAATGTCGCGACCCCGCCAATCTTATCCAAGGTGCGTCCCAAAAATTTCGTTTCGCGCTCTGCGGTGGTCGTGTTCAGTAATGCGAGCAATTCCGCTTCCCCGCTTTTTTCCACGCCGATTTTGGGGAGGGCCGTCATCGCATAGCGCCGGATTTTTTCAGCCGGGTCTTGCAGCAACCCGACCAGCCACTGTTGGACTTCCGGCCGCTGTTCCTCCGGGCCGCTTTCAGAAAAGACGACGCCCACGGCCCGAATCACAGCCACCCGGGAGATGCGCTCCTGCGCAGTCGCACGATTAAAACGGGCCACTTCCTCCCCCCAGAGCTGTTCCCAAGGCAGGCGGCGCAGGGCGTTATAAAGTTCTTTGCTGGGATTTTTGCCTCCACTTTTCATGCGCGAATGGGATCAAATTCAGGCACCGGCTCCCCGAGGGCAAGTTAATACCAACCTAACACGCCTGCGGATCGCGCAAATCCCGAAAAGCTCCTCCAAACTCTCCCAACAGATCGGTTGCCACAAGCGACTCCTGGCTTTGATGGGCGGCGAGCGCCCGTTCGGCGGCCCGTCCACATATCCAAGCTCCCACGCGCCCGGCGTCGAAAAGCGCGAGCCCCTGGCCTGCCATAGCCGCGCACGTTCCCGTCAACACATCCCCCATTCCTCCCGATGCCATGCCGGGGTGTCCCGCGGTGTTCCAGGAAATCCGCAGCCCGCCTGCCCGTTTCCTTTCCGCCACAAGGGAGCGCGCGCTCTTGAGCAGCAGCGTGACGGGTGAACGGCTCTCCGCCTGGGCTTGCAAATAGCGCTCCGCCGTTTCTCTGCGCGAAAGCTGCGCGCCAGCCGGAAAAAGCCGCGCCATCTCTCCCGGATGAGGCGTAAGCAAGCGCGGTCCCGCTGCATGCATCAGTGAGTGCGGATTTTCAGCGAGCAGATTGAGCGCATCGGCATCCACCACCATCGGCCCCTTAAATTCTTCAATAATCTTTAATATTTCCTTTCCATCGTCATGTCCAAGTCCCGGCCCGATTCCCATTGCCTCCCAGGAATGCTCCAGCACCGCGAGATAGCTGTCCACCGGTCGCACCATCACTTCAGGCATCGCAGCAGAGGCCGCAATCTCGTAAATATCCGGCTTCACAAACAGCGAAACCAGCCCGGCTCCGGCGCGCACCGCCGCGTTTGCCGCCATGATCGCAGCGCCCGTGAGTCCACGCGAACCGGCCACAATCCCCACCCGCCCACACTCCCCCTTGTGCGTGCTGAAACGGCGCAAAGGCAGCAAAGGAGCCATTTCGCGAGGAGTCGCCACGGTTTCTCCGTTGGGTTGCACCTCAAATTCCGCCAGCGGCAGCACTGCAAGGCGGCCCACAAAATCGAGCGCTGAATCCGCGAGCATTCCGCGCTTGGCAAACCCGACGCAGAGCGTGAAATCGGCCACCACCGCATCCGGGTCCGCCTCGCCGGTATCGGCATCGAGCCCGCAGGGGACGTCCAAAGCAAACACCTCAAACCCGTCCTCCCGCCGCAGACGGTTGATTTCGCGGGCGCCTTGCCGAATCGGTTCCCGCAATGCCCCCTTCGCGCCAATCCCGAGCAATCCATCGAGCACAATACGCGGGCGATAATCGAAGTGAGCGGACTCCGGCAAGAGAAAGAGTTCCCGTACGGCGAGCGTCTCGTCGAGCTTCTTGCGCGCCAGCGGCGCGAGCGTCTCGCGCTGAAAACTCTCGTGCACATCGATGCGCCAGCCCTGCTGGGCAAGATGCCGCGCCGCAACGAGCGCATCCCCGCCGTTATGACCCTTGCCAATAAAAACCTGGCACGCGCCCGGCACGGGGAAAAACTGCATCACCGCGCGCGCCATCTGCGCCCCCGCCTCTTCCATCAATCCCTCCGCCGTGCTCCCTTTGGCAAACGCCCGCTCCTCGATGGTTCTCATCTCTGCGCAACTCACAATCATGCCTTTATTCAACCACCGAACCCTACCGGGGCCAAGAGTAGAGATCGCCTCAATTTCAGAGGGCATGACGAAAGGTGGCGTACGGAATAGGGCTGGAGCCGGGACAATGGATGGTGCGGGCCTTCAGCCCTAATCGTTTGTTGACCGGAGGACCTAGGGCTTCGCCCTAGGCTGGTATGGGGCCGCGCCTTTGGCGCTGAAGAGGGCATCATCCGTTTCAGCTTTAGCTTGCAAGGCCGCTTTGAATTGAGAGAAAGTCGATGCGATGGATAAGCGAGACTTTACTATATTGGGGCTTCGGCTGTTCGCGGTTTTTGCGTGGTTCGAAAGCTTGAGCTATTTGGCCAACGGCGTAATCGGGATGGCTTTTCGTCAGACGATGCTCAATCAGGGGAATTTTACGGCAGGATTGGGTATAGCGCTTTTTTCGCCCACAGTTCTTTATTTGGTTTTAGGTTACGTGCTTTTCCGTTTCAGCGAACCTTTGGCCGAGCGGCTCCTGTCCGGTTTGGGTAATGCTCCTCAGATCGCGTCCGACACCCGGAATTTTGCGCCGATTGCATTTGGAGCCGTTGGGATTATCGGCTTTTTCATGGCTGTACATAAAGCCTTCGTTTTAGTCATCCGCTGGTTTTCGATTCTTCAGAGATCTGACAAGATGCCAATAGACCTGAAGGACGCTTTTCTAACCGACCTGGGGGCAATCCTGGGGACCGCAGTTCAGTTGAGCCTTAGCGTTGCATTGATTGTAGGCGCCAACCGCTTTTCCCAGTGGTGGGTGCGCAGGCAACACTTTCCATCGTGACCCCTACCGCGAAGCCTCAATGGCCTTTGCAATCGCGCTGGCCAGGTTCTGCCGGTGCGCAGGTTGCTGGCAGAGCGCGGCTTCTGCGCGGTTGGTGAGGAATCCGCACTCGGCAAGCACGGCGGGGATGCGGGTTTTGCGCAGGACATAAAAGGCGCGCCGCTTGATGCCCCGGTTCTCGACTGGCTCCACCCGCATCAACCCGGCTTGAATGCGTGCGGCGACCGCCGCCGCCTTTGGGTTGTAGTAAAAGGTCTCGAATCCATTGGCTCCGCTGCGGATGGCAGAATTAAAATGGATACTCACAAAAAGAGCGTCGGGATTCGCATTGGCGATGGCCGCGCGTTGGGGCAGCGGGATGAAAGTATCATCGGATCGCGTCATCACGGTTTTCAAGCCGTTCTCATTGAGAATGCCGCGGAGCCGACGGGCAACATCAAGCGTCAACTCCTTTTCGCAAGCCCGCTGCCCCGGGATGCCGCCCCGGTCATGCCCGCCGTGCCCGGCATCGATTACAATGGTGCTAAAACCGGATGCGCTGGCGATCG
>JAPLTE010000101.1 GCA_026398235.1 Verrucomicrobiota bacterium
CTGGCGCTGTTCTGAGTGACCCCAGTGACATTCCCACCGATAGTCCCGCTGATAGTCACCGAGCCCGTGCCCGCGCCGGAGTTGGTGACTGTCCCGAAGTTGTTGACCTTTGTAACCCCGATTGTTCCCGCTCCGTTGGCGCTCAACGTAAGATTGCCCGTGTTCGTAAAACCAGTGGCCCCGGTAAGCGAACTGCTCGTGGCACCCTGGTTCCAAATCACATCCATTGCCCCGGTAAAACTACCCGCGCCCGTAGAGCCGTTGCCGATGGTCAGCGTCTTGCTTGCTCCGGTGTTTGTAATATTCCCTGCGTTCGTCACTGTCCCTAACGTCTGGTTGTTGCCATTGATGTCAAATGTGCCGCCCGCGAGGAGGGTCACGTTGTTGCCGCTGTTGAGGGTCGCTCCCGTGCCGAGCTTCAGTGTACCGGTGTTGGCCGTGGCCGTGCCGATGGTGGTCAGGCCTGTATAAGTGTTGGCGCCAGTCAGGGTGAGCGAACCCCCCGGTTCGGTCGAGGTCACGGTGAGACCGCTGCTCCCGGCAATATTGGCGGACGTGAGAGCCGTTCCGAAAACCACGGCGTTGTTGTTCACGTCTATCTTGAGCCCGTCGGCTCCGGTGGTTCTCAACCGGGAACTCACATCCTGCGTATTGGCGGCTACGGCATATTGAAGGGTGCCGCCCGCGAGAGTGATGGTCGCGCTGCCATCGCCCAAGCCGTGGGTACTAAAAGCAAGCGTGCCCGCACTGACCGTGGTGGCGCCCGTGTAGCTGCTGCCGTTGGCTCCCGTGATTGCCACGGTCCCCAAGTTGCCGCTGCCGATGGTGATTGCGGAGCTGCCGGTAATCGTATTGGAGAAAGTGGTCGTCCGCCCCGCCGTCAAGTTCGCCAGGGTCAACGCGTTATTGAGGGCGATCTCCCCGGAGAAGGTTTGGCTGCTGGTCTGCCCCAGTATGGACAGGGTATTGCCAGAAGAACCGGCTTGCACGGTGATCGCGTTGGCGTAATCGCCCCCCAGGCTTCCAGTGGTAAGCAATGTTGCATTGGCGCTGCCTCCCCCCGCCCCAATTGTAATTGCACCGTCACTAAAACCAGCGGCGTCATTGGTGCTCGCGGTTCCACTGGTGACAAACAAGCCGCCGGAGAAAATATTGGCTGCATTCAAAAGCAATGCGGAAGTGGCGCTGTTCTGATAAACCCCCGTCACATTGCTGCCGATTCCGAAGTTGATGGACACCGAACCGGTGCTATTGCCGGAGTTGGTGATCGTGCCAATATTGTTCACGGTAACGATCGATGACGTATTCGATAGCGCAACCCCCTCGGTAGTCGCGCTATTATTGTTGAGAATCAAATTGCCGGTTCCGGTCACCCCACCCGATACGGTGAGTATTTTAGTGCCCGCCGTGTTGGTAAGGGTGGTGCCGCCGCTGTTGACCACGATCCCCCCGCTGATCGTCAGCGCAGAGGTCGTGCTGTTCTGGTTGATCGCCGTCACATTGCTGCCCACTTCGCCGCTAATGGTCGTGGTGCCCGTGCCGATGCCGGAGTTGGTGATGCTGCCCGAATGGTTGATGCTGGGAGCCGAAATCGTAATGGCCGTCCCGCTATTGGCCTTGAGGGTGAGGTTGCCTGTGGTCGTGCTGGTCACGTTTCCCGTGGTGACCTGGAACGTTCCAGCCCCAGTGCCGTTGTTGACAAGGGTCAGTCCGCCGCTTCCCACCACAATCCCGCCGCTGAGAGTTACCGAGCCGACGCCTGTGCCTCTGGTGATCGTGAGCGCCGGGGATGAATCCGAGGTCTCCGTGATCAAC